>NZ_JBHYJD010000005.1:398149-399402 GCF_042740555.1 Nonomuraea sp. NPDC059007 | reverse complement strand
CCCCTGGCTACACGCCTACAATCACCACCGCGGCCACACCGCACTCGGCGGCCAACCACCCGCCAACCGCGTACCTAACCTCTCAGGACAGAACACCTAGGCGAGATCCGGCTGGATCGGTTGCGGGTCTCCGACATCGCGGGGATGTTCGACGCGATCGAGGAGTTCAACGACGTCATCACCGCCGCCCGCGCCAGCAGCGACCCGATCCAGCGGGCGGAGGCGCGGAATCGGCGGCCGGTCGGTCCGGCGACGATGCACCGCATCCGGGCCACGTTGCGGCACGCGCTGAACGTCGCGATCAAGCAGGACCGGCTGATCGACTTCAACCCGGCCGCCGTGGTCGAACTGCCCGACGCCGTATCCCCGAAGGCGCTGGTATGGACCGACGAACGCGTCACCGACTGGAACCAGATGTTGCAGCAGCGGCTCACGGCCGAGCAGGTGCGGCGCGGCGGCGCGCTCAGCCGGGCGGTGATGCTCAACATTTATGCCTCTACGCCGCGTCCGTCTGCGGTGATGGTGTGGACGCCCTCGCACACCTACGCCTTCCTCGCCCACGCCACCACACACCGGCTCTACGCGCTGTACCGCCTGATCGCGTTGCGCGGACTGCGCCGGGGTGAAGCGGTCGGCTTGCGCTGGCGGGACGTCGACCTGTCGGCGGGGACGGTCGGGGTGCACTGGCAGATCACCCAGCTCGGCTGGCAACCGGTCCAGGGCAAGCCCAAGACCGAGGCCAGCGACCGCACCATCGCGCTCGATGACGACACCGTCACCGCGCTGCGCGCTCATCGCAAGGCCCAAGCAGCCGAGCGCCTGGCCGCGGGGGAGGCGTGGGTGGACAGCGGATTCGTCTTCACCGACGAGATCGGCAGGCCGTTGCACCCTCAGCAGGTCAGTGACCAGTTCTATGTGCTGGCCTTCCACGTGGGGCTGCCGCCGGTGCGGTTGCATGACCTGCGGCACGGGGCGGCAACCCTGATGCTGGCCGCCGGGGTCGATGTGAAGATCGTGCAGGAGACCCTCGGGCACGTCTCCTCCACTTTCACGCGTGACACCTACATCAGCGTCTACCCCGAGCTGGCCAAGACCGCCGCTGAATCCACCGCCGCCCTCGTCAACACCGCAGCACGAAACGGCCAGCGAGCGAGGTTGATCAACTTGTCGGGCAAGACCGGCGACAACGTTCCCAGCTGAGCCATCCAGCAGGGGAAGCGGGCCCGCCGCACCTTGGGCGGGCCCGCGAGAAC
>NZ_JBHYJD010000005.1:0-398139 GCF_042740555.1 Nonomuraea sp. NPDC059007 | reverse complement strand
ACCCCCACGCCCCCCGCCCACCCCCCTGGTGGGGGGTGGGCCCCCCCCGGGCCGGCGGCCCCCCCCGCTTCCACGTCCGGCTGACATCCGGAGCTACGACGCAGATGCGGGCGTCGGCCAGGTTCCCGGCCGCTTGCCTCAGGGTGGTTGCTACCGGTGTCGTTACCAGGCACCGGGCATGAACGGGCGGGCGCATGTACTCCAGGTGCAAGCCAACGTCTTGCCGGACATGATGTGCTGTGACCTGGGCGCGAGCGGTTTGGCGGATACGTGACCGAGCGGCAGATGAATCATGACCGCCTGCCCTTGACGGGTGTTCCGGCAGGGCATTCACGTGGTCGTCTTTGGGGTCTGAGATGACATTGGCGGTCTAAATGATCTACCGGGTGACGCGGTCCGCACACGCGAGCAATCGACGAGCGACCAACCATGATCAACAACGAGCCCAGAGGTGGGCGAGCATCGAGAAACCCCACGTCGAACGCGGTATGGGAGAGTAGGGCGGGTGGGACTTGAACCCACGACCCACGGATTATGAGTCCGATGCTCTGACCGGCTGAGCTACCGCCCCTGGATGGAGTTGTACGGCGGCGCCAGCAGCACCGCCTGGGACATCATTCCATGCCCCGCAGCCTAGATGGAGTCCAAGGCGATCACATTCGTGGCTTTCTCGGCGCTCGGCAGAGGTAGTTTCGGACTTATGGCGGTCAAGCTGATCTATGAGACGCATGCCATCACCGTGGACAACGAGACAGGGATCGCCACGGGCTGGCTGCCGGGGGAGTTGTCTGCGCGGGGGCGGGAGCTGGCGGTGGAGCTGGGGGTTCGGCGGGCGGGCGTCGATGTGGTGTACAGCTCTGACCTGCGGCGGGCCGTACAGACTGCGGAGGTTGCCTTTGGGGGTGGGCGGGAGATTTTGCGGGATGCTCGGTTGCGGGAATGTGACTACGGGATCTACAACGGGCGGCCGGTGGATGAGCTGGCGCGGCTCAGGCGGCGGCACATCGACGTGCCCTGGCCGGGTGGGCAGAGTTATCGGCAGGTCGTCGCGGAGACGGCCGCTTTTCTGGAAGAGGTGATGGAGCGCTGGCAGGGGCGGACGGTGCTGGTCATCGCGCATTCGGCCAATCGGTGGGCGTTGCAGAACCTGCTGCACGGGGTGCCGCTGGAGGAACTGGTGGATGCGCCGTTCGACTGGCGGCCGGGGTGGGAGTACTCGCTCGCCTGAGCCTTACGACCTGCGCTTATCGTGGCGCGGGCGAGCGAGTACTCGTATGGGGGACTATGGGCGGTTGAGGCCCATGGTGTACGCGCCGGAGCCGCTGTAGGCGTGGACGCGGTAGCGGTAGTAGCCGGCGGTGCCGTTGTAGCTCACGCTCTCATCGGGGTTGGCGCTGTCGCCGCGGGCCACGATGGACCAGGACGATCCACTCCACTTCTCCAGGTACAGGTCGAAGTCGACGCCGTCGGGGCCGTCCAGGCAGCCGGCGTGGGTGCCGGAGACCGTGGACTGGTAGTAGGTGCCGTTCGGCTGGATCTGGTTCTGGTTCGAGGTGAGGGAGCCGGTGTACTTCTCCCGGTAGTTGGCGCAGCCGGTGGGCGGGTTCGGGTCGCCGCCTGCCGTGACCAGGGTCAGGCCGCCTACCGACAGCAGTTCGGCCAGGGGCTGGAAGTACGTGGTGCCGCCGCTGCTGCAGTTGCCGGAGCCGCCGGAGGTCATGCCCTGGGCCTGGTCGCCGGAGATGAAGGCGCCGCCGGAGTCGCCGCCCTCGGCGCAGACGTTGGTGCGGGTCAGCTGGTAGACGGTGCCCTCGGGGTAGTTGACGGTGGAGTTGAGTGCCTGGACGGTGCCGCAGTGCCATTGCGTGGTGGAGCCGGAGCGGCACACCGAGCCGCCGGGTTGCGTGACGGCGGAGCCGCGTACCGGGAGGATTCCGGCGCTGTAGCCGTTGACGACGCCGGGGGCGGTCCACTGGGAGTTCGTCTCCACCCACGCGTAGTCGTCGCTGGGGAAGGACGAGATGCGGAAGACGCCCTGGTCGACCCGGTTGTAGCCCTGGGTGGCGTCACCGACGTCGCCGCAGTGGCCGGCGGTGGTGAAGCCGAGGGTGGTGCCGCGGCGGGCGGCGAAGCCGACGGAGCAGCGGTAGCCCTTCGACGGGATGTAGTAGGCGTCGCCGCCGCGGATGTCGTAGAACGGCTTGGGCCGTTCGGCCGAGAGTTCTACGCGTACGGCGGCCGCGTCCACGCCGCTGGCGGTGATCCAGTCGCGGGCCTCCTGCTCGGAGGCGGCCTGGACCAGGACCGAGTTGTCGCGTGGCGACACTGCCCACGCGTGGACGGAGGCCGGTGGCCTGGCTCGGTCGAGGCCGTCCTTGACCGCGGTGAGCTGGGCCAGCGTCCTCGGAACCACCTTGACCTGGGCTCCGGCCGAGGTGATGGTCCTGGAGTCGGCCGCGTCGACGGTGGCCACGACGAGCGCGGCCTGCGGCCCCTCGTGCCAGGCGCCGGCGTAGCGCTCACCGAGCCGTTTCTGTAAGGACGGCATGGTACGGCTCGCGCGCGCCTCGCCGGCCAGGCGGTCGAGAGCCTGTTCCCTGGTGATGCCGAGGTCGCGCTGGAGGGCGCTGATCATGCCGTCGGACGGGGGTTTGGCGACGGCGGGCGTGGTCGTGACGACCAGGGCCCCGATCGCGATCGCGACCAGAGCCGGGGTGCGACGAAGCATGGTGTCTCCTCGCTGCTGGGGGTGCCGTCACGGTAGACGGGGCCCCAGGGAGCGAGGAGTATCAGCTTGCTCATATCACCGGGTTATGGCGCGGTACCGAAACCCGGATTTCTCACCAGCCAATCCTGGTAGACGGGGCTGCGCCGTACCGCGTCGGCGTGGGCGGCCTTGGCCTGGGCGAGGACCCACGCGGGGTCGGGGGCGGTGGGATGGCGGCCGAGGAGTTGCCGCCAGCGCAGGGGCGCGCCGGTCAGCGGCACCTTCACCAGGCCCGCGGCGGGCTGGTGGGTGGCCTGGCAGAGCACGACGGCGCGGCCGACCTGGGCGAGGTGCGCGCAGGTCGAGACGTCGGTCTCGTAGATGGTGCCGGGGGTGAAGCCGGCGCGGGCGCACGCCATGGCGAAGCAGTCGGCGAAGCAGCCGTCGCCGGGCGTGACCGACCACTGCTCGTCGGCCAGGTCGCCCAGTTCGAGCTCCTTCTCCTCCGACAGCCGGTGGCCGGCGCCGAGCAGGACGAAGACGGGATCGACGCTGATCGTCTCCCATTCGAGCGAACCGGTGGGCGCGCCGCTGTCACCGCAGGCGCCGATCAGCACGTAGTCGAGGCGGCCGAGGTCGGCCATGGTGGTCAGTTCGTGTTCCGACCAGGAGGTGTGGGTGGTGACGGGGCGCTCGGCGGCGAGGCGGTCGACGAGCCCGCCGAGGACGGGGCCGTTGGTGGCGCCGATGCGGTAGCGCACGGAGGGGGTGCTGGCGAATCGCAGGGCTTCATCCTGAAGTTCTTTGGCGGCGGGGAGCAGGACGCGGGCGCGTTCGAGTACCAGTTCGCCGAGGAGTGTTGGCCTGGCGCCGCGCCTGTCACGTTCGAACAGGGAGCCTCCGAGCACCCTTTCGATCCGTTTGAGCTGGGCGGTTAACGCGGGCTGCGCCAGGCCGAGCAGGTTCGCGGCCTTGCTCACACTGCCCGCGTCGGCGACGGCGCGGACGATTCTGAGGTGCCTGAGCTCGAGGTCCATAACGGGAAGGTAAGACGGCCTTTCTTGGGTCGCAATGGGGATAAGTCAGGAAATATGACAGATATTGTTGAGGCCTCCTAGGTTAGCCGGTTAAGCACGACTATACGGGGAGGATTTGCACATATGTGGGCATGACGTGCGGACCCGGTCCGACGTCGGCATTCATGTCCGCGTCACTTGCCATCGCCCCCGAAACTGGCGGCCACACCGCCGCTGACCAGAGCGGTGGTCTAGATGAGTCAGGGCCGCTGAAGAGCGCGCAGGACGGCCGCCTGCTCGGCGGTGACCCCCGCCGCCCGCTGGGCCGCCGCCTCCCGCGGCCCGAGCCCGGCGGCGCACCAGGCCGCCACCTCCTCCAGGGGCACCGCGCCCCACCAGCCGGCCAGCACCTCCATGGGCGGTCGTCCCATACGTGCGGCTTCGGGCGCGGTGAACCCCATCGCCCGGAACACCTCCGCCTGCGCGGGCGGGATCCGGCGCTCGGCCCAGTCGCGGGCCGCGCCGCCGTCCCACCCGGCGTCGGTGTAGGCGCGCGCCACGTCCACCGGGACTCCCGCCCGGAGCAGGGTACGCAACGCCGCCGCCTGCCCGGGTTCGAGATCGCTCAGCCGTATCCCCGGAAACAGCCGGGCCATCAGCGGCACCCGGTGCGGGGGTTCGCCGGCCAGGTGGCGGGCGGCGGCCTCCCGGGGCTTCACCCCGTGCTCGTGCCAGCGCACCGCGTCCCCGGGCGTCAGCCCGCCGCGCTGCCAGGAGATGACGCTGGAAGGGGTGGCGCCGGTGGTACGCCAGAGCCGCGCGTCGTCCGGATCCTCCACCCCGGCCTCCCGCCAGGCCGCCGCCTCCACCTCCGCGAACCCGGCCCGCCGCCATCGGCGCGTCTCGCCCTGCGTGAACCCCTTCCAGGCGCTCACGACTCCACCCGCACGACGTGCGCCCACGCGGGGACCTCGACCGGATCGGGAGGGGTGATCAGGCAGATGACGACCGGGTGGCGGGGGCGGGAGACGGGCCAGGGGGTGTCTCCGTCGGTCAGGACGACGGTCAGGCCGGGGCGGAGGGCGCCGGCCGCCTTCAGGCCTTCGCGCAGGTCGGTGCCGCCACCGCCGGTCAGGGTGACCTCGCTCGCCCGCCGTACCCGCTGAGGGGGGTGGGCGGCGGCGTCGCAGCAGATCACGTCCACCTGCGCGCCCGCCCGCAGCACGCCGTCCACCTCGGCCAGCACCCGGCGCAGTGCCTCCTCCCGGACGCTGCCGGAGGTGTCCACCACGACGGCCACGCGCGGGACGGGCTGGACCAGGGACGGCAGCACCACGGACGGGACGGATCGGCGTGACGGGCGGGCGTAGCTGTAGTCGACGCGGCCGGTGGCTCGGGCGAGGCCGTGGCGGACGAGGGTGGCCAGGAGGGCGCGCCAGTCCACTGCCGGGCGGAGCACCTGCTCTGCCCATCGCCGCCAGCCGCCGGGCGCCGTGCCGCGGTGGGCGTCGATGTCGGCGGCGACCGCGCGTACCAGCAGGGAGCGTTCGACGTCGGTCATGACGGCGGGGCCGGTGTACGGCGGCGCCGAGCACGCGACCAGCTCGGGCGGGACGTCGATCAGGTCGACCAGCTCCAGGTACCGCTCGGCGAGCAGTCCGGCGGGCAGGCCCAGGGTGTCGGGGGAGACGGCGGGAAAGGGCGGCGGCGGGAGGTCGTCGTTGACCTCGGCGTCGGAGGCCAGCGGCCAGGCCTCGCCGCGGGCACGGGCGGGATGGTCGCGCAGGAGGTGGCCCACGTGGTGGATCAGCCACCACCCGGCCTCCTCGGCGGGCAGGTCGCCGGAGAGGTGGACGTTCCAGTTGGGGTCCACGCTCAGGCCGGGCGGGCCGTCAGGGTGCTCGATGGGGCGCAGGGCGAACAGGGCGGAGGCCAGGTACGGCGCCCGGGTGACGGCCCACAGGCGGGCGGCGGCGATGCTCATGGCATCAGGCCGGCGGCGCGCAGGATCGGGGCCAGCTCCAGCATCGCGGGCGGGAGCGGGGTGCCTTCCGGGCGGCGGGCGGCCAGCGAGCGTGCGGCCCCCGCGGCCACGTCCGGGGTACGGCGGGCCACCCGGGCGACCAGGTTCCAGGCACGTTGCCAGGAGTCGCCGCCACCGTCGGCGCGCACGTGGGCGACGACCGAGCCGAGTACCGCGTGCAGCCGGTCCACCCGGTCGGGCAGGGGCGCCGCCGGGTCGGACAGCAGGGTCTCGGGGTCGGGAAGGTCGAGGTCGCGTACCCACGACAGCAGTTCGAACCCGGCCGCCTCGCCCACCGCGCCCACCACCAGCTCGGCCCGCACCCGTTCCGCCCACTCGCCCGGCCGGGAGGAGGTGCAGGCGAGGGCGGTCGCGGCCAGTTCCCACGTGCGGGGGCTGGGCCACGCCCGCCCGCTCTCCTCCGGCACCGCGAGCACCAGCGACGGCCGCACCCGCAGAAACGCCCCCACCAGCGCTCGGGCCGCACCCACTTCCGCCGCGGTGGGCGCCCCGGCCCCCGCGAGATCCGGTACGGCGAAGCCCCCCATGAACCCGTCGGCCACCGAGGCCGCACTGATCGACCAATCCAGATGAACCAGCCGGTTGGCCAAAGGAGCCGACAGATCCCACCCGTCGGCCGCCAGCGCCGGCGGATTGGCCGCGGCCACGATCCGCACCCCCTCTGGCAGCGCGAGATCCCCGACCACCCGTTCCAGTACGACCCGCAACATGGCCGCCTGTACGGCGGGCGGCGCCGTGGTCAGCTCGTCCAGGAACAGGATGCCGTGCCCGGCGGCGGCGAGCCGTTCGGCCCAGCGGGGCGGCGCGAACCAGGTGCCGCCCTCCCGTACGACGGGCAGCCCGGCGAAGTCGCTCGGCTCCCGGACCGACCCCACGACGACCTCGACGGGCAGCCCCAGCTGCTCGCCGAGGGCGAGCACCGACGAGGTCTTCCCGGTGCCGGGGGCGCCCCACAGGATCACGGGCAGGTTCGCGCTCACGGCCATGGCCAGCGCATGCATGCGGACTCCTCTCGCGTCAACCTTCATTGACGAGTCTAGGTCAACGTAGATTGACGCGAGGGCGGATGTCAAACCTCCAGGACGATCTTGCCGACGAAGTCCGAGCCCTGCGCCAGCTCGTGCGCCTTGGCCGCCTCCTCCAGCGGGAAGGTGCGGTCCACGTGCACGTTCAGCACCTTGGCGAGCTCGGCCAGCGCCGCGTGGTCCGGCTCCACCTGGAAGCGCCGCCACCGCACGCCCCGGGCCGCGTACCGGGCGCCGTCCTCGTCGGAGATGTCGGCCGCGCCGAGGTAGGCGCCGCCCTCCTTCACCAGCGGCAGCGAGCGCCGCGGGTAGTCGCCGCCGACGATGTCGAAGACCATGTCCACCGGCTCGACCGCCTGGGCGAAGTCCACGGCGCGGTAGTCGATCACCTCGTCGGCGCCCATGCGCCGGACGAAGTCGTGCTTGCCGGCGCTGGCCGTGCCGATCACGTACGCCCCGCGCCGCTTGGCCAGCTGGACCACCAGGTGGCCGACCCCGCCGGCCGCCCCGTGCACGAGCAGGCGCTCGCCGGGCCGTACGTCCCAGGAGTCCTCGAAGCCCTGCCAGGCGGTCAGGCCGGACATCGGCAGCGCCGCCGCCTCCACGTGGCTCAGGCCCGGCGGCTTGCGGGCGAACTGGCGGGGCCTGGCCACCACGTACTCGGAGTAGGCGCCGGCCGGGTTCGGGAACAGGATCATGCCGAAGACCTCGTCGCCCGGCACGAACCTGCCCTGGTAGGCCCCGGACGCCTCCACCACGCCGGAGACGTCGAAGCCCGGGACCAGCGGCGGCGTCATCCAGTGCGGCGGGTACGGCCCGCGCCGCAACTTCCAGTCGGGCGGGTTGACCCCGGCGGCGTGCACCTTGACCAGCACTTCGTTCGCCTCGGGGACGGGCCGGTCGACGTCGGCGAGCTCCAGGACCTCGGGCCCGCCGAAGGAGCGGTAAACGATCGTTCTCATGGCTGCCATCGTGGCCGCGGGCGGTATCACTTGTGAAGAAGGCACCCTTTTGATATCCAGGTTCCTGATGGATACCACCTTTCCCGACCTCCGCGGGTACGGCGGCGCCGACGCGTTCCTGCGGGCCTGCAAGCCCCGCGCGATCCTCGACATGCTGACCGGCAAGTGGTCCACGCTGGTCATGGGCGCGCTCCTGGACGGCCCGCGCCGCTTCAACGAACTGCGGCGCATCCTCGACGGCATCACCCAGAAGATGCTCAGCCAGACCCTGCGCGCCCTCGAACGCGACGGCCTCGTCCGGCGCACCGTCTACCCGACGATCCCGCCGCGCGTCGACTACGAGCTGACCGAACTGGGCCGCAGCGCCGGCGGCCTGCTCGCGGCCATCGCGGAGTGGTCGGCCGAGCACGCCGACGAGGTCTTCGCCGCCCGCCGCGCCTACGACGAACGCGCCGCGGAGCCCGTCCAGCCCATCTGATCAAGACCCCGGCATCACCCGGGCAAGGATTGGCAAGCCGGCGCGCGCCGCTCTTCCGCCTGGGTACGGCTCGCCGTGTGAAAGCACAGGTTATCGGCGGTCTCCTGGCCGTCCTGGCGTTTGCGGTGGCCTGCGGTACGGCGGGCCAGTCGGGCGGTGGCAGCACCGGCGGCCCCGCGCCGGGCGGCCCGAGCGCGATCGGCACCGTGGAGCAGGGCTTCAAGATCGGCCTGCTGCTTCCCGAGTCCAAGACCGCCAGGTACGAGAAGTTCGACCGGCCGTACATCACCGCGGGCATCAAGGCCCTGTGCCCCAAGTGCGAGGTCGTCTACAACAACGCCAACCAGGACCCGAACCTGCAACAGCAGCAGGTCGACACCATGCTGACCAACGGCGTGAAGGTGCTGATCCTGGACGCCGTGGACGCCAAGGCCATCGCGGGCGCGGTCAAGAAGGCGACCGACCAGGGCGCCAAGGTGATCGCCTACGACCGGCTGGCCGGCGGGCCCGTCGACGCGTACACCTCCTTCGACAACATCCAGGTCGGCAAGATGCAGGGCCAGGCCCTGCTGGACGCCGTCAAGGCGGGCGGCGACCCCAAGCGCGGCCCGATCGTCATGATCAACGGCTCGCCCACCGACCCGAACGCCGGTGACTTCAAGAAGGGCGCCCACTCGGTGCTCGACGGCCAGGTGACCATCGGCAAGGAGTACGACACCCCCGACTGGAGCCCCGACCAGGCCAACACCGAGGCCAACGGCGCCTTCACCGCCCTCGGCGCGCAGAACGTCATCGGCGTCTACGCCGCCAACGACGGCATGGCCGGCGGCATCGCCAAGGCCATGCAGAACTCGGGCGTCAAGCCGGGCACCCCGCTGACCGGCCAGGACGCCGAACTCGCCGGCATCCAGCGCATCCTGCTCGGCACCCAGACCATGACGATCTACAAGCCGATCAAGCCGGAGGCGCGCAACGCCGCCGAGATGGCCATCGCGCTCGGCACCGGCGAGGACGTCAAGGGCACCGCCACCGTCAACAACGGCACGAACGACGCGATCCCCGCCCAGATCATCCCGCCGATCGTCGTCATCAAGCAGAACATCGACGACACCGTCGTCAAGGACGGGTTCTGGACGGTGAAGGAGATCTGCACCCCGCAGGTCCAGGCCGCCTGCAAGGCCGCCGGACTGGAATGACGTGGCACCGGTCCTGGCCCTGGAGGGGGTCTCCAAGCGCTTCGGCGCCGTGCAGGCGCTGACGGAGGTCTCGCTGGAGGTCAACGCCGGCGAGGTCCTCGCGCTCGTCGGCGACAACGGCGCGGGCAAGTCCACGATGATCAAGGTCATCGCCGGTGTCGGCCCGGCCGACGAGGGGGAGATCCGCTGGCAGGGCCGCCCGGTCACCATCCACAGTCCGGGCGAGGCGCAGTCGCTCGGCATCGCCACCGTCTACCAGGACCTCGCGCTCTGCGACAACCTCGACGTCGTCGGCAACCTGTTCCTCGGCAACGAGATCCGGCGCTTCGGCGTGCTCGACGAGGTCGCCATGGAGAAGCGCTCGCGCGACCTGCTCAACACGCTGTCCATCAAGATCCCGAGCGTGCGGATCCCGGTCGCCTCGCTGTCCGGCGGCCAGCGCCAGACCGTGGCGATCTCCCGCTCGCTGCTCGGCGAGCCCAAGGTGGTCCTGCTGGACGAGCCCACCGCCGCCCTCGGCGTCGAGCAGACCGCGCAGGTGCTCGACCTCGTCGAACGCCTGCGCGCCCAAGGACACGGCGTGATCCTGATCAGCCACAACATGGTCGACGTCAAGGCGGTCGCCGACCGAATCGCCGTCCTGCGGCTGGGCCGGAACAACGGCGTCTTCGACGCGCGGAGCACCACGCAGGAGGAGATCATCGCCGCGATCACCGGCGCCACGGACAACGCGGTCTCCCGCCGCCGGGCCCGTTCCGAGGAGGGCGAATGACGCAGGAGAAGCCGGCGGGCCCCGCGGCCGAGGCGCAGGTGGACCCCCGGCTGCTGGTGCGCGAGAAGGGTTTCGCCGGCTACCTCGGCGAGTTCAGGCGCCGGATCAAGGGCGGCGAGCTCGGCCCGCTCCCCGTGATCGTCGGGCTGGTCGTCATCTGGCTCGTCTTCCAGACGCTCAACGACCGCTTCCTGTCGCCGCAGAACCTGTCCAACCTCAGCGTCGACATCGTCGCCACCGGCCTGATCTCGGTCGGCATCGTCTTCGTGCTGCTCCTGGGCGAGATCGACCTGTCGGCGGGCGCGGTCAGCGGCGCCTGCGCGGCCGTGCTGGCCGTGCTCAGCGTCGGCCAGGGCTGGGACCCGCTGCCGTCGATGATCGTCGCGGTCGCGGTCGGCGCCGCGATGGGCCTGTTCCACGGCTTCTTCTTCGCCAAGATAGGCGTGCCCTCCTTCGTGGTCACGCTGGCCGGCATGCTCGCCTGGACCGGCTTCCAGCTCTGGGTACTCGGCCCGAACGGCACCATCAACCTGCCCGACGGCCTGATCTCCAACCTCACCGACACCTACTTCGCCTACGTCATCGCCGCCTACGGCCTGGCCGCCGCCGCGACCGCCGGATTCCTGCTCGTCTCGCTCGTGGGCAACGCCCGCCGCCGCGCCGCCGGCGTCCCCTCCCGCACGGTCGGCGACATCGTCTTCCGTACGGCGGTGCTGGCCGTCGTGGCGTTCGGCGTGGCCTACGTCCTCAACCTCTACCGCGGCCTCCCGCTCGCCCTGCTGATCTTCCTGGCCGTCGTGATCGTCACCGACTTCGTCCAGCGGCGTACCAAGTACGGCCGCAGCATCTTCGCGGTCGGCGGCAACATCGAGGCCGCCCGGCGGGCCGGCATCAACGTGGCCTTCATCCGCATGTCCGTCTTCGCCATCTCCGGCGCCTTCGCCGCGCTGGGCGGCATCTTCGCCGCCTCCCGCATCTCCAGCGCCAGCCAGGCCACGGGGCAGAGCAACGTGCTCATGATGGCCATCGCCGCGGCCGTCATCGGCGGCACCTCCCTGTTCGGCGGCCGGGGCAGCGCCTACTCGGCGTTGCTCGGCATGCTGGTCATCCAGTCGATCGCCTCGGGCATGGCGCTGCAGGGGGTGAGCAACGCGATCCAGTTCATCGTGACCGGAGCGGTGCTGCTGGCCGCCGTGGTCATCGACTCGGTCAGCCGCCGCAGCCAGAAGGCCAGCGGCCGCGCCTGACCACCGCGCTCACGGCCGGGTCAGGGCGCGGGCGGCCGCGGCGGCGATGGTCGTCACCAGGGCCCACCCGGCCACGATCACCACCAGGCTGACCGCCTTGGCCAGGCCCAGCGGGTTCCAGACGCCGTCGTGGCCCAGGTTGGCGAGCGGGATCAGCAGGTCGAGGGTGTAGAGGAACGGGTCCCAGGCCGGATGCTCACCGGCCTTGATCGGGCACAGGGACGGGCAGCTGACCGTGGCGAAGTAGACCGTACCGGCCGCCAGGATCGCCACGAACGCCACGACGGCCCGCCAGGGCTGGTAGCCGTACCCGAGCACGAGGTCCTGCAGCGCGCCCCACGCCCGCGCGAGACCACCCCGCGCCCGCGCGGTACGGCGCAGCTTCTCCCGCAGCACGCGCCCCGCCTCCCGGTGCAAACCGGCGGCGCGGTAGGCGGCGGCGAGCTGCTCGTAGGGCTGCGGCGTGCTCGGCGCCGCCCCGCGTTCCAGCCAGGCCAGGCGCTCGTCGGCGCACTCCGGCGACAGGGGGCCGAGCCGCTGGTAGGCGAAGCCGTCCAGGTCGGTCTCGTGGCCGGCGCCGGGCTGGTCGGCGTACGCGGTGATGCGGGCGTTGCGCAGCGAGACGCGGCCGGAGCTGCCGGGCGCGGGGGTGACGACGGCGGTGGCCACCTCCGCGTCCGTGAGGTCGATCATGGTGGGGTCGGACGAGGGGCGGATGAGGACGGCGTCGAGGTCGAGTTCCCCGGTGATCCGGGCGGCGCGCAGGCTGAGCGGGCCGCCGATCTCGGCCGTGGCGAGGCAGGCGTAGCCGATGACGGCGCCCCTGGCCCACACGCCGTCGCCGATCCTGGCGCCGTGCAGGTCGAGGCCGCCGAGCTGGGCGCCCACCAGGTCGAGCTCGCCGCCGATCGTGAGGCCGGGTCCGTCGTCGTCGTGGCGCGGGGAGGCGCGGCCGTTGAGCCAGCCGCCGGTGACGGCGAGGTTGGCGTTGAGGAACCCGGCGACGCGGGTGCGGTCCAGGTCGATGTCGATGTCGACCCGCGCGCCCTGGATCCAGAGGTTCCCGTCGAGCACCGCGTCGCGCATCATGAACGTCCGGGCCCTGAGCAGCTCCGCCGACAGTTCCGGGAGGTGGGAGTCGTTGAGGCAGATCGCGCCCGCGGTCGCCGTGGTCAGGTTCACGCCGTGCTCGAACGTGCAGCCCACCAGGGCCAGCGCGGGCTCGATGACGGCGCCCTCCAGGTCGAGGCGGCCCTGGATCTCGGCGCCGGTGAGCTTCAGCGCGGCGACCCTGCCGGGCAGCGCGTCCGGGCCGTGCAGGAGGAGTTCGGCGACGACGTCCGCGCGGACCTTGCGCTCGGCCTCGTCCAGGGCGCCGAGGTCGAGTTCGGCGCCCTGGCGGAAGGAGTGCCAGAGGCGGGTCTCGGCGGGGTTCCAGTCCGTTGGGGGCACGAGTCACTTTCTACTCGCGCCCGACCGAAAAGCCCAGGGGAGATGACATGCGGGAATCGGCGCTCGACCCGGCGCAGGCGCGGGCCAGGTTCAGGCAGGGGGAGCGGGTGCCCACGGCGGGCTGGTGCGCGGGCTGGATGCAGGCGAACCTCATCGCGCTGCCCGCCGCGTACGCCGCCGACTTCCGCCGGTTCGCCGAGCGCAACCCGAAGCCCTGCCCGATCCTGGACGCCGGTGAGCCCGGCGCCACCGCCACCCGGCTGTTCCCCGGCGACCTGCGTACCGACCTGCCCGGCTACCGGGTCTACCGAGGCGGCCGCCCGGTCAAGGACGCGACGGACGTGCTGGCCGACTGGCGCGAGGACCTGGTCGCGTTCCTGCTCGGCTGCAGCTTCACCTTCGAGGCGGCGCTCATGGCGGCGGGCGTCCCGGTCAGGCATGTGGAGCTGGGCGTGAACGTGCCGATGTACCGCACCGCCGTGGCCTGCGAGCCGGTCGGCGTCTTCGCGGGGCCGCTGGTCGTCTCGATGCGGCCCGTCCCCGAGGAGCTCGTGGAGGTCGCGCGGGAGGTCACCGGCCGCTACCCGGCGGTCCACGGCGCGCCCGTCCACGTGGGGGATCCGGCAGCTCTGGGTATCCAAGACCTGAAAAATCCGGACTTCGGGGATCGGGTGCCGGTCGGCCCGGGGGAGGTGCCGGTGTTCTGGGCGTGCGGGGTGACGCCTCAGCTCGCGATCGGCGCCGTGGACTTCGCCATCGGCCACCTCCCGGGGCACATGGCGATCATCGACGCCCGCGATGAGGACTTTCGAGTGACTTAGCGAGATATTTCGCCGTATGGGTGGAGGCGTCGGCCAGCTCGGCCGGCGTGCCCGTGAACACCACGCGGCCGCCGTGCTGGCCCGCCTCCGGCCCCATGTCGATCACCCAGTCGGCGTGCTTGACCACGTCCAGGTCGTGCTCGACCACGATCACCGTGTTGCCGCCGTCGACCAGCCGGTCGAGCAGCGCCAGCAGCGTGTCCACGTCGGCCATGTGCAGCCCGGTCGTCGGCTCGTCGAAGACGTACACGTTGCCGCTCTCGCGCAGCCGGTGGGCCAGCTTGAGCCGCTGCCGCTCGCCACCCGACAGCGTGCTCAGCGGCTGCCCGACGGTCAGGTACCCGAGGCCGAGCTCGCTCAGCGCGCCGAACATGCCGAACACGCCGTCGGCCTCCTCCGCCGTCATCGCCAGGACGTCGGCGATCGTGCGGCCCTCGTAGCGGTAGGACAGGGCCGCCGGGTTGTAGCGGCTGCCGCCGCAGGCGTCGCAGACCGACGTCACCGGGTCCATGAAGGCGAGGTCGGTCTTGATCAGGCCCTTGCCCTCGCAGGCCGGGCAGGCGCCCAGCGCGTTGAAGCTGAACCAGCCGGGCTCCACGCCGTTGGCGGCGGCGAAGAGCTTGCGGATGGAGTCCATGGCGTTGAGGTAGGTGGCGGGCGTGGAGCGGATCGAGCCGCCGATCTGCGACTGGTCGATCGCGATGCCGTCGGCGAAGGCCATGAGCGTGCTCTTGCCCGATCCGGCCACGCCGGTGACCGCGGTCAGCACGCCCAGCGGGACGCGTACCGAGACGTCGTGGAGGTTGTGGCGGGAGGCGCCCGCGATCGTCATCCAGTCCGACGGCGTGCGCACCTCCGCTTTGAGCCCGGTGGTGCGGCGCAGCATGCGGCCGGTGAGCGTCGTCGCGGCGCGCAGGCCCGGCACGCCGCCCTCGTAGACGACCTCGCCGCCGGACGCGCCGGCGCGCGGGCCCATGTCCACCACGTGGTCGGCCAGCTCGATGATGTCGCGGTCGTGCTCGACCACGATCACCGTGTTGCCGCTGTCGCGCAGCTCCAGCAGCAGCTCGCCGAGCAGGTGCACGTCGCGCGGGTGCAGGCCGACGCTCGGCTCGTCGAAGATGTAGGTGAGCCCGCTCAGCGAGCTGCCCAGGTGGCGCACGGTCTTCAGCCGCTGGGCCTCGCCGCCGCTCAGCGTGCTGGTCTGCCGGTCGAGGCTGAGGTAGCCGAGGCCGACCGTCTCGATGCGGCGCAGCGCCGCCACGGCCGGGCCCGCGACCGGGTTGCCGAGGCCCTCCAGCACGACGATCAGGTCGGCGACCTCCATCGCGCCGTAGTCGGCGATGTTGTGCGCGCCGATGCGCGAGGCCAGCGCGGCCCGGTTGAGCCGGGCGCCGCCGCAGGTCCGGCACGGGCCCTCGGCCAGCATCTTCTTCGCCGACACCAGCTCCTTGTCGCGCTTGAGGTAGAGGCGGTCGAAGCGGTCGGCCACGCCCTCGTAGGTGCCGCGCTCCATCTTGAAGCTCTCGCCGTGGAGCAACTGGCGCGTCTCCTCGGGCGTGAACTCGCCGACCGGCTTGTCCATGTCGAACAGGCCGGACTGCTCATACAGCTTCCACGTCCACGAACCCACCGACCACAGCCGCAGCGCGCCCTCGTTGAGCGACAGGCTCTTGTCGATGGCCAGGTCCAGGTCGAGCTGGACGGTCTTGCCCAGGCCGTCGCACTCGGGGCACATGCCCTGGGGGTCGTTGAAGGAGTAGGCGCTCGCCGGGCCGGCGGAGGGCCGGCCGTACCGGGAGAAGAGCACGCGCAGGATGGGGTGGATCTCCGTCATGGTGCCGACGGTCGAGCGCGCGTTGCCGCCGACGGGCTTCTGGTCGACGACGACGGCGGGCGTCAGGTGGGCCAGCCGCTCGGCGCGCGGCCGCTCGAACTTGGGCAGCCGGTTGCGGATGAACGCGCTGTAGGTCGCGTTCATCTGCCGCTGCGACTCGGTGGCGATCGTGCCGAACACCACCGACGACTTGCCCGAGCCCGACACGCCGGTGAAGACGGTCAGGCGCTCCTTGGGCAGGCTCAGCGAGATGTCCTTGAGGTTGTTCTGCTTCAGTCCGGCCAGAATGATGTCCACGGGCACTCCTCATAGCTTTAGCTACTACCTATAGCTTATGCTATGGCTGTGACAGATCGTCGAGCCCGCCGCCGGACGGAGACCCAGGAGGAGATCCTGCGGATCTCCCTGGAGGTGATGGCCGCCGACGGCGTGGCCGCGCTGAGCATGACCACCGTCGCCCGACGGCTCGGCATCCAGCCGCCCTCGCTGTACAAGTACTTCCCATCGCGGGCCGCGGTCTACGACGCGCTCTTCGAGCGCGGTCAGAAGGGCTACCTCGACGCCGTACGGCAGGCCGCGGAAGGCCTGGAACCGGGCCTGACCGCCATGGGCGCCTCCCTGGAGGCCGGAGCCCGCTGGATCATGGCCAACCAGATCCTCGCCCAGCTCCTGTTCTGGCGCCCGGTGCCCGGATTCACCCCTTCTGAGCGGGCCTACGCCCCGGCCCTCGCCATCCGCGGGCACTTCGCCACCCTGATCGAGGGCGCGGTCGCCCGCGGCGAGGTCGCCCCGGAGGCCGCGGGGGAGGAGGGCCTCGCCCTGGCCGCGAGCCTGATCGCCGGGGTCGTCTCCCAGCAGCTCGCCAACCAGCCCGGGGCCTCCTACGACGACGGCGTCTTCATGCGCCTGGTCCCGCGCCTGCCCGAGGTGTTCGCGGGGGCATACCCGCCGCGGTGAGCTGCTCGCCGACGCCGGGCGCGCCCCGCCGGTTGTCGATCTCCAGATACGGTACGGCCGGCGGCTCGTGCACCCGGATCGCCGCCAGGTAGTCCTCGAACGCGCCCAGCTTGCCCGCGTCCCGGTCAAGCCCCCGCGCCACCAGCCGCTCGCGCAGCGTCGGCCCGTCGGAGCGCACCCACACCAGCCGCGCCGGGCCGCCGCCGAGCTCCTCCACCCAGCGCTCCCACAACGCGGCCGAGTGCACCTGCGAGGTGAACGGGCCGTCCAGCATCACCGGGCAGCCGTGGCTCCTGATCGTCCGGGCCAGACCGGTCAGGCCGCCGTACTCGTGCCGCTTGACGTGCTCGTCGTACCAGGGGCCCTCGCGCTCGCCGGGCGGCCGGTCGTACGCCCGGAGGGTCTCGGTGACGAAGCCGCCGTAAACGGTGTCCTTGTCCAGCAGCGCCGGGACCGGCGTCAGGCGGGCCAGGAGCGCGGCGGCGACGGTGGACTTGCCCGCGCCCGGCGGGCCACTGATCACCCAGACAGGAACCACGAGGTCAGAGCCTACGCGGATCTGCGTATCCGACAGCCTCCTGCCGTCGGACGCCCTTCGCGCGGCGCATGGCCAGACTCGGCGCATGCTCACCCTGTTCGTGCGCGCGTTCCGCATCGCGGATCTGCGCCGGAAGCTGCTGTTCACGCTCGGCCTCATCGTCCTGTTCCGGCTGGGCCAGATCGTGCCCTCGCCGGGCGTGGACGTGGTCGCCGTGCAGCGGTGCCTCGGCAGCGTCAAAGGCGGGCTGGCCGAGATGGTGCAGCTGTTCAGCGGCGGGGCGATGCTGAAGCTGTCGGTGTTCGCGCTCGGCGTCATGCCGTACATCACGGCCAGCATCATCATGCAGCTCATGGCGGTGCTCATCCCGCGGCTGGACGCGCTGCGCAAGGAGGGCAAACAGCAGAAGATCACCCAGTACACCCGCTACCTCACGGTCGCGCTGGCCGTGCTCAACGCCACCACCGTGGTCGCGCTGGCCAGGAGCGGGCAGCTGTTCCCCGGCTGCCGGGAGCCGGTGCTGCGCGACGACGGCCTGCTGAGCATCGCGGTGCTGGTCAGCGTCATGGTCGCGGGCACCTGCGCGGTCATGTGGCTCGGCGAGCTGATCACCGACCGGGGGATCGGCAACGGCATGTCGATCCTGATGTTCACGCAGGTCGTCGCGGTCTTCCCGTCCTACATGTCGACGATCTTCACGATGAACGGCTTCGCCGCCGTCGTCATCCTCGTCTCCGGCGTCTTCCTGGTGGCGGCGGTCGTCTTCATGGAGCAGGCACAACGGCGCGTGCCCGTGCAGTACGCCAAGCGCATGGTCGGCCGCAGGACCTACGGCGGCACCAGCACCTACATCCCGCTGAAGGTCAACCAGGCGGGCATCGTGCCGGTCATCTTCACCTCCTCGCTGCTCTACATCCCGACGCTCTTCGCCGGCCAGGTGCCGTGGCTGGCGCCGTACCTCGAAGGCGACCATCCGCTCTACATGACCGGATACTTCGCGCTCATCGTGGCCTTCGCCTACTTCTACGTGTCGATCACCTTCAACGCCGTCGAGGTGGCCGACAACATGCGGCGCTTCGGGGGTTTCGTCCCGGGCATCCGGCCTGGCAAGCCGACCGCCGGATACCTGTCGTACGTGCTGTCGCGGCTCACCGCGCCCGGCGCCGCCTACCTCGGCGTGCTCGCCCTGCTGCCGCTGGTCGCCTTCGCGCTGCTGCGCGACCCGTCCACGCAGCAGAACTTCCCCTTCGGCGGCGCCAGTGTGCTCATCATGGTCGGCGTCGGCCTCGACACCGTGAAGCAGATCGAGGCCCAGCTGCAGCAGCGCAACTACGAGGGGCTGCTCAGGTAGGCAGGACCAGGCCCGCCCGCATCGCGAACACCACCAGCTGGGCGCGGTCGCGGGCGTGCAGCTTCACCATCGCCCGGCTCACGTGGGTACGGACCGTGTCCGGGCTGATCACCAGCTCCCCGGCGATCTCCTCGTTCGAGCGCCCGGTCGCCACCCACGCCACCAGTTCCCGCTCGCGCGGCGTCAGCGTCTCCACGCCCGCGACCGGCTCGGCGCCCGCGTGGCGGCCGAACAGGCCGATGACCTTGCGCGTGATGGACGGCGACAGCAGCGCCTCGCCGGCCGCCACCACCCGGATCGCGCTGACCAGCTCGTCGGGGGCGCTGTCCTTCAGCACGAAGCCGCTCGCGCCCGCCTGCAGGGCGGCGAAGACGTACTCGTCGACCGCGAACGTGGTCACCACCACGATCCGCGTGCCGCTCAGGCCCGGGTCGGCGGCGATGGCCCTGAGCGTCTCGACGCCGTCCATGCCGGGCATGCGGATGTCCAGCAGCAGCACGTCGGGGCGGGTGTCGCGGAGCAGTCTGAGCGCCTGCGCGCCGTCGGCGGCCTCGCCCACGCACTCCAGGTCGCCCTCGCGCTCGATCAGCGCCCGCAGCCCCATCCGCACGACCGCCTGGTCGTCGGCCACGGCGACCCTGATCACGCGCCGCCTCTGTTCACGCGTCGTCTCGGTTCACGCGCTGTCGCCGGTGCGGGGGAAGTGGGCGATCACCCGGAAGCCGCCGCCCTCACGCGGGCCCGCGGCGAACCGGCCGCCCGCGGACTGCACCCGCGCGCGCATCCCGGTCAGCCCCCGGCCCTCCGCCGCGCCCGACCAGCCCGCGCCCCGGTCGGCCACCTCCACCACGTACACCCCCGGGTCCGCCGACAGCCGCACCAGCGCCCGGGTCGGGCCCGCGTGGCGCAGCACGTTCGTCAGCGACTCCCGCACCACCTTGTAGACGGCGCCGCTCAGGTCGGCGGGCACCTTCGGCTCCGCCGGCTCGACGTCCACCGGCAGCCCGGCCGCCCGCACGCCGTCGATCAGCCCCGGCAGGTCGCCCTCGGCCTCGATGCCGTCGAGCGCGGCCCGCAGATGGGCCAGCGCCTGGGTGCTGGTCTCCTTGATGGCCAGCAGTGAGGCACGCGCCTGCTCGGGATTCTCGTCGAGGGTGACCAGGGCCAGCCCCGCCTGCATGGCGATCGCCGCCAGGCCGTGGCCCGCCGCGTCGTGCACCTCTCCGGCGATCCTGGCCCGCTCCATCGCGACCGCGTCACGCCGCGCCGCCATGCCCCACGTCTTGTACGGCCCGGCCTGGCGGACCGTTTCGGCCGGCCGTACCGGATCATCGGCAGGAGCGGCCCCGAGCGCCTCCACAACCGCGGCGCGCACCTCGGCGGCCGGGGCGCGGACCTCCGCGGTCAGGGCACGGACCTCGGCGGGAGCGGCGGCCTCGCGGATCTCGGCGGCGACGCGGGCGGGATCGTGGGGGACGGTCTGGGCGGCGGCCTCCGCGGCGGCGGCCTGCGCCTGGGCGAGGCCGCTGAAGGACCACGGGACGGCCAGCCAGCCCGCCCACGCCAGCACGACGACCGCGGGCAGGTCGCTCAGCTTGGACAGGCGGGGGAGCTTGCTCACCCCACGATCCTAACCAGTCGTCAGCCGGTCCCGGTGAGCCAGCGCAGCGGGTTGGTGTGCGTGAGGAGGCGGCGCGTCTCGTCGGGCACGCCCGCCTCGCACAGCCGGGGCAGCAGCGCGTGGAACAGGTGCGCGTAGCCGGGACCCTCGTAGCGCTGGAGCTGGGCGACGCGGCTCATGCCGGAGCCGAGCAGGATCCTCTCGGCGTGGCCGTCCTCGATGAGGCCAAGGACGAGACGCGCGGCCTGCTCGGGGCCCTGGGCGAGGGAGGACAGGCCGACGTACGCGCCCGCCTCGGCGATCTTGCGGGCGGCGCCCAGGTCGGTGCCGGTGTAGCCGACGCTGACGCGCCGCGCGGGCAGGCCCTGGCCGAGCATGATCTCCAGGATGCCGGTGGGGTCCTGGCCGTGGGTGGCGACCGGCAGGCGCGAGGACTGCGAGGCTCGGGCGGCGGCGACCAGGCAGCGCTCCTCGACCGCGGTGGGCTCCTCGCCCCAGCAACCGACCGCGCCGATGACGCCGGGGAAGACGCCGGTGCCGTCGAGACCGGAGGTGATCTCGCTCATCAGCCGGCCGGTCAGCTCCTCGACGCTCGCGTCGCGGGCGTCGGCGAACGGCTCGGCGTACAGGCCGGTGGCGGCGATGACCGGGACCCGGCTGCCGGCGGCGATCCTGGCCAGGGAGGCGGCGTCGCGGCCCATGCCCATGCAGGTGAGTTCGACCACGAGGCCGAGCCCGTCCTGCTGGCGCAGCGAGCGCAGTTCCTCGGTGACGGGACGCTCCTCGTCGAGCCAGCGGTGCGGGTCGGAGTCGACGCCGACCGCCCAGCGCATGTCGTTGCGCAGGTGCTCATGGGGGAGAACGGCACCGGTGATCGCGGCCGCGCGTATGGGGCCGGTGACGGTGCGAAGCATGACCTCGGGCATGCCAGACATTAACCGATATTTGCCGCTCAATGCCTGTTTTGAGGCGAAGATCTACCTGCAAGGAGAATGAAAGCGGCACCGGTATCGTGGTTCGCACACCGACAGTCGCGGGGGGATCGTGCCTATCCAGAACTCCGAGACCGGCGACGCCGACAAGCTCAAGGACGAGGCGGCGCGCAGGTCCGGCATACACGGGTGGCTGGACGGAGTCAGGTCGACCCGATCCGGCGCGCTCACGCTGAAGATCGTCATCGGGGTCATCGGATCCGTCATGGTCATCGGCGGCCTCATCATGGTGCCCTTCCCCGGACCCGGCTGGCTGGTCGTCTTCGCCGGCCTCGCGGTGCTGGCCACCGAGTTCCACTGGGCGCACAAGGTGCTGGAGTTCGGCAAGCGCACGCTGCACGCCTGGACCCAGTGGTACAAGCGCCAGGGCTGGACCGTCCGCATCCTGGTCGCCGTCGTGACCGTCGCGGCCGCCGGCGTGATCGTCTACCTCGGCCTCAGGACCCTCGGCGTCGACCTCCTGCAGATGGCCAAGGACTACCTCTAGACCCGTTCGGCATCACGCGGGACTTCGGTCCCAGGAGTGTCTAATCTGCGGGCGTGCTCGTCAAAAGCGTCCTCGCGGTGATCGCGCTGCTCGCCCCTGCGGGCGTGGCCGCCAACGTGCCCCTGCCCGGCACGGGCGTGACCGTCCAGGAGCAGGCAAACGATCCGGTACGCCTCAGCTCCTACGGATTCGGCACCAAGCGCACCTACCTGAGGGCGCTGACCGGCGACACCTTCGTCCGGCAGAAGGGCTTCTCCGAGGCGGCGCTCTCACCCGACGGCCGCAGGGTCGCCGCGGTGCCCGACGCCTACCGCTCCGGCTGGGACTCGGTGGTCGTCACCGACCGGGTCGCCGGCAAGCCCGCCCGCATCCGCACGGTCAGGAAGCCGCTCACCGCCTCCTACGCCTCGTGGTCGCGCGACGGCACCAAGGTCGTGCTGACCGTGGAGAAGAAGGTGAGCGGCAAGTGGCGCACGACCGGGTTCACCGTCGTCGACGCGCTCGCCTCCACCGCCCGCACGGTCACCGTGACCGGCGCCGCGGCGCGCGCGGGCTTCTGGTGGACGCCCGACGGCAACCTCGTCGCCGAGTACGGCAGGGGCCTGCGCGTCTACAACCCGGCCGACGGCAAGGTGGTGCGGACGTTCCCCTCGATCGGGCTGCCGACCGGCCCCGAGGACGCCTTCTCACCGTCGGGCAGGCAACTGGCCATGTGGTGCCCGTCGTCGTTCACCGAGCAGCTGTGCGTCGTCGACCCGGCCAGCGGGAAGATCGTCCGGCGGGTGCGGGCCGAGCCGGAGGCGCTGTTCGGGTGGTGGGACGAGAGCCACGTGATCGCGGTCACGGCGTGGCAGGGCGCGTACCGGCTGGTGGTCCTGGATCTGACGGGCAAGACCAAGCGCGTGCTCGCCGGGGTCCCGGCCAAGACGTGGCGCGGGGGGCTCTGGCTGCACTTCGTCCGCGACCAGTGACGCGTGCCTACAGGTAGAGGCCGGTGCCGTGGTCGGTCTCCGTGGTGGCCACGGCGTGCAGGTCGCGCTCGCGCATGACCAGGTAGGTCTGGGCGTGCAGTTCGACCTCGAACTGCTCCTCCGGGTTGAGCAGGACCTTGTCGCCGACCTTGACCGTGCGCGCGCTCGCGCCCACGCCGCAGACCTGGCCCCAGGACAGCCGGTTGGCGAGCTTGACCGTCGCCGGGATGACGATCCCCGCTCCGCTGCGCCGCTCTTCGGCCTCGCGCTCCAGCCGGATCAGCACCCGGTCGTGGAGCATCTGGATCTCGAACTTCGGTTCTGCCACATCCGCAGTTTACGTCCATCGGGAACCTCGGCCCGCCCGCACGCCCCGGACGGCCGGGCGCTCTGACCGGGGGACATACGTCGCTTCAGTCCTTTAACGCGAAATTTGCGGAAATGTCGGTGGATGGTGTTAGCGCAGGTCAGGGCATTGTTTGCGGGAACTTCCGGCGGGCCTTCCCGCGGCTCGGCTATAACTTGCTCAGCCGCGGTGTCAAGGGGGGCACGTGGCTGTGGTGATATGGGGAGCGGCTCACGGTGATCGTGATGTTCGGCGCCGCCGGCTTCATCGGCCGGCACGTACGGGCCGCGCTGGGGGAGCGGAACGTCGTCGCCGTCCCGCGCGGCCGCATCGATCTGGCCGCCTCCGGGCACGCCGAGCTCACCGGGCTCATGTACGAGATCGCCCCCGACGTCGTGATCAACTGCGCCGGCGCCACCGGCGGCGACCCCGCCACCCTGGCCAAGGACAACGTCGTCGCCGTCGCCCGCCTGCTGGCCGCCCTCGCCGTCGCGGCCCCGCGGGCCAAGTACGTGCAGGTGGGCAGCGCCGCCGAGTACGGCCGGGTGCCCATGGGCCCGCCCATCTCCGAGGACGACGCCTGCGACCCCCTCGGCGCCTACGGCCTGGCCAAGCTGGCCGGGACCGAACTCGTCCGCGCGGCCGCCGCCGACGGCCTCGACGCCTCGGTCCTGCGCGTCTTCAACGTCATCGGACCGGGCGCGCCGCCCGGCTCGCTGCCCACCAAACTCGCCCTCGCCCTGCGCGACGGCGGCGACCTGGTCGTCGGCGGGCAGGACGTCTACCGCGACTTCGTGGACGTACGCGACGTCGCCGAGGCGGTGGCGATGGCCGCCGGGGCCGGCGGGCCGCTGCCACCGGTGCTCAACATCGGCAGCGGGCGCGCCACCCCGGTTCACGACCTGGTCTCCACCCTCGTGGAGGTCGCCAGGCCCGGCGCGCGCGTGCTGCCCGGCGGGCAGGGCTCGCCCGCCGTACCTTGGCAGTGCGCCGACATCACCCGCGCGGCCGACTCGCTGGGCTGGCGGCCGCGCACGACGCTGCGCGACTCGCTCCAGACCCTGTGGTCGGCCCTGAACGCGCCGGCCCGGCCGGTGGAGAGCGGCACACCATCATGAGCGGGAACGCGGCACGGGACTGGACGCCGGGCGGCACGCCGCCCGGCCACGAGCGGCCCAGGACACCGATGACACCTGCCGGCCCGGACGTGCACGTGCTGCCGGACACGCTCGCGACGCCGGCCGCGCAGCTGACGGCGGACACGCACCTGACGGTCGGCGCCCGCGATCTGCCGGGCCCGCCCTGGTTGTCCGGTCAGGCCGAGCCCGGTGAGCCGTGGTCGCGCGGGCACGGGCGGGTCGAGACCTGGCCGGAGCCCCCCGGCCAGAGGAGAAGCGCGCCGGTTCTGGGGAGGAGTGGCGGAAGGGTGAGCGAGCAGGAGGAGGTGCGCTTGCTGGAGGTCGGGGAGGCGCTGGTCGGGGCCTGTGTGCCGGCCTACTTCAGCCCTGGGGAGGCGGCGGACACGTGGCGTCGGCTGCTGGCCGTACCGCCGAGGCTGGTGGTGCTCGACCTCGGTGAGGAGCGCGAGGCCGCCTACGCGCCGATCGTGGGCCGGCTCGTCGCGGCGGGCAGCGAGGTGCTGGCGCGGGTGGACACCGACTTCGGGCTGCGCGCCGCCGCCGACGTCCGCGCCGACCTGCGCAGAATCAGGTCCTGCTACGGCCTGCGCGGCGTCTTCCTCGACCAGGTCGCCGCCGACGCCGACCGCCTGGAGCACTACCGCGAGATCGTCGACGGCGTCCGCGGCACGATCGTCCTCAACCCGGGCGTCTACCCCGACCCCGGCTACGCGGCGCTGGCGGACGTGCTGGTGACGTTCGAGGGCCCGCTGGCCGCCTACCGCGCGATCAGGGAGCCCGCCTGGGCGAGGGCGCTGGCGCGGGGCCGCTTCTGCCACCTGATCCACGGGGTGGGCGAACGCGTCCGCGTGGCGACGTTGCGGAAGGCGGCCAGGCTGGCGGGAACGGTCCACCTCAGCGACGGCCCCGGTTGGACAGACCTGCCCGCTTACTACGGTCGGAGGATCGTGGCAGGATAAATCCATGATCATGGCCTTCGGCGCCACGGGCTGGCGGTGGCTGAACCCTCCACGGGAGTGGACCGCCGACGACGGCCTGACCCTGTTCTGCGACGGCGGCACGGATCTGTGGCGGCGTACCCGCTACGGCTACACCTTCGACAACGCCCATGTGTTCGGCCGCACGCAGAGCGGCGACCTGCGGCTGTCGGTGACCTTTACCGGCGAGTACGCCGAGCAGCACGACCAGGCCGGCGCCGTCCTGCGGATCGACGAGACGACCTGGATCAAGGCGGGGGTGGAGTTCACCGACGGCGCGTTCTGCCTGGCCACGGTGGTGACGCGCGACTACTCCGACGCCTCGATGCTCCCGCTGCACGAGAGCCCGGACGGGGTCACCTTCGAGCTGGACCGGGTGGGCGACGCGGTCAGCATCCGGTACGGCCTGGCCGGCGAACCCCCTGAGCACCTGTTACGCGTGGCCTACTTCCCACCCGAGGCCCCCGTCCTGGCCGGCGCGATGGCGGCCGCCCCGGTGGGCAAGGGCTTCCCGCTCCGCTTCACCGACGTCCGCGTCGCCACCGCCTGATCCGCTGCGCGTCGCCGCCGGTCACGGGAGCCTGAGACCGGCGAAGACGGGCCGGTGGTCGGTGCCGGGCAGGTCGTGGATGCCGAACTCCGTCACCGCGATCTCCCGCGAGGCCAGGATGTGGTCGATCTGCACGCCCGGCAGAAACTTCCACCCCACCACCGGCCACGTGTGCGTGAACCCCTGCCCGCTCACGTCGGCCGCGTCGCGGTAGCCGGAGGTGAGCAGGGTGCGCATGGGCGGATGGTCGAGGGTGGCGTTGAAGTCGCCGGCCAGCACCCGCAGCCCGCCACCGCCCCGTGGCAGGGCGTCGAGACCCTGGCGCCAGCAGGTGACCCGCCCGTCGTACCGGGGCGCGCACGGATGCACCGACACCACCTCGACCGGAACCCCCGACACGGTCAGCTTCGCCCGGGTCTGCCGGAAGTTCCCGTACGCGATCATCGGCAGCTCGGTCACCGGATACCGGGCGTACACGGCCGACCCGCTCGCCCCCGGCGCGGAACGGTCCACCCGGTGCGGCAGCAGCCGACCGAGCCCCAGCGCGTCGACCCGCTCGCGGGCCGCCGCCGTGAACTCCTGCAGCGTCAGCACGTCGGGACGCAGCCGCCGTACCAGCGCGAGGAGGGCCTCGGGCTCGGCCTGGCCCACGCGGAGGTTGACCGACAGCACCCGCAACCGCGTCCCCGCGGCGGGCGGGTTGGCCTCGGGCAACTGACGGGGCAGCACGCTCCCGGCCAGGGCAAGGCAGCTCACCGCGGCCACCCCGGCCGCCGCCCAACGCCGGCGCGCGGCGGCCAGCGCCAGCGGCACCACCGACGCGATCGCCACGTACGGGGTGAACGCCACCAGCGGCACCCACGGCCAGGCGGGCACCACTCCGGCCACCCGCAACACGGCCCACCCCGCGAACGGGACCACCAGAATCCACATCACATCGCTGTATCGCCAGACAAGCCGGATACGGTTCACGTATGCGTGATGTGGAAGCCCGCGTCCTGGACGCCATCGACGACGCGGACACCGTGAACCTGCTGGCCGAGGCGGTCAGGATCCCGAGCGTCACCGGCACCGACGCCGAGTCCGACCTACAGCACCGCTTCGCCCGCCTGCTCACCGAAGCGGACATGGACGTCGACGTCTGGAAGCTCGATCTCGACGACCTGCGCGCCCGTGACGGCTTTCCCGGCACCGAGGCCCCGCGCGCCGAGGGCTACGGCGTCGTGGGCACCACCTCGGGCGAGGGCCCGCCCGCGCTGATCCTTCAGGGTCACGCGGACGTCGTCCCCACGGGCGACCTGGCCAAGTGGGCGGGCAGTGACCCCTTCGCCGCCCGCGTCACCGGCGACACCCTGCACGGCCGCGGCGCCTGCGACATGAAGGCGGGCGTGGCCGTCAACCTGGCGGTGGTCCGCGCGCTCCACCGCTCCGGGGTACGGCTGGCCAGGCCGCTGGCCGTCCACTGCGTGGTCAGCGAGGAGGACGGCGGCCTGGGCGCCTTCGCCACCCTGGCCAGAGGGCACACCGGCGAGGCCGCGGTGATCACCGAGCCGACCGGCGGCGCGGTGATCACGGCCAACGCCGGCGCGCTCACCTTCCGGCTGGAGCTCGCCGGTCGCGCCGCCCACGGGGCCACCCGGTACGAGGGGGTCAGCGCGATCGAGGTGTTCTGGCCGGTGTTCCAGGCGATCCGGCGCCTGGAGGCCGAGCGGAACCGGAATCTGCCGGTCATCTTCGACGGCAACCGCATGCCGTACCCGATCGAGGTCGGGACGGTGCGGGCCGGCGACTGGGCCAGCAGCGTGCCGGACCTGCTGGTGGCCGAAGGCCGGATGGGCGTGCGGCTGGACGAGGATCCGGCCGAGGCGCGCGAGGCGTTCGAGGAGGCGGTGCTGGCCGCGGCCGACCCGTGGCTGCGGGCCAACCCGCCCGTCGTCACCTGGCCCGGCGGGCAGTTCGCCAGCGGGCGGCTGCCGGCCGGCCACCCGCTACTGGCCGAGGTCTCCTCCGCCGTGGCCGCCGTGCGCGGGGCCGGGCCCCCGGAGACGGCGGCGCCGTACGGGAGCGATCTGCGCCTGTACAACGGCGGCGGGATTCCCTCGCTCCACTACGGGCCGGGCGACGTGGCCTTCGCGCACGCGCCGAGGGAGCAGGTCGAGCTGGCCGAGGTGCGCGAGGTGACGCGCGCGCTGGCCCTGCTCACCCTGCGCCGCTGCGGCGCGCTCTGAATCAGGCGTGCTGCCGAATCAGGCGAGCACCCCGGACTCGACCGGGAGGCCGGCCTCGACCCAGTCCTGGATGCCCTCGCGGTACTTGCGGACGTTGGTGTAGCCGAGCGCCTCCAGCCGGTTGGCGACGGCCTGGCTGTTGCCGCAGGCCGGGTTGGAGCAGTAGGTGACGATCGCGGCGTCGCGGTCGGGCAGCAGCCCGGCCGCGCGCTCGTTCACCTCGTCCTCGACCAGCGCGATCGCGCCGGGCAGGTGCTGCTGCTCGTAGTACTGCCCGCCCAGCGCGTCGAGCACGGTCACGGCGCCGTCCTCGATCGCGGCCTTGAGTTCCTCGCGGGAGATGAGCGCGGTCATTGCGACCTCCAAAGTAAATGGACTACAGTCCGTTTTGTGGATGGCTCGAAAACTAGCGGACCGCAGTCCGCTTCGTCAAGTGAGACGCTGGAGATCCTGCGTACCCGCCCGGTCGCCGAGCGCGCCGACGCGGCCAGGAACAGGGAGAAGGTCCTCAAGGCCGCGGCCCGCCTGTTCGCGGAGAAGGGCGTCGAGGCGGTCTCCATGGACACGATCGCGGCGGAGGCGGGAGTCGGAAAGGGCACGTTGTTCCGCCGGTTCGGCGACAAGTCGGGCCTGGCCGTGGCGCTGCTCGACCGGCGGGAGCAGGAGTTGCAGGAGCGCATCCTGTCGGGCCCGCCGCCCCTGGGCCCCGGCGCGCCCGCCGCCGAGCGCCTGGCCGCCTTCATCGCCGCCTACCTGGACTACCTGTTCGCCCACCTCGACCTGGTACGCATGTCGGAGACCGCCAGCCCCGGCGCCCGCTACCGCATCGGCGCCTACCGCTTCTGGCACCGCCACGTCGTCATCCTGCTGACCGAGGCCCGTACCGGCGCCGACGCCGAGGCCCTGTCCCACCTCATGCTCGCCGCCGTCGGCGGCGAACTGGCCCACGTGCTCCAGCAGGAGTACGGCGAGGCCCGCGCCCGCCAGGCGGCCATGGAACTGGCCCGATCCCTGGCTAGTACGTCGCCCTGACCTCGACGATCTCGGCCAGCGGGAACTCCAGGTAGTCGCCGGCCTCCTCGCACCACGCGTCGAGCGCGCTGCCGCGCAGTTCCCCGTGGCTGATCGTGGCGGTCAGCCCGTCGGTGAGCGTGATCCCTGCCCGCACCCCGCGGTCGACCACGAAGCCGAGCAGCGACTGCTGCGCGGTGGGCAGCCGCGAGGCCATCCGGCCGATGACCGCCCAGGTCCGCCCGGCCTGGCCGGTCTGCGCGGAGGAGGCGACCAGCCGCCTGGCGTGCTCGTGGGGGTCGGGCCCCGGCTCGGGGATGAGGTGGGCCGGGTCGTCCATCTCCGACAGTTCGGCGACCTGGCCGCCGGGCAGCAGGATGAGCTTGCCGCCCTGGCGCTCCTCGACGCGGGTACGCCGGATGGCGATCTCGCCGGTGTCGGCCACCGGCACGGGGGAGTAGCCGTGCTCGCGCAGTACCGCCAGCGTGCGCTCGGCCGGCTCGGAGCTGACCAGCACGGTGGGCGCCAGCAGCCGCAGCCCCAGCCTGGCCAGGCGGCGGTGCCCGGCGATCTCGGCCAGCAGCGCCGGGTCGCCGGCCTGCACGATGCAGCCGACCGAGGTCACCGTCACCTCGCCGTGGCGTCTGGCCACGTCGCGGACCATGTACTCCAGCGGCTGCGGGATGGAGCCCACGCCGCTCAGCTCCTCCAGCAGTTCGTCGGCCTCGTAACCGTCGTCGAGCGCGCGGCGCACGCTCTCGGTGGTGAAGCGCCACACCGAGGCGGCGCCCCTGGACTCCCGCTCGGCCACCCGGTCGAGCAGCGCGGCCAGCTCCGAGGAAGGCGGCCCGGTCACCACCGCGGTGAGGTCGGGGCCGAACAGCGCGCTCCTGCGCACGCTGGCCAGGGCCCGCGTGGACGCGCCGACCAGCACCGGATCGTGCTCCACCAGCGGGACGGAGTCGTCGTTCTCGTCGCCCGCCTGGGCGGCCAGGCCGGCCAGGGCCCGGCCGAGGTCGGTCAGGCCGTCGTTGGCCAGCAGTCCGAGCAGCCGCGCCTCGTCGATCACGCCGGCAGCGCACTCGGCCAGCAGCGCCTGGTCGAGCAGGGGCGCGTGCCAGTGCACGTTGCGCACCAGGCTGCCCCGGTCGGCGAAGGCGGTGCCGGAGGGCAGGTGGGCCAGGCCGGTCAGCACGGCTCTGCGTACCCTGGCCACGGAGGAGCCGGACTGGTCGTCGCCGAGCACCGTGCCGTACTTGCCGTCGATCTTCCGCAGCGACGAGCGTTCCATCCGCCACCAGGCCGACAGCAGCACCCGCAGCCGGGCCGAGCCCTCGTCGAGGCGCCAGCGGTCGAAGCGGTCGGTGGGCACCATGCCGCCCGACTGCTCGTCCCAGGCCAGCAGCCTGGAGACCGCGCAGACCTCCAGCAGCAGCCGGGTCTCGTCCTCGTCGCAGCCGGTCTCCTTGGCCACCCTGCGCACCTCGCGGACGCCGACGCCGCCGGTCTTCAGCAGCGGCAGCGGCGTCTTGGAGGTGTTGTCGAGGATGGCGGCGCAGCGCTCGACGACGTGGGGGGCGGCCAGCGTCATCAGGTGGTCGACCTCGGCCGGGTCGATCGGGATCGTGGCCACTTCCGGCGGGTGCGGGGTGAAGGGCGGGTGGTAGTCGGGGCCGCGCAGGCACAGGGCCACCTCGCGGGGCATCTCGGCCAGGTCCCAGCGGGGGCGGTAGAGCAGGCCGTGGTCGGCGGCCCACTTCTCCGGTGTGCCGGGCAGCACGAAGCGGCCGCCCTCGACGCCGCGGACGGGCCCGTCCCAGGCGAACGACTCCAGCAGCTGCCTGGTGCCCTCGGGTGCGTTGGCCAGCATGGCCTCCATGCGGGCCGGGTCGGCCAGGACCTCGGTGGCCCGCACGATCGTGCGGCGCTTGTTGCCGTGGGGCGGCACGCCCAGGTTGCGGGCCATGGCGCGCAGCGCGTCGTTGCTGATCGTCCAGGAGTTGAGGTAGTGGTCGAGCGGCTCGCCCAGGCCGAGCGGGGCGGCCCACCAGCGCGAGACCGCCTCCGACAGATGGATGACGCCCTCGCCGTCGGGCCAGGCCAGCGCGTGGTCGTAGAGGCAGTCGAGCCAGGGGGTGGTCTCCTCGACGGGGACGCCGAGCAGCGCGGAGACGGTGCCGGGCGTGGGCGCGTGGACCACCAGGCAGGCCTGGGCGAGTTCGAGGCAGGGCAGGGGCAGGCCGCGCATCGACTCCATGACGGCGAAGCCGTTGCCGAGGCGCTGCGCCAGCAGGTCGAGGCGGCGCGGCCATGGGGGAGCGATGGCGTCGGGCCGGTTGGCCAGGACGCGGCCGAGCCTGTCTTCGTCGAGTGTTCGCAGCCAGCCGAGCAGGTGATCATCCATCTGTCAGCACTCTCATGGGGGTCGCGCGGGACTCACCGTGAGCCATGACCAACCACGGTAGTGCAGATGACCCGCCGGGATGGGGCTGTCAGGACAGGACTGCCCAGACGATCTTCCCGTGCGGGGCCAGGGCCGACCATCCCCAGCGCAGGCTGAGCGAGTCGACGATGTGCAGGCCCAGGCCGCCGGCGTCGAGGGGGCCCGGGTAGCGCAAGACCGGGACCGACGAGCCCGGGTCGGTGAAGGCGCAGGTGACCAGGGGGCCGCGCCGTACCAGGGACATGTGGACGGGGCGCCGGCCCTGGGGCTCGTTGAGCCGCAGGCCATGGCGCAGGGCGTTGGTCGCCAGCTCGGAGACGACCAGCTCCATGTTCTCGGCCAGCTCCGGCAGGCCCCAGCCGCTCAGCGAGCCGGAGGTGAAGACGCGGGCGGAGTGCACGGAGGGTGCGGCGGGCGGGAGTACGAAGGTGGCGCTCGCGTGGGGGCCGGACACCAGCAGATCACGCGCCGCCTCTGGCCACCAGCCGACCGGGGGCCACCAGTCGAACGTGGTCCATTGGCCGTGCGCCAAGGTGGATTGCACGTTGATCATTCTGGGGCAAACTATCGTGCAGGTGCAAGAGCGAATGCACGTGCAGAAGCACGCGCTGCGCGCTACGGTTGGCCATCAAATGGTCAATCGGCGGGAAAGGGGATCTTGTCCGCGGCCCATGATCTTTCGGCCGTGAAGTGACAGACTGTGTGACAAGGAATCGACCAAGGAGCAGCACGTGTCCATCGATCCGCCGGGTTCAGCTTCGACAGTTCGGCGCATCATGCTCGGGGCGAGCCTGAGGCGCCTGCGCGAGGATTGCGGACTTGACCGCGGCCAGGCCGGCTTCCACATCCGGGCGTCCGAGTCCAAGATCAGCCGGATGGAGCTCGGCCGCGTCGGGTTCAAGACACGTGACGTTGAAGACCTGCTCACGCTGTACGGCGTCAGCGACGACGCCGAGCGGCGAGCGCTGCTGGAGATGGTCCGCGAGGCCAACACCCCGGGATGGTGGCACAAGTACTCCTCCGTCCTGCCCGGTTGGTTCACCACATATGTGGGGCTGGAGGAGGCCGCGAGCGTGATCCGCACCTACGAGGTGCAGCACGTGCCCGGTCTGCTGCAGACGGCCAACTACGCGCGGTCCGTCTACCGGCTCGGCAACCCCGATGCAACCTCCGAAGAGATAGAAAGCCGCGTGCATCTGCGCTTACAGCGGCAAGAGCGCTTCACCCAGAAGGACGGCCCGCGTCTGTGGGCGGTCATCGACGAAGCGACGCTCATGAGGACCATCGGCGGGAGAGACATCATGGCCGAGCAGCTCCAGCACCTGCTGGAGGTCGCCGCCCTCCCCAACATCACCATTCAGGTGATGCCCTTCAGGTACGGCATGCACGCCGCTGAAGGTGGCGCGTTCAGCATCTTGCGGTTTCCCGAGTCCGATTTGTCGGACGTCGTATACGTCGAACAGCTCTGGGGTGCCCTGTACCTCGACAAGCGTGAGGACGTCGACCCGTACCTCACCGCTATGGAGCAGTTGTGCGTGGAGAGCACCACGCCAGGGGGCACCGTGGAGCTCATCGGCGGTCTTCTCAGAAAGATCTAGATGAAGCACACGTATAACGGCATGCCCGCGGCCGACCTCAAGCAGGTGGCCTGGCGCAAGAGCCGCTACAGCAACTCGCAGGGCAACTGCGTGGAGCTCGCCGAGCTCCCCGACGGGGGTATCGCCATGCGCAACTCGCGTTTCCCCGACGGGCCGGCCCTGATCTACACCCGCGATGAGATCCGGGCGCTCATGCTCGGGGTGAAGGACGGAGAGTTCGACGGCCTCCTGGTTTAACGTCATTTTTACCTCCGGCGCCGCCGCGTAACGGCGGCGCGCCGGGGGTGTAATGGGCCGGACCTCGCGCGCTGTGAGGATCGCTCCATGCTCGACCAGCTGACCCTTTACCCGATCGCCGACGACGTGCTCTTCGCGCCCGGCGGCAAGGTCGTCGTCCGCACGTACGGCGTGGCCCCGGCCCACGGTTCCGTCTCCTATCGCACGTGGGTGACCGGCATCCGCGACCAGCCGCGCTACTGGCACTGGGGGCACTTCGAGGACGCGGCCTCGGGTCACCGGCGTGTCCTGGAATGGCTCACCGGGCGCGGCCCGCAGCCGGTCCCGGCCTGATAGCGTGTCTGCCAAGCAAACGCTTGGCAGAGGCGAGGTGGCGTGGTGCGGCGTGGCATCTACCTGCTCGAAGAGGTCGACTTCCGGCCCATGAACTCCCGCAGGCCGATGGAGTACCTCACCTGGCTGACCCGCTACAAGCGCGAGGACCAGAGCAGGCGCGAGCCATCCCTGACCGAGGGCATGTCGATCCGGTCACGCGAGATCGACCTGGTCGGCGCGTTCTACGCGGTCGGCATCACCGGCCACCCGCAGTTCAAGGCCGTCACGCTCTGGGACTGCCACGGCGGCTGGGACGGCGGCTGGCGGCAGATGATGGAGATCTACCAGGGCGTCGACGACCGGCTCTTCCTGTCCGACATCGACGACCTGCGCTTCTCCGCCTTCTCCCGCCCGCTCGGCGCCGCGCCCGGCTCGCCCGCCCTGTCCGACCTGGTGGCCGAGGGCTACGGGGCGGAGTTCTACCTGTTCGAGAGCTCCCGCGTACGCCCCGGCGCCGCCCTGGACTACCTGGAGGCGGTCCGCACCGAGCGCGCCCCGATCCTCGCCGACCACGGCCACCGGCTGGTCGGGCTCTACGAGGTGCTGTTCTGCGACACCGAGGCGGTCACCGTCTGGGGCATGTCGCTCGACGCCCACCTGGCCGCGCAGCGCGCCCACGACGCCGCGCTGGGCCTGGACGACGAGGCCGAGGCCGACGACCGGCTGCCCGGCTGGCGTAAGCGCGCCCGCGACTTCCTGGAGGGGCCCTGGCGGGAGACCGTGCTCTCGCCCTTCCCCGGTAGCAAGCTGGCACTCGACGCGGAGCGCCCGCGGACGTAGCGTCGGGCTGCGGAGGTGTCCCCAATGACGGACCCGTACCTCTTCAACGGTCGCAGTCCCGACGAGCACGTGGCCGAGTGCGCCGAGTGCACGGCGGCGATCGCGCTCGTGGAGCGGCCCGGCCACGCGCAGGCGCCGCCGGCCAGGTTGCGCGAACGCGTGCTGTCCAGGGCGCGGGGGCGCAGGCAGCCGGCGACGGCGGAGGTGGCGGCGGTAGCCGTACCGTACGCCACGCAGGTGGCGCTCATGGACGAGCTGCTCGCCGAGCTGAGCGTGCCCCAGTGGGACGCGCCGGTGCCCAAGCACGGCACCGTGCGCGCGATGGTCGAGCACCTGGCCGCCAACGACGCGCGGGTGGCGCAGTTCATGGGCGTGCGGGCGCGGGAGGCGCCGGTGCACCGGCGCTGGCGCGAGCAGGCGGGCGCGCTGCTCGAACGGGTCGCCGGGGGCGCGCACGCGCTGCTCGGCGTCGAGGTCGCGCTGGCCGGGACGCGTCCCGCGCGCGGGTCGCTGCGCCAGGCGATGGTGCAGCGGGCGTTCGAGACCTGGACGCACGCCGAGGACATCAGGGCCGCCGTCGGCCGCCCCCGCGGCGCGCCGCCCGCCGGCGAGCACCTGCGGCAGATCGTGGAGTTCGGGCTGGGCATGCTGCCGAGGGCGCTGAAGGGGCCGCGCCGGCACGTCTCGGCCACGTTCGTGCTGACCGGTCCCGGCGGCGGCACCTGGACGGTGCCGCTGGCCGAGCCGTCCGAGCGGGTCGCGGTCCTGCTGTCGGCCGAGGCCGCCGGGTTCTGCACGCTGCTGGCGGGGCGGGCGCGCGAGTTCCCCTACGCCGCCGAGGGCGACCCCGGGCTCGCCCGCGACCTCGTCGCCGCCGCGGCCACGCTGGGCTGCGACTGATGGCCGAGGACGAGGATCTGCGCGCCCGGCTCCTGTGCGGGGACCTGCTTGCGCTGGAGGCCGCCTACGACCTGCACGCCCCTTCCGTGTACGGCGTCGCCGTCCGGGTCACCGGCAGCGCGGCGACCGCGGAGGAGATCACCGAAGAGGTGTTCGCCGCCCTGTGGGAGCGGCCGGGCTCCTACGACCCGCGGCACGGCACCCTGCGGGCCTGGCTGGTCACCAGGAGCCTGCACGAGTCGGCCCTGCGCAGCACGGTCAGCTGAGTACCGGGGCGTTCCAGTTGAGCACCACCGGCTCGGCGTGTTCGAAGCCGAGCTTGGAGTAGGTGCCGGTGTCCAGGCGGAACAGGCGCCCGTCCTCGGGCGGGAGCCCGAGCCAGCGCGCGGCCAGCACGCGCAGGAAATGACCGTGCGCCACCAGGGCCACCTCGCCGTCGGCCGCCCTGGCGCGCGCGATCACCCGGTCGGCGCGGGCGCCCACCTGGGCGGCGCTCTCGCCGGGATGCTCGGCGTCGCCGGGGATCACGCCGTCACGCCACAGGTACCAGCCGGGCCGGGTCTCCCGGATCGTGGCCGTGGTGATGCCCTCGTAGCCGCCGTAGTCCCACTCCCACAGATCCGGATCCACCTCGTAGTCGGTCAAACCGGCGAGCTCGGCCGTACGTCTGGCCCGTTGCGCCGGGCTCACCAGCGCCAGGTCGAAACCGTTGCCCTTCACCAGCGGTGCCAGGGCCGCGGCCTGGCCCTCGCCGTGCGTGGTCAGCGGCAGGTCGGTGCGGCCGGTGTGCCTGCCGTTCTTGCTCCACTCGGTCTCGCCGTGCCTGAGCAGCAGTAGTTCCCTCATGCACCCATCAAACCAGGACGCCATCGGCCGACTTCCCGCCAGGTCAGGCCAGGTCCTCCACCACGGGGGCGAACGTGTCGAGGTCCCGCTCGTGGTGGAGGACGAAGTAGGTGAGGCCGTGCTCGTCGCGCCAGTGGCGTAGCTTGTCGCGGATGTCGTGGCGGGTCCCGCGCAGCACCTGCGGGGTCTCGGCCATGGCCGAGGTGTCGGCGTGGCTCCACGACTCCGGCCCGCCCTCGCCGAGCTCCAGGATGCTCGTGCCCAGCTCGACCGGGCGCGACGCGGCGGCCTCCCGGACGGCGGCGATCTTGGCCACGAAGGCGTCCAGGCCGCCGTCGGCGGGATCGGGTCCCGAGCCGTCGGCGCGCACGCGGGTCGCCAGGTTGATCGAGTCGGCCTCGCGCGCGGCCAGGCGCAGCAGGCGCGGCCCGCCGCCGGCCAGCAGCAGCGGCGGGTGCGGGCGCTGGACCGGCTTCGGGTGCAGGTCGAGGGCGTCCACGCGGTAGTGGGCGCCCTCATGGCTGAACGGCCCCTCACCCCACAGCCCCTTCAGTACGGCCAGCGCCTCCGCCAGCCGTTCCACCCGCACCCCCGGCGGATCCAGGACCCGCCCGGCCGCCGTGTAGTCGGCGGCCAGCCAGCCCGTCCCGATGCCCGGCTCGGCCCGGCCGTCGGAGAGCACGTCGAGCGTGGCCAGTTCCTTGGCCAGCGCGGCCGGGTGGCGGAAGTCGTTGGCCAGGACCATCGTGCCGAGCCGCAGCCGGGTGGTGGCCGTGGCCGCCGCCGCGAGGGCGGGCAGCGGGGCGAAGCGCGCGCCGACGAGGTGGTCCGGGACGAGCATCACGTCGAAGCCCGAGGACTCCAGCCTCCTGGCCTGCTCGGCCCACGCCTTGGCCGAGTCCGCGTGCCGTACGACCGCACCGAACCTGAAGGGACGCATGCGGCAATCCAAACAAGCGCTTGGCTGAGAAGCAAGAGTGGCTAGACTTACCAAGCGCTTGCTACCAATATCGGGTACATGGACATCCAGGTACGGCAGGCGACCGCCGACGAGATCACCGCCTTCCAGGACCAGGGGTGGGTACGGCTGGCGCGCCTGGTGGACCCGGCCGGCGCGGCCGAACTGCGCGAACGCGCCCAAGCCCACCTGGCCGCCCGCCCGAAGGACGGAACCACCGCCGTCGACCAGGCCTTCGGCCAGTCCCGCGACATCGCCGAGCGCGACGCCGCCTTCGGCGCACTGGCCAGGAGCCCCGCCATCGCGGCGAGTGCCGCCGCCATGCTCCACGGCGTCGCCGCCGTGCGCGTGCAGGTCACGAACCTACTGGTCAAAGAGCCGGGCGAGCACGGCTCCACCGTGTTCCACCAGGACTTCCCGTGGATGCCGATGGACCGCTCGGCCATGCTCACCGTCTGGCTCGCGCTCGCGGACGTGCCCGCCGACATGGGCGCGCTGCGCTTCTACACCGGCTCCCACCGGCACGGCCTGCTCGGGCGCAGTTTCGTCGGCGCCGGCGACGACCAGCTCAGCCAGCACCCCTGGCTGAAGGAGCTGGAGCTGTCGCCGCCGCTCGACCTCAAGGCCGGCGACGCGACCGTGCACCACGCGCTGACCGTGCACGGCGCGCCGGCCAACCGGCGCGAGGCGGCCCGCCTGTCGTTCACCGCCACCTACTTCGACGCCGACGCCCTCTACACCGGCGCGCCGTACGGGCAGACCGACGGGCTCGGCCTGACCGTCAACCGGCCCTTCGACCACCCGAGGTTCCCGTGCCTGAGACCGTGAGAGGTTCCCGTGCCTGAGACCACCCGAGGTTCCCGTGCCTGAGACCGTCAGAGGGCCGGTCGCCGATCTCGGGGCGACGCTGATGCACGAGCACGTCTTCGGCCTCAGCCCGGAGATCCTCTGGAACTGGCCGGACATCCCCGAAGGCTGGGACCTGGAGGCCCGCGCCCGCGAGGCCGCGGCCAAGCTCGACGCGCTGAAGGCCGAGGGCATCGACTCGATCGTCGACCTGACCGTGCTCGGGCTGGGCCGGTACGTGCCGGCCGTCCAGCGGGTGGCCGAGCTGACCTCGGTCAACATCGTGGCCGCCACCGGGCTCTACACCTACGACGCGCTGCCGCCGTACTTCGGCAACCGGGGGCCCGGCTCGTTGTTCGGCGGGCCCGACCGGCTGGCGGAGTTCTTCGTGCGTGACATCGCCGAGGGCATCGGGCGTACCGGCGTGAAGGCCGCCATGCTCAAGTGCGCGACCGACCGGCCGGGCATGACCGCGGGCTGCGAGCGGGTCTTCCGCGCGGTCGCCGAGGCGCACGCGGAGACCGGCGCGCCCATCACCACCCACAGCCACGAGCCGGGCGGCCTGGACCAGCAGCGCCTGCTGGCCGCCTGCGGCGTGGACCTCACGCGCGTGGTCATCGGGCACGCCGGCGACTCCACCGACCTGCACTACCTCGAAGAGCTCCTCGCCGCCGGCTCCTACCTGGGCATGGACCGCTTCGGCATCGCGACCATCAGCACGTTCGAGGACCGCGTGGCGGTCGTGGCCGCGCTCTGCGAGCGGGGCCACGCCGGGCGGATGGTGCTGTCCCACGACTCCTACTGCTTCAACGACCGCTTCGACGCCGACGTCGTACGGCGCCGCCACCCCGACTACCACCTCCTGCACATCTCCCGCGACGTCCTGCCCGAGCTGCGCAAGCGCGGCGTCACCGAGGACCAGATCCGCCAGATGCTGGTCGACAACCCGCGAAGGATCTTTGGGTGACTCCTCCGTTCCCCGAGGGGAGCGGCTTCTCGCTAAGCCGCTTCCGCTGCCTGGCGAAGGGCAAGCCCTGCCCTCAGAATGTTCGTGGCCGCGTTCACGTCGGCGTGTGCGGTGTGCCCGCACGCCGTGCATCGGAACGTGGCTTGGGTGAGGCGGTTCTCCTTCGCGCTGTGCCCGCAATGTGGGCAGGTGCGGGAGGTGTTGCGGGGATCGACTGCGATCAGCTCTCGACCGGCGCTTTCAGCCTTGTGCGCGAGGATCGTCAGGAACACCCCCCAACCCGCGTCCAGGATCGAACGGTTGAGGCCGGACTTCTGGGCCACCTTGCGGCCGGGCGCCTGGATCGTGCCCGAGGCGCAACGGGTCATGTTCGCGATCCGCAGGTTCTCGTGCACGATCACGTCGTAGGCGCGGACCAGCGCGAGCGCCGTCTTGTGCGCGCCGTCGAGCCGTTGACGACGGACCTTGAGGTGCAGCGCTGCGACACGGGCCACGGTCTTGCGCCGCCGTTTGGACCCGCGCCTTTTGCGAGCCAGGTCCTGCTGTGCGGCGGCGAGTCGGCCGGCGGTCGCCGCGAGGTGGCGCGGGTTGGTGACGTGCTCGCCGTCCGACGTCGTGATCAGCGACGCCACGCCCATGTCGAGGCCTGCGGCCGCGCCGGTTGCGGGCAGTGGTGCGGCAGGTACGTCGTCGCACGACAGCACCACATACCAGCGCGGGCCCTCCCGCTTCACGCTGATCGTCTTCACCGTGCCCAGGACGCGGCGGTGCCGATGGACCCGCACCTGCCCGATGCCCCGCAACCGCACGTAGGTCGCGGCCGGGTGCTCGGGCTGGGAGTCCCACCGGCAGCCATCGCCGTCCTTGGGCCACTCCACCGAGTTGAACCAGCCCTTGCCTTTGAAGCGTGGGAAACCCGGCGTCCGGCCCTTGCCGACCCGGGTGAAGAACGCGCGGAACGCCTTGTCCAGACGTCGCAGAGTGGACTGCTGGGAGGAGAACGACCAACGTGCCTGCCCGTCGGGATCGTCGGCGCGGATGTGCGTCAACTCACCCGACTGCTCGCCGTAGCGGATCGAGACACCCGCCCTGCGGAAGGCGATGCGGCGGTGTTCCAAGGCCGCGTTGTAGAGCTGCCGGTGGTCCTCCAGGCACGCGGCCAGTGCCGCGGCCTGCTTGGCGGTGGGACGCAGCAGGAACTTAAACGACCTGCGCACATCCACCTCCCCCGCCCGGCCTCGTCCACGTCACGCTATCGCCACGCACCGACAAAACCGGAAAGAGATCTGCGATGCGCAGACCAGGCAGGCCAAAGCATTGGCCTCTCACTCACGATTCCCCGACGGCCAGAGCCTTCACTCCCCTCAGGAGGATCTGATGGACTTCGACGTCAGCTCCGACTGGCACGTCGCCGACCCCTACGGCTTCCTGAGACGGCTGCGCCGCGAGGACCCCGTCTTCCGCAGCGAGCACCTGGGCGCGTACGTGCTGACCAGGCACGCCGACGTGCGCGCCGCCTACGGCGACCCCAGGCGTTTCTCCTCCGAGGGGTCGCTGACGATCTCGCGCAGCCTCACCGAGCGCACGCGCGAGAAGCTGGGCGAGCACGGCTCGTTCCTGTCCAGCTTCGTGGCCAACGTGGACCCGCCGGACCACACACGGCTGCGCAGGTCGGTCTCGCGGGCGTTCACGCCGCGCGCGGTCGCCGCGCTGGAGCGGCGCTTCCGCGAGCTCAACGAGGACCTTCTGGACCGGATCGAGGCCAGGGGCGAGGCGGACTTCGTGCGCGATCTCGGCCACGAGCCGTCGGTCAAGCTGACCGCCGGCTTCATCGGGGTGCCGGAGGCGGACGAGGGGTTCGTGCGGGCGCATGTCAAGGACTGGTTCCAGCTCTTCCTGTCGCCGCAGCCGCCGGAGCGCCAGCTCGTGCTGGCCGACAGCTTCCTGGAGTACCTGGACTACGTGGACCGCCTCGTCGCCGCCCGCGCCCGCGAGCCGCGCGACGACTTCACCTCGCTGATGACCGGGCTGATCGGGAAGGAGCTGTCGCACCGTGAGGTGGTCGAGCTGATCTCCACGATCCTGCTCGGCGGCAACGACACCGTCCCCAACCAGCTCGGCAACAGCGTGCTGCGGCTGCTGCGCGAGGGGATCTGGCCGGTGCCGCCGGAGAAGCTGACCGCCGCGGTCGAGGAGTGCATGCGCATCGACGGGGCCTCGCTGGGTTCCTTCCGGTACGCCACGTCCGACATCACGCTGCACGGGGTGACGATCCCGGCCGGGTCGCTCGTGCTGCTGTCCACCGACTCGGCCGCCCACGACGAGGCCGTCTTCGCCCATCCCGACACCTTCGACCTCGACCGGCCCAACGCCGACGCGCACATGGTCTTCGGCTACGGCATCCACTTCTGCGTGGGGGCGGCGCTGGGGCGGCTGCAACTGCGTACCGCGCTGGAGGTGCTGGGACGGCGGCTGCCCGGCCTGCGCCTGGTTCCGGGGCCCGTGGTCTACCGGACGTCGATCGTCGGTCGAGGGCTGACCGAATTGCCGGTTAAATGGTGACATGGAACCGGTGAGGGTCGGGTTGGTCGGGGCAGGTCCGTGGGCGGAGATGGCGCACGCGCCGATGCTGGCCCAGAGCCCGGAGATCGAGTTCGCCGGGGTCTGGGCCCGCCGGCCGGAGGCCGCCGCCCGGCTCGGGGCGCCGGTGTTCGAGCGGATCGAGGACCTGTTCGACGCGTGTGAGGCGGTGTGTTTCTGCGTGCCGCCGGCCGTACAGGCCGAGCTGGGGGTGAAGGCGGCGCGGGCGGGCAAGGCGCTGCTGCTGGAGAAGCCCCTCGCCGACTCCCTGGACGGCGCCCAGCGGCTGGCCGACGCGGTCGCCGAGACGGGCGTGGCCTCCCAGATGCTGCTCACGCTGCGGTACGCCCCGCAGGCCCGCGAGTTCCTGGCCCGGTGCGCCGAGATCGAGCCGTTCGGCGGGCACGCCGTCAACGTCAGCGACGTGCTGAACGGCGAGCATGCGTTCGGCACCCCGTGGCGGCTTCAGCGCGGCGCGCTGCTCGACGTCGGCCCGCACGTCATCGACCTGCTCGACGCCGCGCTCGGCCGGGTGACCGGCGTGCGCGCGCACGGCGACCCGCTCGGCTGGGTCGGGCTGCTGCTCGACCACGAGGGCGGCGCCGTGAGCGAGATCTCCCTGAGCATGGCCGGCGCCGGCGACCTGCCGCCCTCGACGTTCGCCGTCTACGGGCGCAAGGGCAACGTGACGCTCCCGCACTTCGACGACGACCCCCTGGACGTGGTGGCCGCCGAGTTCGCCCAGACCGTACGGCAGGGCGGCGGGCACCCCCTGGACGCCGCCCACGGACTGCGGCTGCAGCGCATCATCTCCGAGGCGGAGAATCAAGTCACCACCCCTTGACTCCGACCAGCTTCGGAGAATTGATAGCGTTTGTCCGACGCGCAGTGTCGCAGCGAAGTCCGGTGTGAGTCCGGCGCTGTCCCGCAACTGTCAAAGCCAGGTCGCCTGCCACCGCGCCGACGTCATCAACCCTCGTGGAAAAGGGTGATCCGTCGCTTGACCGCGGGTCTCTCGGTTCCGATCTGAAAGGACTCCTCGTGAGGCCCGTACGCACGGCCTTCGCGGGCGCGCTGCTGGGAACGCTCGTCCTGACCGCCTGCGGTCAGACCGGCACGACCACCACCTCGTCCGCCCCGCCCACCAGTTCGTCGGCCACGCCCGCCCCCGCCGCCGCGGCCGGCTTCCCCGTCACGATCGAGGCGGGCAACGGCTCCGTCACGCTGGCGAAGAAGCCCGAGCGGATCATCTCGCTGTCCGCCGCCCACACCGAGACGCTCTTCGCGATCGGCGCCGGCCCGCAGGTGATCGCCGCCGACGACCAGTCGAACTATCCGCCCGAGGCCCCCAAGAGCGACCTGTCCGGGTTCAAGCCCAACGTCGAGGCCATCGTCGCCAAGAAGCCCGACCTCGTCGTGCTGTCCAACGACCAGGACAAGATCGTCGCCGAGCTGGGCAAGCTGAACGTGCCCGTCCTGCTCGAACCGGCTCCCACGAAGATCGACGAGGCCTACGACGAGATCGCCGACCTCGGCGCGGCCACCGGCAACAAGGACAAGGCCGACCAGGTCGTGACCGGCATGAAGGCCGAGCTGGACAAGCTCGCCGCCGCCGCGCCCAAGGACAAGAAGCTCACCTACTACCACGAGCTCGACCAGACCCCCTACGCCGCGACGTCCAGCACCTTCATCGGCCAGATCTACTCGATCTTCGGCATGACCAACATCGCCGACAAGGCCCCCGGCGCCGCCGGCGGCTACCCCAAGCTCTCGGCCGAGTTCGTCGCCCAGTCCGACCCCGACCTGATCTTCCTGGCCGACGTCAAGTGCTGCCAGCAGAACAAGGACACGCTGGCCAAGCGGCCCGGCTGGAAGGGCCTGTCGGCCATCAAGAACGACCAGGTCGTCCTGCTCGACGACGACATCGCCTCCCGCTGGGGCCCGCGCGTCGTCGACCTGGCCAAGGCCATCGGCGACGCGGTGAACAAGGCGGCCGCGAAGTAGTGCTCGACACGCAGCTCAGGCCCGCACGGGCGCGGCCGCTCTGGGTGGCGGGCGCGCTCGCCGTGCTCGCCGCCAGCATGGTCGCCGGCCTGCTCGGCGGCGCCGCCGGCATCTCGCCGTGGCAGGTCGTGCTCCAGGCGCTGGACTGGCTGCCGTTCGTCGAGATCGACTCCGGCCTCGCGCCGATCGAGAAGGGCCTGTTGTACGAGCTGCGCCTGCCCAGAGTCCTGGTCGCGGCCGTGGTCGGCGGCCTGCTCGCCATGGCGGGCGCCGGGTACCAGGGCGTCTTCCGCAACCCGCTGGCCGACCCGTACCTGCTCGGCGCGGCCGCGGGCGCCGGGCTCACCACGACCCTGGTGATCGTGATGGTTCCGGCGCCGGTCCTGACCATCCCCGTCGCCGCGTTCGTCGGCGCGATCGGCGGCGTCATGCTGGCCTTCGCGCTCGGCAACACCGCCGGGCGCTCCGGCGGCACCGCCACCCTGGTGCTGGCCGGAGTCGCCGTCACCTCCTTCCTCACCGCCATCCAGACGTTCGTGCAGCAGTTCAAGGTCGAGGAACTGCAGCGCATCTACTCCTGGATCCTCGGCGACGTCGGCGGCGGCTGGGACCAGTTCTGGCTCGTTCTGCCCTACGCCGCCGTCTCGTCGGCCGCGCTGCTCGTGCACGGGCGCATGCTCGACGTGCTGTCCGTGGGCGACGACGAGGCGACCGCGCTCGGGGTGCGCGCCTCCCGCGTACGGCTGGCCGTCCTGCTGGCCGCCTCCCTCGCCACCGCCGCGGCCGTCGCGGTCAGCGGCCTGATCGGCTTCGTCGGCATCGTCGTCCCGCACGTCGTGCGCAGGCTCGCCGGCGGCTCCTACCGGATCGTGCTGCCGCTGTCGCTCATCGGCGGCGCCGCCTTCCTCGTCCTGGCCGACCTGCTCGCCCGCACCGTCATCGCCCCCGCGGAACTCCCCATCGGCGTGGTGACCATGTTCATCGGCGCGCCGTTCTTCGTGGCCGTGCTCCGCATGACCCGCAGGACCTCGACATGATCGGCGTCTGCGGCCTGTCGGTCACGCTCGGCGAGCGCGAGGTGCTCTCCGACGTCACCCTCCAGGTACGGCGCGGCGAATGGCTGGCCGTCATCGGCCCCAACGGCGCCGGCAAGTCGACGCTGCTCAAGGCCGTCATGGGCATCGTCGGCCACCGCGGCGAGGTGTCGATCGACGAGCGCCCCGCCGCTTCGCTCAAGCCCAGGGCCAGGGCCCGCCTGGTCGCCTACGCCCCCCAGACGCCGGCCCTGCCGCCCGACATGACCGTCTCGGAGTACGCGCTGCTGGGCCGCACGCCGTACATCCCCTATCTGGGGCGGGAGAGCCGCCACGACCGGGAGGTCACCGCGTCCGTCCTGGAACGGCTCGACCTGGGCGCCTTCGCCGGCCGGCGGCTGGGCGAACTGTCCGGCGGCGAGCGCCAGCGCGTCGTCCTGGCCAGAGCCCTGGCCCAGCAGGCGCCCATCCTGCTGCTCGACGAGCCGACCACCGCCCTCGACCTCGGCCACCAGCAGCAGGTGCTCGAACTCGTCGACCGCCTGCGCCTGGCCGACGGCCTCACCGTCGTCTCCACCCTGCACGACCTCACCGTCGCCGGCCAGTACGCCGACACCCTCCTCCTGCTCGCCGAGGGCCGCGCCGCCGCGCACGGCAAGCCCGTCCAGGTGCTCACCGAGGCGCTCGTGGGGCGGCACTTCGACGCCCATGTCAAGATCGAACCGGGTCCGGACGGGCGCCCCGTCGTCCACCTGATCCGAGGAGGACCGTGAACCTCTCCTACCGCGCCGAGGACGGCGTCCGTCTCGGGTCGCTGCTGTGGGAGCTGGGGCCCGGCTGGCGGACGATCTCCTCGGCCATGCTCGGCGGCGGCATCGGCCCCCGCTCCTGGATCCTGAACGCCCAGGTCGTGGCCGGGTACTCACGCATGGACCCGGTCGACCACCTCACGGCGCTCGGCCCAGGCGGCTCGGGGGTCGGCATGATGACCGCCGCCTCCGTCGACCGCGTCGAGACCGCCGCCGACGGCGGCGCGACCGCCTGGGCCACGGTCGGCCTGCGCGTCCCCACCTGGGCCGCCGCGCCCCCCGACGTCGTGGACCCGGAACTCGCCCCGATCCGCGTGGGCACGATCAACATCGTCGTGGTGGCGCCGGTGGCGATGACCGACGCCGCCCTGGTCAACACCGTGATGACGGTAACGGAGGCCAAGGCGCAGGCACTGGCCGAAGCCGGCTTCCCCTGCACCGGAACCGCCTCGGACGCGGTCTGCGTGGCCGTCCGCTCCTCGGGCCCGGAGGAACTCTTCGGCGGCCCCCGCTCCGACTGGGGCTCCCGCATGGCCCGCGCCGTCCACACCGCCGTCCGCACCGGCGCCGAAAAGTGGCGACCCCATGACGGAAAGTGACGGAAACCCGGATACTGAGTAGATGACCACTAGGGCAGTTCCCGAACCGACCGAGACGAGTACGGTTCTTCCGGGAAGACCGCCGTTCACCGTCGATGACCTGCTGCGCTTCCCCGACGACGGGAACCGCTACGAGCTCTTCGACGGGAGCCTACTGGTAAGCCCTGCCCCCACTCCCCTCCACCAGTTCTCCATCCTCCGGCTGGTGCGCTTGCTCGAAGAAGCCGCGCCGCCGGCGCTGGAGCCATTGTCGACGGTGAATCTCAGGGTGACCGAGAGGGATTGCTTCATCCCTGACGTCGTGGTTGTGCCGCTGGCTGCGGTGGAAGCCAATGAGTTGATGTTCGCCCCGGCGGACATCCTGCTCGCCGTGGAGGTGGTCAGCCCGAGCACGAGAACGCGTGACCGCTCCACCAAACCCACGGTGTATGCCGAGGCGGGTATCCCCTCCTACTGGCGGATCGAGCCAGAAGCTCTCTACGTCTACACCCTCGACGACGCCACCTACGCGGGCCCCGAGATCTACAAGGCGGGAGAGGTCGCGCGGCTCAACGCGCCCTATGAGGTCGCCTTCGACCCCGGCGATCTGGTCAAGCCGCGCGGGGCGTAGTCCCGGTGGGCGCCGTGTTCGGTGATGTGGCCCGAACGGAGGTCGGCCTCCACCTCCTCGCGGGGGCGGTCAGAGGGCGGGCCCAGGCCGCCGCCGCCCGTGGTCTCGACGATGAACGCCTCGCCCTCCGTGAACAGGACGTTGTTCACCTTTGACGCCAGGCGTTCGACCGTTCCGTCCAGGTTTCGTCTGAAGAAGCCGCCCAGACGGCCCGGCCTGCCGCCTTCGCGGCCCGGGGGCGGGATGCGCAGGCGGTCGCCGCGGGTGGTGACGTGGCAGGCCGTAAGGAAGCGGTAGACGGTGCGCGTGCCCAGGCCGCCTCGCCAGCGTCCCGGGCCGCCGGAGTCCGGGATGGTCTCCACCGACTCCACCACCAGCGGGCACCGGCTCTCCACCGGCTCGGCCTGCGGCACCGAGTTGCGGCCGATGCCGAAGTGCACGCCGGTCGCGTCCGGGCCGTCCAGGCCGCGCCGCGCGCCCACGCCGCCGAATTCGTAGGAAAGGTGGATCCAGTACGGCGCGCCCACCGCGGCGATCGAGAACGGCTGCAGAATCCCGCTGGCCGCGATCGCCCGTTCCGGCACCGCCTCGGACAACGCCTGGATGACCGCCTCCATCGCCGCGTAGATCGGTACGAACCGGCCGCCGCACGGGTAGGGGGAGCGGGCGTTCAGCAGGGAGCCCTCGGGCAGGCGGATGTCCAGGGCGCGCAGGCAGCCCTCGTTCATGGGGATCGACGGGTCCAGGAAGCAGCGCAGCGCGAACACCGCCGCGGCCAGCGACTGCGACGCCGAGGCGTTGATGGCCGCGGGCACCTGCGGGCCGGTGCCCGCGAAGTCGAGCACGGCGCCACGGCCCGTCAGCGTGACCGCGACCCGGACGTGGTGCGGGGTGTCAGGGTCCAGGCCGTCGTCGTCGATGGGGTACGCGGCGGTGAAGCGGCCACGCGGCAGCGCGGCCAGGGCTGCCCGGGTCCTTTCCTCGGTGTAGTCCAGATAGCCGGCTATGCCGCCGGCCAGGCCGGCTTCGCCGTACTCCTGGATGAGGGCGCGCAGGCGGGTCGCGGCGACGGCGGTCCCGGCCACGAGCGCGCGGACGTCGCCCATGACCTTGTCCGGGGTACGGCTGTTCGCGCGCAGCACCGCCTCCACCGCCGGCACCACGCCCTCGTCGGTGGCCAGGAGGATCGGGGGGAGTTGCAGGCCCTCCAGGAAGATGTCGGTGGCCAGCGGTGCCATGCCGCCCGCCGACAGCCCGCCCAGGTCGGAGACGTGGATCATGGTGGCGGTGAAGTAACGCGGGACGCCGCCGACGAAGACGGGGCGGAAGACGAGCAGGTCGTTGGTGTGGACGCCGCCCCGGTAGGCGTCGTTGGTGACGTAGACGTCGCCGTCGCGCATGTCCGGGTGGTCCTTGCGCACCTCGGGCAGGGCGACCTTGAGCGCCATGCTGTTCATGAGCGTGGTGGCCATGGAGTGCGCGATCAGGGCGCCGCCGGCGTCGAGGATCGCGGCGGAGGCGTCGGAGCCCTCGACGATGAAGGTGGAGTAGGCCGAGCGCACGACGACGATGCTCGCCTCCTCGGCGGCCACGACCAGCGCGTGGCGCAGCACTTCGGCGGTCAGGTCCATGCGGCCGGGTCCAATGCGTGCTTCAGGTGTACGGCTCCCGCCCCGCCGAGGCGGGCGCGCCAGCCGGGCGGGACGACGATGGTGGCCTCCGGGTCCTCGATGACGGCCGGGCCGTCCAGGGTGGTGAAGGTGGCGCGCGTGTGCACCGGGACCTCGACGAGGCCGCCGAGGTACACGGTCCTGCTCGCCGGAGACGCCGCGGGGCTCTCCGCACGGATGCCGCCCGGCGCAGGGGTCTCGGCTTCGTGGGTCACGCGGACGCGGTAGCCCACGTGCTCGGTCGGGCCTTGCTGGGCTATGCCGTACACCTGCGTGTATTTCGCGAAGAAGCGGGCGGACAGCGTGCCGGGGTCGTCGCTCCACTCCACGGTCAGGTCGTGCGCCTGGCCCGTGAAGCGCACGTCGGCCAGCCGCGTGACCTTCAGCTCTGGCAGGGGGAGGCCGAGGTCGTGCGCCGCCTCCTCGGCGAGTTCGGCGAAGATCCGGGCCGGGTCGGGCGCGGACAGGGCGGAGCGGACACGTTCCGTCGCCGGCACCGCCGTCAGCAGGCCCGCCGCCGAGGCCACGCCGCAGTGCGCGGGCACCAGCACGTCCGTGATGCCGAAGCGCTCGGCCACCCGGCAGGCGTGCATCGGACCCGCCCCGCCGAAGGCCACCAGCGTGAAGCCGCGCGGGTCGATGCCGCGCTGCACGGTGACGACGTGCACCGCCGACGCCATCGACGCGCACACGATCTCGTGCACGGCCTGCGCCGCCTCCTCCGCCAGCACCCCGAGCGGCACCGCCAGCCGTTGCATGGCCTTCACCGCCAGCGCCCGCGACAACGGGATCGACGCCGAGGACAGAAAGCCGAGCACGAGGTTGGCGTCGGTGACCGTCGGGTCGGAACCGCCCAGGCCGTAGCAGGCGGGCCCGGGGGAGGAGCCGGCAGACCGCGGACCAACGCGCAGCGCGCCCGCCTCGTCCACCCACGCGATGCTGCCGCCACCGGCACCCACCTCGGCCAGGTCGATGGCGGGTGTCTTGATCGGCACGCCGGTGCCGGCGCGCCGCCCGCCGAAGCTGCCCTTGCCGCCGACGTGGAACTCGCGGGTCAGTTCCGGGACGCCGTCGCGCACCAGGCAGGCCTTGGCGGTGGTACCGCCCATGTCGAAGGAGATGACCGCGGGCAGCCCGCTCGCCGCGGCGGCCAGGACTCCGGCGGCCGGGCCCGACTCGATCGTGGCCACCGCGCGGCGGGCGGCGAGCTCGGCGGAGATGACGCCGCCGGCGGAGTCCATGACGTGCACGGGGGCGTCGATGCCCAGCTCGAGCAGGCTGCCGCGCAGGCGGCTGAGATAGTCGGACATGAGCGGGCCGATGTAGGCGGACATGATCGTGGTCGTGGCGCGCTCGTACTCGCGGATCTCCGGCCACACCTCGCTGGAGACGGCCACGTTCGGGACGCTCTCGCGCAGGATCGCGGCGACCTGGCGTTCGTGCACGGGGTTGGCGTAGGAGTGCAGCAGGCAGACGGCGGCCGAGGTGATGCCCCGGGCGGCGATGACGGTGGCGGCCCGCCGTACCGAATCAAGATCCAGGGGAGTGAGTACGGCGCCGCGGCTGGAGACGCGCTCGGCCACCTCGAAGCAGTCCTCGGCGGCGACCGGCGGCGGGGGCGGGGTGAAGCGCAGGTCGTAGCGGTCCTCCTCGACGCGGGCGTAGCGGCCGAGGGGGATGACCGAGCGGAATCCGCGGGTGGTGACGAAGGCGACGCGCGCGCCCTTGCGCTCCAGGACGGCGTTGGTGGCCAGCGTGGTGGCGTGGACGACCCTGGTCACCTCGGACGGGTCGGTGAGGACCCGGCGGATGCCCGCCGTTACGCCTGATACCGGATCGTCATGGGTGCTGAGTACCTTGGCCACCACGGTCCGGCCGTCGGATCCGCGCCGCACCACATCGGTGAAGGTGCCGCCCACGTCGACGGCGATCACGTAGCTCATCGGGTTCACCGTAGGTTGCCTAGCAAGCGCTTGTCTATGTGCCGGGACCTTGACTTATGCCGGGTGGTTGGGACGCTGTTCCTATCCATTTCGTAGGGGAGCGGAAATGTCGCGTCTCACGGCTCTGGTGGGCGCCACGGCGATGACCGTGGTCGTGCTCGGCCTGCCCGCGCTGGCCCACGAACACCCGAGCGGCATCACCGATCTGGTGACGCCCGCGGTGGTCAGGATCGAGGCGACGGCGCACGTGGAGATCACGCTGCTGGACCACATCGGCGACCTCGTCCATGTGGAACGTGCCTACGATCTGCCGATCGGCAAGGGCACCGGCATCGTGGTCAATCCCGAGGGCGCCATCGTGACGCTCACCAGGATCGTGCAGAGCCCCGACGACGTGCGTATCTATGCCGCGAACAAGGTCTTCTCCGAGCACCACAAGGTGAAGGTCCCGGCCGACTTCAAGCGGCACAAGCTCGACGACCCGCAACTCGACCGGCACCTGCGCGACTGCTACCCGCCCAAACGCCCCACCGCGACCTGCATCATCAACGCCACCACCAGCATCACGATATTTCCGAACATCTCGCCGCCCGACGCCAAAGGCTTCACCGCCGAGGTCGTGAAGGCGGGCGCCGGCCCCGACACCCCCGCCGTGCTCGTCCCCACCGGCCGCGCCGACGGCAGCGTCGGCATGCCCACCGCGCCCCTGGCCGACAAGGTGCCCGACAAGCCGGGCTCGCCGACCAACGTCGCCGGATTCCTCGGCCGCCCCGCCGCCAAGGTCCAGCACACCGTCGAGATAGCCCACCTCGGCCAGGGCGGCTCCGGACAGGGCGGGCGCCCCTTCTCCGACCCGGAGAAGAAGGTCGACGAACCGGTCAAACTCGGCGGCCTCGCCGACCGCGGCATGATCGGCGCCCCCGTCATCGGCGACAAGGACGGCCACGTCATCGGCATGCTCGTCGGCGGCGGCAAGGACGCCAGGATGATCGGCGTCAGGGAGATCACCACCGCCCTGGCCGCGGCCGGCGTCACGCCCAGGCGCGGCGCGGTCGACTCCGCCTTCGAGGCCGCGCTCACCCGCTTCCACACCAAGTACTACACCGAGGCCGCGCCCGGCTTCCAGCGCGTGATAGAGCTCTACCCCGGCCACATCGTCGCCGGAGCGCACCTGAAGACCTCGCTGGCCAAGCGCGGCACCTCCGAGGACGCCGGCACCAAGCAGGCGCCCATCCGGCAGGGGAGTTCCGTCCCGCTGTGGCCGTTCATCGCCGCCGCCGGGGTGCTGTTCGTGGCGGCCCTGGTGGGCGCGTACCTCCTGTGGCGCCGCGGCCGCGGGCCCGCCCCCGTGCCCCGTCCACCGGACGGCCTCGCCGCGGTACGGCCCCGCCTCGACGAAGGCTCCACCGAGACCGTCGTGGTCCGCCGCGACCAGGCGCTCCAGGCGGCGCCCAACCCCGTGCTCATCGCCTCGGAGCAGCGCTACTGCACCGGCTGCGGCATGAGGCTCGGACACGGACACCGCTTCTGCGGCTACTGCGGGCTGCCGACGTGAACGACAGATCGTTGATCGGGCAGGAGGTCGCCGGGTACCTCATCGAGAACATCGTCGGCAAAGGCGGCATGGCCGTCGTCTACCTGGCACTCGACCCGCGCCTGAGCCGGCGCGTGGCCCTGAAGATCCTCAACCCGATCCTCAGCGTCGACGACCGCTTCCGCCAGCGCTTCATCCTGGAATCGCGCACCGTCGCCAGCATCGAACACCCCAACATCATCCCCATCTACGAGGCCAACGCCGACCCCTCCGGCGTCCTCTACATCGCCATGCGCTACGTCGACGGCTCCGACCTGCGCCGCCTCATCTACGACCGCGGCCCGCTGCCCGTCGCCCAGGTCAACACGGTCCTCGCCCAGGTGGCGGCCGCCCTCGACGCCGCCCACGCCCACGACCTGATCCACCGCGACGTCAAACCCGCCAACATCCTGCTGGCCGCCGACCACGTGTACCTGACCGACTTCGGCATCACCAAGCACCGCACCTCGATCTCCGGGCTGACGCAGACCGACCAGTTCATCGGCACGCCGCGCTACATGTCCCCCGAGCAGATCAACAAGGAGACGGTGGACGGGCGGTGCGACCAGTACGCCCTCGCCTGCGTGGCCTACGAGGCGTTGGCGGGGCGGCTGCCGTTCCAGCGTGACAACGACATCGCGCTGCTGTGGGCGCACCTGGCCGAGCAGCCGGCGCCGTTGTCGCAGGTACGGCCCGATCTGCCGCTCGAGGTGGACGGGGTGATGATGCGGGCCCTGGCCAAGGCGCCGGAACAGCGCTACCCGAGCTGCACCGCGTTCGTGGCCGCGCTGCGCGACGCGATCAGCGGCCACGTCTCGGAGACGGCGCCGCGCGCGCAACCCTCCGCCTTCCGCGCCGCGGGCCGCGCGCCCTTGGGCGGCGGCGCGCTCTCGGGCGGCGGCGCTGCCTCGGGTGGCGGCGCGCTCTCGGGCGGTGGCGCGGACTCGATGCCGGTACGGCGGGGCGGCAAGCTGCCCATCGTGCTGGCCGCCCTGACGGCGGCGGTGGCGGCGCTCGTCCTGGTGGTGCTGTTGCTCATGAACCAGCGCTCCGACGCGTGGACCGGCTACCGGCAGACGGCCGCGGCCCCGCTGACGTTCGACCACCCGTCGGGCTGGACCGCCATCACGCACGGGGACCTGTTCGCGGTGGTGTCGCCGAGGGCGGCCGAGTTCGAGTCGCTGTTCGTGTCGGGGGCCAGCGCGGACTGGTCAAGAGTGGCCCCGATCATCTCCGAGGACCCGGAATCGGCGTCCGGGGTGTACGTCCAGCTCTCCGACACCCTGGACGGCACCGCGACGGCCGACCAGATGAAATCGACGCTGGAAGGCTTGCTGCCCGGCCAGGTGACCATCCCGCGCAACCCGGTCGAGGACCAGGCGGGCAGCAGCCAGGCCCGCAGCTTCCAGGGCACGTTGCAGGACCCGAGGGGCGGATCGAGACTGGGCTTCGTCGGCTACGTCGTCGACCGCCCGGCGAAACCGATGCTGCTCCTGTACTTCTGCGCCCGCGCCACCTGCGACGACGCCACCCAGGTCCGGGTACGGCAGAGCGTCCGCGTGAACTGACCTGGCACGGTCCTCGCGCTTCGCGCTCGGGCTCCCCTCACGGGGGAGCCCAGCTCCCCCGAACCCCCTCGCCGGTGGCCTTCCGGCCCCCGGTCCCCCGAGTCTTGGCCGGGTTCCGTGGCTCACAAGCATGGAGCTCGCTCCGCTCGCGCGCCCTTCCTGCCTAACCCACCCGCTGCCCCGATCGATGGCCGGCCAGTTGGATCCCACCCGACCAGCTAGAGCCCTGTAGAAAGCCTCCGAAACGGTCCTGCAACGCCTCCTGGAGCCAGGGGATGTCGCGGGCTGACCAGCGTCCCAGGACTCGTCGATCGCAGGAGCAGGTCAAGGTGGAGCGCCCGCAGGCGAAGCCGGCGAACGACCTTGACCTGTGACGGGAACCGATCCCCACGGCGCGGGAGCGCGGACAACTCGATGGCCGGCTTCATCCAACGAGAGTTCCCGGCCGTCGGCTGACTCACCGGCATTCGCCACTACTACTGCAGCAACCCGATCGCGAGAGCCATCCCCAAGAACAACGTCAGCTGATACGCGCTGTTGATCACGGTGAGCTGTGCCGGCTTCTGCTCAAAGGCGTTGTGCTGTGTCAGGGTGGTCAGCGAGAACCCGAGCCAGGTCGCGAATCCGACGGCCACATCAAGCCAGAGCGCGTCGCTGCCTACAAAGCCCGACACGATGGAGCACGCGGCTGCGAGCACCAGCGCCGTGACGATGATCGACGCCACGAGGACGGCGAACGGGCGCTTGCCGGCCCGCTTCGAGTCCTCCTCGGATATCCCGGTCAGCCTCCGCCAGATGGCGCCGAAGAGCCCCCAGTCGCTGTACCACACCCAGGCGATCGCCATCCCGACCACGATCGCGGCCACAACGGCGGGCCAGCTGATACCCATCTCCATGCGGATCCCTCTGCTCGACGCCCCTCAGGTCAGTTGATATAATCAACCACGATGGACAACGTCAAGCAAACCTCGAAGAGGCCCCGTTCCTACGGGCAGTTCTGCGCCCTCGCGCGTGCCCTGGACATCGTGGGCGAGCGCTGGACCCTCCTGATCGTCCGCGAACTGCTCCCCGGCCCGATGCGCTACACCCAGCTGAAAACCTCGCTCGCGGGGATCGCTACCAACCTCCTTGCGGAGCGGCTGCGGGCTCTGGAGTCGAATGGCATCGTCGAGCGCCGCCTGGAGCAGGCGGGTGTCGTCTATGCGCTCACGCCCTGGGGCGCAGGGCTCCGCGAGCCGATGGAGGCGCTCGGCCGATGGGGCGCGCCGCTGGTGACGACAGGGCGTGACGGCGATTCGTTCCAGCCGCGCTGGCTGACGCTCGCTCTCCCCGGCCTGCTCCGGGGAATCACCGCGACTCCTCCGGTGGAGCTCGGCATCGAGACGGACGGATTCCTCATGGTCCTGCGCATCGACGAGCACGGACCCAGCGCGATCATCCGGCCCGATCGGCAACCGGACACGGTCTTCACCGCCGAGCCTGAGGTCGTCATCGGGCTCGCGGCCGGTGCGCTCACGATCGACCAGGCTCTCTCCCTGGGGGCTGTCCGAGGCGACCGGCAGGTCCTTGACAGGGCCTTCCTTCCAGGGCGGGAGACCACGGTGACACCCCCACCGATGGCCGGTTGACGGCCCTCACGATTCCCGCGCCCGGACATGGAGCCCGATGTCCCCGTCCACCACGACTCATCGGCGCCTACCGCACGCTCCGCCCGGTAGTACCGAGTCAACACATCCGACGGGCCTGACGGACCCCCAGAGACCGCGAGGAAACTAGGTGCTCGCCACATGCCGCACGGCCCCAGATGGCCACCGGAAGATCAGAGCGGTACCAGGCTCGCCTTCAGATCACCGCGAGTTGATCACCAGGTGAAGCCGAATGCCCTGTGACAGAGAGCCGTGAATGGTGACAACAACGTTTGAGCGGTCAGAGCATCGTCGGGTTGTGGGCATAAAGTCTGATCAGGCTGCGGCCGACGAACCCCGCGCTTCCTCCCGGCCGACTTGGCCTAAGCGCACAAGCTCTAGCTCAGGTCGTCGTAGACGTCCCGGCTGATGGCGATGAGGGCCTTCGCCATCTTCTGCTCGCTGAGGCCGGCGCCGTTATCGGTGGTGGCGGCCTGGTAGTGCCAGTAGTAGACCAGCAGGGAGGCGTTGCCCCAACTGGACACGAGCACTCCCTGGGTCATGCTGAGGTTGTTTTCCGCCTCGGCTCCTGCCCTGTAGTAGAGCTCCGCCCGGTCGCCGACCCCGGCGACGGGGCGTTGGCTGGAGCCCGCACCGGAGGTTCCCCGGGCCGCCGATGCCTGGTTCTCGGCGTAGGTGTCCTGGTTGAGCTTCAGGCCGACCTCGACGACGGCGCGGAACCCGCCCCGGCCGGCGAGGCTCGCGGGCTCATAGCGCGGCCACCTCTCAAGGATGGGCTCGCCATCGCCGTTCTGGGTCTGGGAGTCGTCCTGGAGCTTGAGCGAGCAGGACGCCGCGGGGGCGTACTTGGCGATGGTCTCCCGATCGAGGAGTTCACACCCGTCGGCGACGGTGGTGAACTTCGTGGTGGGCTTCGGAGCGGCTGGCGAGCTGCTGGACGAAGCCTCCTTGGTGGCGGCCGTACAGGCGCTTCCCAGGAGCATGAGCACCGCTACCACCAGTAACACTCGTTTCATAACAAACAGACGTTAGTGTCCGTCAAGACTGCCCGCGACCCGGCCCTGGTACGGCAGCGTACGTATGGGTGGGAGGCGGCGACGCCCTGACCGCTCAAGCTTCGTTGTCAGAGGACAGAAGAGACCGACGAAGGCGCGACTCGCCGGACCCGCGGGCCGGAAATATCCGGCACTACGCGGGTCTGGCGACGCCTCGCGCGTCCGTGGATGCATTGCCGCCGGTCAGGCTTCAGCGAGGGGTCCGATCTGGTTGAGCGCATTCCGGTCGGGCAACCACTGGCTGGGGTGAGGAGGCTCCTGGTCGGGTGGGATCCAACTGGCCGGCCATCGATCGGGGCAGCGGGTGGGTTAGGCAGGAAGGGCGCGCGAGCGGAGCGAGCTCCATGCTTGTGAGCCACGGAACCCGGCCAAGACTCGGGGGACCGGGGGCCGGAAGGCCACCGGCGAGGGGGTTCGGGGGAGCTGGGCTCCCCCGTGAGGGGAGCCCGAGCGCGAAGCGCGAGGACCATGCCATTCAGGGGATGGCCTGGTAGAGGGTGGTCCAGAAGTCGTTCATCAGCCGCGCCGGGGCCGGGACGGTGTAGCCGACCTGGGTGAGCAGGATGCCGGTGATGCCGGTCTCCGGGTCGGCGTAGGTGGAGGTGCCGCTGCCGCCGTCCCAGCCGAACTGGCCGATGGGGGCGTAGTCGCTGCGGTGGGTGCGGACCGCCATGCCGTAACCCCAGCCGCCCTGCTGGCCCTGGCCGAAGGAGATGTGGACGTTCTCCGTGGCCATGGCGTGCCTGGCCGCCTGCTGCTCGGGGGCGAGGCTGTTGGTGGTCATCAGTTGTACGGCCGGCCGCGACAGGATGCGCCGGCCGTCGTGGGTGCCGCCGTTGAGCAGCATGCGGAAGTAGGCGTGGAAGTCGTCGGCGGTGGAGACCAGGCCGCCACCGCCGCCCTGGAACGCCGGCGGCTGGCTCCAGCGTCCGCCCTCGGCCTCGTCCCACACCTGGAACTCGCCGGTCTGCGGGTCGGGGGCGTACAGGGTCGGCAGCCGGTCGATCTGGTCGGCGGGCACGTGGAAGCCGGTGTCCTTCATGCCCAGCGGCTCGAAGACACGCTCGCGCAGGAAGTCCTCGAACGACCGGCCGGTGACCCGGGAGACGAGGACGCCGACGAGGTCGCTGCTGATCTGGTACTGCCAGCGCGCGCCGGGCTGGTGCATCAGCGGAAGTTCGCCCAGGCGGCGCATCCACTCGTCCTGCTCGGGCACCGGCGTCGGCAGGTTGGGCGTGAGCCCCCGCTCGAAGATCGCGCCCATGATCGGGGTGCCCAGGACCGTCATGTCCATGCCGAGCCCGAAGGTGGAGGTGAGCACGTCGCGGACGGTGATCGGCCGCCGGGCCGGCACGGTGTCGTCGAGCTGGCTGTCGATGCTCTTGAGCACCTGCCGGTCGGCCAGCTCCGGCAGCCACTCCTGGACCAGGTCGTCGAGCCGCAGCCCGCACTCGTCCAGCAGGACCATCGCCGCGGCGATCGTGACCGGCTTGGAGGTGGAGGCCATCCGGAAGATCGTGTCCCGGCGCATCGGCGCGCCGCCGTCGTGACGCATCGTCCCGATCGTCTCGACGTGCGTCTCTTCGCCACGGCTGACCAGGGCGACCAGCCCGGGGATCTTCCCGGACTCGACGTGCCGCTCCAGCACCCCGCGCACTCGCCGCAGGCCCGCCTCGGTGAAGCCGCTCTTACCGTGTTCCATCGTCGTTCTCCTGGTGTTCAGTGTTCGGTTCGCCCGGGGCCGGGCCCGGAGGCCGCGATCGCCGCGCTGTTCATGGAGGAGACGATGGCCGACTGTATTGACGCGGGGCTGTCGCCGTACTGACACGGCCGCTGACACGCCGCCGCTCAGCGGCTGATCCCGTGAGGAGCCGCTGGCGTGGACATCGCGGTCACTTCAGGAGGATGCGCCAGCGGCCGGCCAGTTCCATGATGTCCAGGCTGACGCGTTCCAGGTAGTTCGCTGCCTTGGCCAGTCGTTGCCCCACGGGGCTGTCGAGCCCGTACCTCTCGGCCGCCGCCATCGTGGCCCGCGCCGCCTCGAGCGTCTGCCGCTCGCTGATCATGATCGCGTGGTACCAGGCGTCGTCGTCGATCACATAGATGTCGCGCCGCCGCCGCGGATCGCGCTCGCGCCGGATGAATCCCTGCTGGAGCAGGAAGTTCACGGCCACGGAGATGGAGGCCGGGCTGACCTTCAGCCTGCGGGCCAGTTCGGCCGCGGTGCGCCTGCCGTTCTCGGAAAGGATCAGGTCGTGGTGCACGCGCGCGGTGATCCGCGGCATCCCCGCTCTGACCGCCCTCTCCAGGAGTTCCTCTTCCATCAGGCCGTCGGGCGGCGTGTCCACGCGTGGGGGTGCCGGTGTGCTGCGCCGGGCTCGCTGGATCGTCGCCTGCTGTGCCTGCTGGGGCCGGTAGCCGGTGGGGCCGCCGTTGCGTGCGATCTCCCGGGTGACCGTCGAGGTCGCCCGGTCGAGCCGCCTGGCGATCTCACCGTAGGAGAGCTTGTCGGCGAGTCCGGACGCGATGCGCTCGCGGTCCTGCTGGGTCAGTCGTCCTCCTGGCATACCTCCAGTGTTGTCTTCGCCGTCAGTCAATGCAACAGCCTTGCATTCGGGTTCAGCGTCATTGCTTCAATTTTTGGCCGTTTACCTGCGCTTACGCATTCTCCGAGATTGACGGAATTGCGAATGCAACGTAGCTTTCGAGCAGCACAAGACGCGTACTATCGTGAAATGAGGAACGGTCATGAGTGAATCCCTCCCCACCGCCGAGAACACCGGAGGCGGGCGCCCGGAACTGCAGAAGGCCATCGAGGCGATCGTCGACGCCGGATTCCTCGGCGTCCAGGCGCGCGTGAACGACGAGCGGGGCGAGTGGGTCGGCAGCGCCGGGCGGCGCAAGCTCGGTGTGAACGTCAAGCCGCCGGCGGACGGACGGTTCCGGATCGGCAGCAGCACCAAGCCGTTCGTCGCGACCCTGGTGCTGCAGCTGGTGGCCAGGGGCAAGATCGAGCTGGACGGCCCGGTGGCCGACCACCTGCCCGCGTTCGAGCTGGACCGGGGGATCACGGCGCGGATGCTGCTGCAGCACACCAGCGGTCTGTCCAACTACACCGGCGAGTTTCGTGTCGACGGGTCGGTCGAGCCGGGGATCCCCGCCGGGGGCGCGGAGTGGGCGGACGCCCGGTTCAAGACCTATCGGCCGGAGGAACTGGTGCGGTTCGGACTGTCCAAGGGGCCGAGGTTCGAGCCGGGCGAGAAGTGGAGCTACTCCAACACCGGCTACACGCTGGCCCAGTTGCTGATCGAGGAGGTCACCGGCCACTCGCTCGCCGAGGAGATGAAGCTGCGGATCCTGGGTCCGCTCCAGCTGCGCGGCACGGTACTGCCGGGCGCCTCGCCCGAGCTTCCCCGGCCGTACTCCCACGGCTACTTCAGCTACCAGGACGCCGCGGGGAAGGGGAAGGTGATCGACGTCACCCGTCAGAACCCCTCCATGACGGCCGCCGCCGGTGACATGATCTCGACCACCGAGGATCTGGCCACGTTCTTCTCCGCGCTGAACCGTGGCAAGCTCCTGCCCGCCGAACTGCTGACCGAGATGCGCAGGACGGACCCGAAGAGCGCCGGCCCCTTCGGCAGCTACGGCCTCGGGATATACGTGCAGGACCTGGGCCCGGACTGCGGTACCGTCCTCCATCACAACGGCAGCACCGCCGGGGGTTACGTGTCGGTCCTGTACGGCACGCCCGACGGCCAGAAGACCCTCGCCGCCTCGATCACCTACGGCGACGCCGTACCCGATCTGGCAGGGGCCTTCCCGACGGCGCGCGACAACCTCCTCAAGGAGGTGTTCGGCGACGGTACGGCCGAGGAGGCCAAGCCGGCCCAGTAGAGCGCCTCAGGCCCTGGGAAGGCCGGGCGTGGACACTCCTATGGCGAGTCCGACCTGCGAGAGCACGGCGGATGGCGGCTGGTGGGGCCGGCTTCGCCGACGGCCGGCAACGGCGGGATCAGAGCCCGGTGAATCAGGGTCCGGCGACGGGGGGACAAGCGGACGCACCGACGTGTCCTACCACGGTGGACCATGCGGCTGGGAGCGGGCTCCCAGCCGGCAATCCTCCGCGCGGACGACGAGAACCGGCCCCCACCGGCGGAGGATGAAGTCATGATCACAAAAGCATCCCCTGGACATCCCCATGGGGCGACGAGATCCGTGACGCCGAGATGAGAATCCTGAAGAAGACTTTCGCCATCCTCGCCGCCACGGCGGCCGTGGCAGCGCTCGCACCGGCGGCGCCGGTCTCGGCGGCGGCCGAGGCCGGGCGGCTGACCTGGGGCGAGTGCTCAGACAAGACACTTCCCGCGCCCACGGAGTGCGCCTCGATCGAGGTGCCGGTGAACTGGGCCGAGCCCGGCGGCAGGAAGATCCGGCTGGACCTGGCCCGGCTGCCCGCCACCGAGCCCGCCCGCCGGATCGGCAGCGTCCTGGAAGTCACCGGCGGACCCGGGAGCAGCGGCATCCCCGAGGTGAAGATCGCCGCTTCCCATCTCAAGGAACTGGGCCGCCGCTTCGACCTCGTCTTCTTCCAGACGCGCACCAGCCTGTGGTTCAAAACCATGCCCAAAGTCTGCTGGAAGCCCGGCACCAAACTGGAGGACCCTCGCAGCCGCAAGGCATACGCCGCCCAGACCGCCGCGATGACCAAGGCGTTCCTCGCCTGCCAGAAGGCGGACACCACCGGCCTGTTCGCCCATGTGGACTCCATGTCGATGGCCAGGGACATGGAGGCGATCCGGTCGGTGCTGGGCGAGGAGCGGCTGAGCATCGTGGCCCACTCCTACGGCGGGGTGCCCTCCATCGCCTACGCTCGCCTGTTCCCGCAGCGGATCCGGGCGCTGTACGCCGACGGGGTGATCAACCAGGCCGCGGGCTTCAACGACCAGATGCTCCGGATATCGACCGCCTTCGAGGAGACGTTCGGGAAGTTCGTCACCTGGTGCGCGGACACCCCCGCCTGCGCGCTGCACGGCGAGGACGCCGGAGCGGTCTGGCGCGCGCTCGTCCGCGCGGCCGACCGCAAGCCGATCCCCGGCACCTCCGCCGAGTTCGGCAAGGGCGAGATGACCGGATGGATGCTGCGGCAGTTCGCCTTCACCCCGGCGGCGGTCGAGCCGGGCAAGGACCACGCGAACAGGCTGGCCTTCGCCAAGTCGGTCGACTTGGCGCGGCGCGGGGACGGGTCCGGATTCGGCGACGCGGTCATCACCGGCACCAGCGTCTGGAGCACACCCGGCGTCCTGGCGATGAGCTGCGGCGACGGTCGCGGCTTCGCCGGCTACGACGAACTGCGGAACTACCGTCGCACGGCGGAGAGGACCCTGCCGAATCTCGGCTCCGCCCGGACCGAAGGCGTCGCGTGCACAGGCTGGCCACTGAAGGTGGCCAACCCGGTCCGTCCGCTCCCGTCGCGCGGCCTCCCGCCGATCTTGGGCGCGGGGAGCACGTCCGGCGACGTGGTGACGACCCGGACCCTCACCGACATGATCCCGGGTTCGGTGACCGTCACCTACGAGGGACCCGGCCACGTTCTGTGGATGATGGGCAAGAAGTGCCCGATCAGGCACGCGACCGCGTACCTCACCGACTTGACGCTCCCCCCGCCCGGCACGACCTGCCCCGAGGAGTGATCCCGGCGGGGATGATCAGATGAGCACGGCCCCGAAGCAGGGGCCGTGCGTCGCGGCCATGATGACCAAAAGGTCTTCACGGCCGCCGGCCGTAGCCGGCGCGTATGTCCGGGGATCTCGCGGATGCCGTCACCATCGGCATGCCGCGGGCGCGGGACCGCCGCTGCCGCCAGCATCGACGTCTTCGGTGCACACCCTCAGATCATGAAGGGACTAGCGTTGCACCCCCATCTATCATGTATATTTTCCGTCAATAGGTGACTTTGGCAGGAGATATTTCATGAAGTCCTTCCCCAAGGTGCTCTTCGACGAGGCCCACAGCGAGTCGTGGACCATCCGGCGCGACGTCGCCGAGGCGATGAACCCCGGCCACCCCGACGACAACAGCTACGCGCGCGCCGCCGCTCAGCTGCGGCACCTTGGGCACACGGTCGGCGCCCACACCACCGGCGCCCTCGACACGGGAACGCTCCAGGACCAGGACGTCCTGGTCATCGCGCACCCGTCGGGCGAGCGCTGGGAGCGCACCACCGGCCACGGCAGCCCGGTCTTCTCCGCCGCCGAGCTGGACGCCATCACCGCCTACGTCCAGGACGGCGGCGGCCTGGTCGTGCTGGCCGAGGAGGAGCAGGACAAGTACGGCAACAACCTCAACGACCTGCTCGCCCGCTTCGGCGTGGCCGTCGAGCACACCACGGTCCGCGACCCCAAGAACGCCCACCGGGACGTCGCCACCTGGGTCCTGGCCGCGAAGAACACCTCTGACGGTCTGCTCGCGGGCGTCGGGAAGGCCTGCTTCTACCGGTCGGGCGTGCTGGCCGCCGACGGGGCCACCGTCCTGTTCGCGTCCTCGCCGTCCGCCACCCCCGCCGGCGCCCCGCTGGCCGTGGCGCGCACGTACGGCAAGGGCCGCGTGGTCGTCTTCGCCGACTCCGACCTGTTCGGCGACGACTCCATCGAGGACTACGACCACCGCCGGCTCTGGGGCAACGTGGTCACCTGGGCCGCGCGCGTACCAGGTGACGACCGGGCGGGAACGGGCACCGACGAGGCCAAGGCGGCCGGGTTCGCCGAGCTCAAGGCCACGGTCGAGGAGCTGCGACCGCTGCAGGTCAAGGACGGCTCGGTGCCGGAGGAGAAGGATCGGGCCAAGGAACTGGTCGGCTCGATCGCCCGGCAGGTGGGCGAGATGGCGGCGCACTTCCCGCATGACGCCGCCTACCTTCAGGCGGTTCAGGCCGACCTGCGCCAGTGGTCGGAGCAGGACCTCGGCGTCCCCGACTTCCTCCGGTCGCTGGAGCTCTTCCACCCCGACACCCAGCGCGTGGACGGGCTGGAGCACCTGGTGGTGTTCCCGATGTACACGCAGAACGGCAACCCCAACCGCAACGTCGAGGCCGTCTGGATCCGCACGATCTGGCCCGACTGGCTGGCCGGGCTGGAGGCCGGCGGCTACGACAACCCGATGTTCGTGCCGATCGCCTTCGAGGACTTCACCTCCGGCTACGACACCCACTCGGCCGTGCTGTTCCCCGAGACCGTCGCGGTACGGCAGGCACCCCAGCGGTTCACCTGGGGCGGCATCTTCGCCGACCGCGAGGCGGCCAGGTTCCGCGCGGTCTCCGGCGCCGCCGCCACCACGCTCAAGCTGGCCCTGCCCCCGGACGCCGCCCGGCTGCTGGCCTCCCAGCAGCTCGCCCAGGACACGTTCGTCATGTGGGACCTGATCCACGACCGTACCCACAGCCACGGTGACCTGCCGTTCGACCCGTTCATGATCAAGCAGCGGATGCCGTACTGGCTCTACTCGCTGGAGGAGCTGCGCTGCGACCTGACCGCGTTCGGCGAGGCGGTGAAGCTGGAGAAGGACGGTGTGCCGCACGCCCGCTACGTGCAGCACGCGATCCTGTTCGACCGGCTGTTCCGCTTCCCGATCACCGGTGAGCGGGTGCGCAACTACGACGGGCTCGGCGGCCAGCTGCTCTTCGCGTACCTGCACCGCAACGACGTCGTGCGCTGGACCGACAACCGGCTCACGATCGACTGGGAGCGGGTCGCCGACGGCGTCGCCGACCTGCGCGGAGAGGTGGAGAAGCTCTACCGCGACAGCATCGACCGGTCCAAGATCGCGCACTGGCTGGCCGCGTACGACCTGGTCAGCGCCTACGTGGAGCCGAACCCCGCGTCGACCTGGGCCAAGGGCATCCAGGCGCTGCCGGAGGAGCAGAAGGCCAAGGTGGACGCGGTGCTGTCGGACGAGTTCCCCCTGAGCATGTTCTACGAGGCGCTGCGCCGTAAGCTCGCAGACGTCGTCGAGAGCACCAAGGGGATCCGCGCATGATCATCCTCATCACCGGCGCCGCCGGGCCCACCGGCCAGGCGGTCGCCGAGTACTTCGAGAAGAACGGCCACACCGTCGTCGGCGTGGACAAGGACGACGTCGACCTGCTGGACCGCGCCGCCGTACAGGCGCTGGCCGAGCGCATCGACATCGAGCACGGCCGCGTCGACGGGGTGGTGCACCTCGTGGGCGGCTGGCGCGGCGGGAAGACGTTCGCCGACACCGACCTGGACGACTGGAACCTGCTGCACGACCTTCTCGTGCGCACCCTCCAGCACGTCACGCTGGCCTTCGAGCCGCTGCTGCGCAAGAGCGCCAACGGCCGGTTCGCGATCGTCTCCGCCAAGGCCGCCGAGTCGCCCACCGCGGGAGGCGCCTGCTACGCCGCGGCCAAGGCCGCCTCGGAGGCGTGGACCAGGTCGCTGGCCGACGCGCTCGCGGGCACCAACGCGGCCGCCGTCATCCTGGTGGTGAAGGCGCTGGTCAACGACTCCATGCGGGCCGCCAAGCCGGAGGCCGCGTTCACCGGCTTCACCGACGTGCGTACCCTCGCCGAGGCCATCGGCGGCCTCTACGAGCGCCCGGCCGCGCAGATCAACGGCACCCGATTGGACCTCACCGCGTGAATCCCCGGCACGACCCAGAGCTGAAGGCGTTCGCGAGCGACAACTACGCGGGCGTCCACCCGGAGATCCTGGAGGCCATCGCCCGCGCCAACGGCGGCCACCAGATCTCCTACGGCGAGGACGTCTACACCGAGGCCCTCCAGGGCGTCTTCCAGCGGCACTTCGGCGAGCGGGCCCAGACCTACCCGGTCTTCAACGGCACCGCCGCCAACGTGGTCTCGCTGCGCGCCATGCTCGACACGTGGCAGGCGGTCATCTGCGCCGACACCGCCCACATCCACACCGACGAGGGCGGCGCGCCGGAGGTGGCGGGCGGCATCAAGCTGTTCACCGTCCCCACGCCGGACGGCAAGCTCACCCCGGAACTGATCGACACCCAGGCGTGGGGCTTCGGCGACGTGCACCGTGCCCAGCCCGGCGTCGTGTCGATCTCCAACACCACCGAGCTCGGCACCGTCTACACCCCCGCCGAGATCACCGCGATCTGCGAGCACGCCCACGAGCGCGGCCTGAAGGTCCACCTGGACGGCTCGCGCCTCACCAACGCCGCCGCCGCGCTGGACGTGCCCCTGCGCGCGCTGACCACCGACGCGGGCGTGGACGTGCTCTCCTTCGGCGGCACGAAGATCGGGCTGCTGTACGGCGAGGCCGTCGTCGTGCTCGACCCCGACGCCGCCCGCGGAGTCGACTACATCCGCAAGACGTACATGCAGCTGTCGTCGAAGATGCGGTTCGTCTCGGCCCAGTTCGAGGCGCTGCTCGGCGGTGACCTGTGGCTGCGCAACGCGCGGCGGGCCAACGCCATGGGCCGCCGCCTGGCCGAGGCCGTGCGCGACATCCCGGGCGTCGAGGTGCCCAGGCCGGTGGAGGCCAACGCGGTCTTCGCCATCCTGCCGCCGGAGGTGACGGAGCGGCTGCAGAAGCGCTTCCGCTTCTACACCTGGAATCCGGCGATCGGCGAGGTGCGCTGGATGTGCTCCTTCGACACCACCGAGGCCGACGCGGACGCCTTCGCCGCCGCCGTACGCGAGGAGATGTCGGCCTGAGCCGTCAGGGGTGCTCGCGCAGTGCCAGGCGGGCGGCGTGGTAGCCGCCCATACCGTGCGCCCCTCCGCCGGGCGGGGTGGAGGAGGAGCACAGGTAGACGCCGGGCAGCGGCGTGCGCCACGGCGCCGGTGACCACACGGGCCGTTTCACGAACTGCCCGAGGGAGCCGGTGCCGCCGTTGATGTCGCCGCCGACCAGGTTCGGGTCGAACCGTTCCAGGTCGGCGGTGTTCATCGTGTGCCGGGCCAGGACCCGCTCGCGGAAGCCGGGCGCGAACCGCTCGATCTGCGCCTCGATCGCGGCGCTCATGTCGGCCGACGAGCCGCGCGGCACATGGCAGTAGGCCCACAGCGTGTGCCCGCCCCGCGTGGGGTCGGCCGCGTAGGGCTGCACCAGCAGCACGTACGGCCGCGGCGAGTGGCGTCCCGCCGACACCTCGGCCTCGCTCAGCGCGATCTCCTCCAGCGTGCCGCCCAGGTGGACGGTGCCCGCCCGCGCCACCCGCGGGTCACACCAGGGCACGGGGCCGTCGAGCGCCCAGTCCATCTTGAACACGCCCGGCCCGTACCGGAAGCGCCGCAGCCGGTCGCGGTAGCCGGTGGGCAGCTCGGTCATCCGCAGGAACTGCCGGGGCGTCACGTCCAGCATCATGATCGGGGCGTCCAGCTCGCGCAGGTCGTGCACCCGGTGGCCACTCACCGTGGTGCCGCCGAGCCTTCTCAGCCGCTCCACCAGCGCGTCGGCCAGCACCTGCGAACCGCCTCTGACCAGCGGCCAGCCCACCATGTGCGCGCTGGCCGCGAGCAGCATGCCGTACCCGCTCGTGATGGGCGAACGCAGGTCCAGCACCGAGTGCGCGGCCATGCCCGCCAGCAGCGCCCGCCCCTCGACGGTCCGGAACAGCGCCCGCCCGAGCACGGTCGCGGGCAGCGCCCCGAGCAGCCCGAACCGCGCCGCCGCCAGCGGAGCCCTGGGCGGCGAGAGCGGCGACAGCAGCGTCTCCACGAGCGGCGCGCCCGCGCGGGCCGCCGCCCCGACCGACGCGCGCCACGCCGCCCCGTCCCGCCCCAAGCCCTCCGCGGTACGGCCGGCGTCGCGATGGACCAGCGCGGCGGGCCGGTCGTCCAGCGGATGGGCCACGGCGACCTCGGGCTGCGCGAACGGCGCGATCGTCGTCAGCCCGAGCGCCCGGAAGGCGGGCGAGACCAGCGCCATGGCCAGCACGGTGGCGCCCACGTCGTGGACGCGGCCGGGCAACGTCAGCTCGGCCGAGCGCAGCGCGCCCCCGAACCGGCCGGCCGCCTCCAGCAGCAGCACCCGGCGTCCCGCGGCGGCCAGCGTGATCGCGGCCACGAGCCCGTTGGGACCGGAGCCGACCACCGCCGCGTCGTAGGTCACAAGATGGACGGCAGCGGCTGCGCCCCGCGGTGCCCGAGCATGTCGGTCATCAGCTTGATCTCGCCGTTCTGGCCGTCGATGATCTTCTGCGCCATGCTGGTCACCTCCTCACGCTCCGACAGCGGCAGCAGCCCTCTGGCCATCTGCACGCCGCCCTCGTGGTGGCGGATCATCAGCTGCAGGAACAGCACCTCGGCCGCTTTGCCCTGCAGGCCCTTGAGCTTGTCCAGCTCCTCGCGCGTGGCCATGCCGGGCATCACGCCCGCCTTGAGCGGCTGCCCGCCGTGCCCGTGCCCGCTCATCCACGTCATCGGCCGCAGATCGGTCGACTGGCCGAGATCCCACTGCTGCAGCCAGCCGAGGAACATGCCGCGCTGGTTCGCCTGAGTGTTGATGATGTCGAAGGCGAGGTTTCTGACCTCGGGGGCGGGGCCCTTGTCCCTGATCGTGAACGACATGTCCACGGCCTGGGCGTGATGGGTGGCCATGTCGCGGGCGAACCCGGCCTCCGCGGAGGTCTCGGACGGCGTGCCTCCCCGGCCGAACAGCAGGAAAGCGGCGATGGCCGCGAGAGCGACCGCGCCGACGGCGATGAGCTTGTTCATGTCGCTCCCAGCGTACCCAGGGCCGGCGTGAGCTCGTCGTTAAGCTTCTTATTCTCCATATACGCCCGGAGGGCATAGGGTGACCCGCAGTTGGCATGCCGATGGAGGAAAATCGCGATGACGAAGGAGAAAGCGCAGGCGCGGCGCGAGCATCTGGACAAGATGCGGGCCGCGCAGAGGCGTAAGGAGCGCCGCACCGCGTTCCTCATGTGGGGAGCGGGTGGCGCGGTCATCGTGCTGCTCGTCGGCGTGGTCGGCTTCTACCTGATCAACCAGTCGAGGGCCAGTTCGCTCGACGCCGTCACCAGTGTCAAGTACGACGCCGGACAGCACGTGTGGAACGCGGTCACCTACAAGGAGACCCCGCCGGTGGGCGGCGAGCACAACAACTACTGGCAGCAGTGCGACATCTACGACAAGCCCATCCATCCCGAGCACGCGGTGCACTCGCTGGAGCACGGCGCGATCTGGATCACCTACCGGCCCGATCTTCCCAAGGCCGAGATCGACGCGCTGAAGAAGGTCGCCAGTGAGACGGGCAGCCTCGAGTACATGCTCGTCAGCCCGTTCCCGAACCTGCCCGCGCCGATCGTGGCCTCCTCCTGGGGACACCAGCTGAAGCTGGAGAAGGCGGCCGACGAGAAGCTGCCCGCGTTCATCAAGAAGTACCAGAACGGCAAGGACACCCCCGAGCCGGGCGCGACCTGCGGCGGCAACCAGGCGATCACGACGACCGCCGATCAGCAGCCGCTGCCGCCCGAGCCGCAGCAGCAGGGGCAGCCGAGCGGCAGCCCGGCCCCGACGCCGTCGTCGTCGAACCAGTAGGGCTAGCCGAGCACGTCCTCGATGGGCACCCACTCCAGCCCGTGCGCCTCGGCCACGGGCCGGCTGGTGAGGTGCCCTTCGTGTGTGCTGAGGCCGTGCGCCAGCGCGGGGTCCTCGCGTAGCGCCCGCGCCCAGCCCAGGTCGGCGATGGCCAGGGCATAGGGGAGGGTCACGTTCGTCAGCGCGTACGTGGAGGTGTGCGGCACCGCGCCGGGCATGTTGGCCACGCAGTAGAAGATCGAGTCGTGGACCCGGTAGGTGGGGTCGGCGTGGGTGGTCGGGCGCGAGTCCTCGAAGCAGCCGCCCTGGTCGATGGAGATGTCCACCAGCACCGAGCCGGGTTTCATCCTGCGTACGAGGTCGTTGGAGACCAGCTTCGGCGCCCTTGCCCCCGGCACCAGGACCGCCCCGATGACCAGGTCGGCCTCCAGCACCGCGAGCTCGACCTCCAGTGTGTTCGAGGCGACCGTCTGGCAGTGGCCCTGGTAGATGGCGTCGGCCTGGCGCAGCTTGTCGATGTTGCGGTCCAGCAGCAGCACCTCGGCCTGCATGCCGAGCGCGATGGCGGCCGCGTTCATCCCGGAGACGCCGGCGCCGATCACCACGACGTTCGCCGCCCGCACGCCGGGCACGCCGCCCATGAGCACGCCTCTGCCGCCCTCGGAACGCATCAGATGGTAGGCGCCGACCTGGGGCGCGAGCCGTCCGGCCACCTCGGACATCGGGGCCAGCAGCGGCAGCGCGCCGTTCGCCGTCTGCACGGTCTCGTACGCGACGCCGGTCACGCCCGACTCCAGCATCGCGCGGGTGCACGGCTCGGAAGCCGCCAGGTGCAGGTACGTGAACAGCACCTGGCCCTTGCGCATCCGGTGATACTCCTCGGCCACCGGCTCCTTGACCTTCATGACCAGGTCCGCCTCGGCCCAGACGGCGTCCGCGCCGTCCAGGATGAGCGCGCCCGCGGCGGCGAAGTCGGCGTCGGGGATCGCCGAGCCCGTGCCCGCGTCCCGCTCGACGAGGACCTGGTGGCCGTGCCGTACGAACTCGTGGACGCCCGCGGGGGTGAGAGCCACGCGGAACTCGTTGTTCTTGATCTCGCGGGGTACTCCGACCTTCATGAGACCACTCTCGGCTCGCCAGTCAAACAGAACTATCGACAATCTGTAATTGTTCTTCCATTCTTCCTCACACCATGGTGGAAAGTGGAGAAATTCCGGCTGATTACCCCGGTCCGGCTTGTCCTCGATAAGCTCACCGGCAGCCCGCGAACGCCAGGATGGGGTCGTCGTCCATGTCGATGGAGAATCCACCGGTCTCCGACACGCCGCGGCCTGAACAGCCGCAGGCCAGCAAGCTCACCACGATCGTCCTGATCGTCTCGCTCGTCCTGGTGATCGTGATCGCCGGGGTGCTGGGGGCGGTGGCCGTCCTCATGACCAGGAGCCCCGACGCCCCGCTGCTGGGCGCGGTGCCGCCGCTGCAGCTCGCCACCCCCATCCACTTCGCGCCCGTGCGCGAGTCGAAGGAAGCGCCCTGCCCCGGTGAGGAGGCGGTCCTGGACGAGCTGAAGACCACCTGCTACCTGATCGGCAAGGGCGTCACGGTCAACGCCGTGCAGCAGATCGAGACCGTGGCCGAGGACGACGGCACGTACTCGGTCCGCATCGCGATGGCGCCCGCCTTCAAGACGCGGGTGGCCACGATCATCCAGGAGCTCGCCGGCGACCAGCGCCCGCTGGCCGTGGTGCTGACGCCGCCGAACGTCGTCGTGGCCGCGCCGTCCGTCCTGCAGGCGATGGACGGCGACAGCGTGAGCATCGGCCCGTTGCCGAAGGCCGAGGCCGAAGCCCTCGCCGCCCGCCTGGGCGCGGGCGGCACGGGCGCCCCTACCGGCGCCCCGGAGACCGGCCTCCCCGGCACCGGAGCCCCGACCACAGGGTTGCCGGACACGGGGACGCCGAACACCGGCGCGCCCAACACCGGGGCGCCGAACACCGGGGCGCCCAACACCGGCACCGGCGCACCGAACGCGACCACGCCCCCGGGCACCGGCAACCCGAACGCGACCACGCCGGCCGCCAACACCCCGGTCGGGGCCAACCCGACCGGCGGCTCCCTGCTGCCCGCCAAGGACAAGCGCCACCCGTCCTGCAAGGAGGCGGTGGCCGCGGGTCTCGGCCCCTACACCAAGGGCCGGCACACCGAATACACCTGGTACGTGGACAAGGACAACAACGGCACCGCCTGCAACTCCGCCGACCTCTGAGCCGCGCCGGACTGTCGGGGGCGGTGGCTAGGCTCCTGGTTGAGTCTGGCCTTCGGAGGGTTGTCAGGTGCGGATTCTGTTGCTCGGCCCGGTGGGTGTGCGCACGACGGCGGGGGCGTTCGTCGCGGGGCCGCCCCGCCGGCAGGCGGTCCTGGCGATGCTGGCCGCGCACGCGCCCCACCCGGTCACGATGACGGCGCTGATCGAGGGGCTGTGGGGCGCACGGGCTCCGCGCTCGGCGGGGCAGAGCGTCTACACCTACGTGGCCGGCCTGCGCGCGGTGATGGAGCCGGTGCGCGGACGGCGGGAGCCGCCGAGCGTGCTGGTGGGCGGCGCGGGCGGCTATCAGCTGCGGCTGGATCCGCGCCTCGTGGACGCCCGCGAGTTCACCGCTCTCGTCGAGGAGGCCAGGCGGTTCGGGCGGCACGACGAGCACCCGGCCGCGCTGTCGGCTCTGGACCGCGCGCTGGGGCTGGTCAGGGGCGACCCGCTGTGCGGCGGCGTGCCGGGCCCGTTCGCCGGGGCGGAGCGGCACCGTCTGCAGGAGTTGGGGCTGTCGGCTGCCGAGCTGCGGGCCGGCGTCCTGCTGAAGACGGGCCGCGCGGACGCCGCGGTCGACTCCCTCGACGGCCTGCTGGCCCACCACCCGTTGCGCGAACGGCTGCGCGAACTGCTCATGCTCGCCCTCTACCACTGCGGACGTTCGGCGGAGGCGCTGGAGGTCTTCGCCGACGGCTGCCGCGTCCTGGCGGACGAGCTGGGAGTGGACCCGGGCAAGGGTCTGCGCCACTGCCACGAGCTGATCCTCCGCGGCGACCCCGTCCCCGGGATCGCGGGCGAGAACCCGCCCGGGGAACCACCGGACCGGAGCGGGCTCGTGAAGGCGCCGGACACCGAGGAGCCCGTGTCGGTGCGGGGCAGCGGGGAGCGCGTGACGGCACCGGACGCCGAGGAGCGCGTGCCGGCGCGGGGCAGTGGGGAGATCGTTCCCGGGAGCGCGGAGCCGCGGGCCGGCCGGGATCCGGTGCCGCGGCAGCTTCCCCGTGCGCTCATCGGGTTCGTGGGCCGGGCCGGGGAGCTGGCCAGGCTGACGACGCTGCTCGCCGAGCAGGGGCATCCGCTGGTGGCGATCTCCGGGCCGCCCGGCATCGGCAAGTCCGCCCTGGCGCTGAAGCTGGCCCACGCCGTCAAGGACCGCTTCCCCGACGGCCAGCTGTTCGTGAACCTGCACGGCAGGACGCCCGGCGTGCCACCGCTGACTCCGCTGGAGGTGCTCGGCCGGTTCCTGCGGGCCCTGGGTGTGCCGGGCAGTGCCGTACCGGTGGATCAGGACGAGGCGGCGGCCGAGTGGCGCAGCAGGATGGGCGGCAGGCGCGTCCTGGTGGTCCTCGACGACGCCGCCGGTCTCGGTCACGTGCGGCCGCTCCTGTCAGCACCGCTGGGCGCGGCCCTCATCGTCACCAGCAGGGAGACACTGGCCGCGGGCGACGACTGCGCGCAGGTCCGGCTGGAGGGGCTGCTGCCCGCCGAGGCCACCGCGATGCTCGCCACACTGGCGGGCGCCGACAGGGTGGCGGCCGACCCGGCCCAGGCGGAACGGCTGGCGCGCCTGTGCGACGGGCTGCCGCTGGCCCTGCGCATTTCCGGCGCGCGCCTGGCCGACCATCCGGGCTGGAGCGTCGCCGACCTGGTGACGCGGCTCGGCGACGAGCGCCGCCGCCTGCACGAGCTGCAGATCGGCGACTTCGCGGTCCGCTCCGCGCTCACGTCGAGCTGGCGCGCGCTGCACGACAGCCCGCATCCCCGCGACAGGGCCGCCGCCCGCCTGCTGTCCCTGCTCGGCGAGCTCCACTTCCCCGAGATCACGGTCGCGTTCTCCGCCGCGCTGCTGGGCTCGGGCACGGCCGAGGCGGCCGCGGCCCTGTGCCGCCTGGCCGACGCCCATCTGGTCGAACGCGGCCGTGCCGACCGTTTCCATCTGCACGATCTGGTCCGCCTGTTCGCCGCGGAGCTCCGGCCCGAGGGCGCCCAGGCCGCGGTGGCCAGGGCTCTGGCGTTCTGCGTGGCGTCCGCCCGGCACGCCAGCGTTCTGGTGGACCCGCATCGCCTTCAGCCTGTCATCCCGCCCGTGGCGGCCGAGCCCGCGGCCCTGGACACCCCGCGGCAGGGCCAGGATTGGCTGACGGCCGAGTCGGCCAACCTCGTCTCCGCGGCGAAGCAGGCGATGTCCGGCCAGGACGAGGAGATCGCCAGGCTGGGCGTCGCGCTGACCTTCTCCTTCATGTGGTTCCAGAGCATGGCCTACCACACCATCGACATGCTGGAGTGCAACGAGCTGGCGCTGGCCGTGACCCGGCGGCTGGACGAGCCGGCACTCGCCCAGCAGGCCCACGCCCACGTGGCGGAGGCCCTGTGGATGGCCGACCGGCTGGGCGAGTCGGCCGGACACCACGAGGCCGCGCTCGAACTGGCCAGGCGGCTCGGCGACCGCTTCGGCGAGCTGCGCGCCCTGGGCAACCTCGCCAACCTGAACCTGATCTCCGAACGCCATGGCCAGACCCTGGCCTTCGCGCGGGCGCAGCTCGTGATCGCGCGGGATCTCGGCATCCGGGTCGGCATCCGCTACGCCCAGCTCATGATCGGCAGCGCCCTGCTGGGGCTGGGCCGGCCGGAGGAGGCGGCGGAACCCCTGGCCGAGGTCATGGCCGGCGCCGTGAGCGATGGCGACGCCCTACAGGAGGGCCTGGCCCACCTGATCATGGGCGAGACCTGCCTGGCTCTGGGCCGGCCCGAGCGGTCGCTGAGCCGCTTCGACCGCGCCGCCGCCCTGATCGGCAGCGTGTCCAACCGCATCGGCGAGCTGCGCCACATGGTCGGCCGCACGCGTGCCCTGCGCGAGCTGGGCCGCCTGGAGGAGGCCGAGGAGCTGGCCGAGCGGGCGGCGGCCCTGGCCGCCGTACTGAAGAACCCGCGTTGGGAGGAGTAGGTCCGGGTGGAACGGCACGCGGTCCACGCGGCTCTGGCCGTCAGCCGAACAGCCCCTCCAGCGCGGTGATCCCGAAGTACGCCACGAAGATCACCGAGACCACCCAGAGCAGCCAGGGGATCTCGGAGAACCTGCCGCGGGCCGCCTTGATCAGCGTGTAGGAGATCACCCCGGCGCCGACGCCGTTGGTGATCGAGTACGTGAACGGCATCAGCGCGATCGTCAGGAACGCCGGGATGGCCAGGTCCAGGTCCTCCCAGGGAACCTTGCGCGACTGCGTCATCATCAGCGCCCCGACCAGCACGAGCGCGGGCGTGGCCGCGGCGGGCGGCACCACGGCGGCCAGCGGCGTGAACAGCAGCGTCAGCCCCAGCAACGCCCCGGTCGCGACGCTCGCCAGACCGGTACGCGCCCCTTCCCCGACCCCGGCCGCCGACTCCACGAAGACGGTGTTGGCCGAGGCGCTCATGGAGCCGCCCACGACGCCGGCGACGCCGTCCACGGTGAGGATGGCGCCGAGCCGGGGCACCCGGCCCTGGGCGTCGACCAGGCCCGCCTCGTCGCTGACCCCGATGATCGTGCCCATCGCGTCGAAGAACCCGGACAGCACCAGCGTGAACAGCACCACGGTCGCGGTGACCACGCCCGCCCGCGCGAAGCCGCCGAACACGTCCACCTGCCCGACCAGCCCGAAGTCGGGCGCCGCGACGAGCGACTCGGGCAGCCGGGGCACCACGATGCCCCAGGTCTTGGGGTCGACGACGGCCAGCGAGTTCACGATCACGGCCACGATCGTGGTGACGACGATGCTGATGAGGATGGCGCCCGGCGTCTTCCTGACGTACAGGATGATCATGAGCAGCAGCCCGAAACAGAACACGGCCACGGGCCAGCCGGTCAGATGGCCCGTCGCGCCGAGCTGTACGGGCGTCCCGGTGCCGCGTCCGACGAATCCGGCGTCCACGAGGCCGATCAGGGCGATGAACATGCCGATGCCGACGCTGATCGCGTGCTTGAGCGCCAGCGGGATCGCGTTCATGATCAGTGTGCGCAGCCCGGTCACGGCCAGGATGATGATCACGACGCCTTCGAGCACCACCAGCCCCATCGCCTGCGCCCAGGTCATGAACGGCGCCGCCTGGTAGGCCACCACCGCGTTCAGCCCGAGCCCGGCCGCCAGCCCGAACGGCGCGTTGCCCGCCACGGCCATGAGCAGCGTGCAGATGGCGGCGGCCAGCGCCGTGGAGGTGGTGAGCTGGGCGATGGTGAGCTGCGCGCCGGTGACGTCCTTGGCGCCGCCCAGGATGATCGGGTTGAGCAGGATGATGTAGGCCATGGCCATGAACGTGGTGATGCCACCGCGTACCTCACGGCCGACGGTCGTCCCCCGCCCGGACAGCTCGAAGAAGCGGTCGAGCACAGCGGTCCCCCCCTAGCGATCAAGGGGGATTGCCGGTTGCCTACCCGGCGGGGGAGCCGGTCATGCCTTCTCGTGCCGTCCGCCGCCGACCATGGCGACGAACTCCTCCAGTCCGATGTGCCCGTCCCCGTTCTTGTCCGCCGACCTGATGAACAGCTCGATCTCGGTGCGGTCGAGGCCGTGCGTCCCCAGTGCCTCGTTGACCTTCCGGATCTCCTCGACGGTGATGACGCCATCGCCGTCGGTGTCGAATCTGGCGAATTCTTCTCTCGCCTCAGCCTCGATGTTGCTCATCCGGACAACCTATAGGAGGGCTATCTCCTCGGGCCGGATCGGCACCCGGGCAAGCGCCAGGCCGGTCGCGTCGCGCACCGCCGCCGCGATCGCGGGCGTCGAGGACAGCGTCGGCGGCTCACCGGCCCCTCTCAGCCCGTACGGCGCGGCCGGGTCGGCGTTCTCCAGGATCTCCAGCCGCATCGGCGGCATGTCGAGGATGGTCGGGATCAGGTAGTCGGTGAACGACGGGTTCACCACGCGCCCGTCCCTGACCTGGATCTCCTCCATCAGCGCCAGCCCGAGCCCCTGCGCGGTGCCGCCGTGGATCTGCCCCTCCAGCGCGAGCGGGTTGAGTATGCGCCCGACGTCCTGCACCGCCGCCAGCTCCACCACCTTGACCAGCCCGAGCTCGACGTCCACGTCCACGACCGCCCGGTGCACGCACAGGGCGAGCTGGGTGTGCGAGTCGCCCTGCCCGGTCACCGGGTGCAGCGGGTACGTCGGCCGGTGCCGGAACTCCCGCGTCTCCTCGATCGGCCCGAACTTCTCCAGCGCCGCCCGCGCCTCCAGCCCCTGGAACCGCGCCCGCACCGCCTCGCACGCCGCCTTCACCGCGCCGCCGGTAACGTAGGACTGCCGGGAGGCCGACGACGACCCCGCCGAGCCGACCGCCGTGTCCGCCGTGGCCACGGTGACGTCGTCGACGCCGAGCTCGGTCCTGGCGATCTGCGCCTGTACGGTCACCAGCCCCTGACCGACCTCGGCGGCGGCGGTGTGCACGGTGACGTGCGGCTCGCCGTTGACCAGTTCGGCGCGGACCCTGGCCGTGGAGTAGTCGTCGAAGCCTTCGGAGAAGCAGATGTTCTTGATGCCTACGCCGTAGCCGACGCCCCGCCGTACCGACTCGCCGTGGGTGGTCTGTGAGACGCCGCCCGGCAGGTCGCGCAGGTCGGCGCGGTCGTCCGCGGCGGCGGGCAGCGGCATCGACTCCAGCGTGCGCAGCATGTCCGCCAGCGGGGCGGGCGCGTCGATGAGCTGGCCGGTGATGAGCCGCGAGCCCTGCGAGACGGCGTTGCGGACGCGGATCTCGACCGGCGACAGGCCGCAGGCGGCGGCGAGTTTGTCCATCTGCGACTCGTAGGCGTAGCACGCCTGCACGGCGCCGAAGCCGCGCATCGCCCCGCAGGGCGGGTTGTTGGTGTAGACGCCGGTGGCGACCACCCGCACGTTCGGCACCTCGTACGGGCCGACGCCCAGCGAGGCCGCGTTGCCGACGACGGCGGGAGAGGAGGAGCAGTAGGCGCCGCCGTCCAGGAGGATCTCGGCCTTGACGTAGACGAGCCTGCCGTCGCGGGTGGCGCCGTGCTCGTAGCGCATCCACGCCGGGTGGCGGTGCACGTGGCCGAAGAACGACTCCTCGCGCCCATAGGACATCTTGACCGGCCGGTTCAGGTGCAGCGCGAGCATGCTGGCGTGGACCTGCATCGACAGGTCCTCCCTGGCGCCGAACGCGCCGCCGACGCCCGACAGCGTGAGCCGTACCCGCTCCGGCGGCAGACCCAGGCAGGGGGCGAGCTGGTCGCGGTCGACGTGCAGCCACTGGGTGGCGATGTAGAGGTCCACGCCGCCCTCGCCGTCGGGCACCGCCAGCCCGGACTCCGGGCCGAGGAAGGCCTGGTCCTGCATGCCGACCTCGTACTCGCCGCTCACCACCACGTCGGCCTCGAACGTGTCCCCGACCGTGACGGGCTGCCTGCGCAGGATGTTGCCGCCCGGCTGCACGTGCGGCTGGCTCGGATCGCCGGCCGCCGCCCTCGGGTCGGTGACCGCGGGGCGCGGCTCGTACTCGACGGAGATCGCCGCCGCCGCGCGCCGGGCCGTCTCCGGATGGTCGGCCGCCACCAGTGCCACCGGTTCGCCCTGGTAGCGCACCTGGTCGATGGCGAGCACCGGCTGGTCGTGGTGCTCCAGGCCGTAGAACTTCTCGCCCGGCACGTCCTCGTGCGTCAGCACCGCGTGCACGCCCGCCATCCGCAGCGCCGGGCCCACGTCGATCGACCTGATCCAGGCCGAGGCGTGCGGGCTGCGCAGCGTCACGCCCCAGACCATGCCGTCCAGCCACAGATCGGACGCGTACGCGAACTCGCCCGTCACCTTCAGCGTCGCGTCGGGCCGCTGCGCGCTCTCACCGACGCCCTGCCGCGCCGTGCCGACCGTCTCCGTCATCTTCCGAGTACAGCACCGGCCGGCGCGGGCGTCCTATGCGCGACAGGTGAAATCACGGTCAGCGGTTGGCGGGCACACTTGTATATTCCTCCAAGTGCGCATCAGTGATTTGCTGGAGATCTCGGAGCTGCGCCTGAACCTGCTCACGGGCGACCCGTCCGCCGAGTTCGGCACCGTGCACATCACCGACCTGCCCGAGCCCGGCCGTTACCTGTCCGGCGGCGAGTTGGTCCTCACCGGCATGCTGTGGCGCCAGGGCCCCGGCGACTCGCCGCGCTTCGTCGCCGCGCTGCGCGAGGCGGGCGTGGCCGCGCTCGGCGCCGGGCAGGCCTGGCTCGGCCATGTCCCCGACGACCTCGTCGCCGCCTGCACCGCCGCCGGACTTCCGCTCATCGAGGTTCCCACCGAAGTCTCCTTCCGTACGCTCAGCGAGATCGTCGTGCCGCGCCTGTCGGGTGACGTGCGCGAGGAGCTCGGCCGCCATCGCCGCATCGTCGCGGCCGTCGCCGAGGGCGCCGACCTGCCCGAGCTCGTCGCCCTCACGGCCGCGGAACTCGGCGTCACGGGCGCGGTCGTCTCCGCCTCCGGCGAGCTGATCGCCGGCACCCTCGACGATCCGGTACGGCTGGCGCGCGCCTACCTGGCCGCGTCCCGGTTGCCGTTCGTGACCGGCGGGCACACCGTCTTCGCCGTCGGCCGCGGCCATCGCGCCGCCGGATGGGCCCTCGCCTGCGACGGCGACCTGCTCGACCGGGCCGACCTCGGCTACGAACTGGCCGCCTGCGTCGCGCTGGAACGGATCCGCATGGACGCGGGCCGCCGGGTTGAGCGCCGGCTGGCCGGGCAGCTGATCGCCGCCGCCCTGGCCGAGAGCGACGCCGCCGAGCTCAACGCCGGGCTGCGTACCTGCGGGATCGACGCTGCGGAGCCGTACACCATCGTGAACGCCACCGCGACCGGCGGGCAGGGACGCGACCCCGGCCCCGTGACGCTCGGCGGCCAGGTGATCGAGGAGCTGCTGGGGCGCGAGGTCGTGGCGGCGGCAGGCGCGGACGGCGCGGACGGCGCGATCGCCGTCGTGCCCCTGCGCGGGAGGTCCGTCAGCGACCTGGCCGACCGGCTGCGCGCGGGCATGGACGTGCTGTCGTCGCTGCCGGGCACCGGCGTGTGCGCCGGGCTCAGCAGCGCCTTGTCCGGGGCGGCGGGGCTGCGCGGCGGGGTTACGGAGTCCGGCCACGCCCGCCGGCTGGCCGAGACCCGCGGCGGCGGCGTGGTCACCAGCGCCGAGATCTACACGCACGGACTGCTGCTGGCCACCGTGCCGGCCGACATCAGCCGCTCGTTCGCCGCGAGCCTGCTGGGGCCATTGCGCGACTACGACCGCCGGCACCAGTCCGACCTGATCCGCACCCTGGGGATCTTCCTCGACACGGCGGGATCGTGGCAGCTGTGCGCCGAGCATCTGCACGTGCACGTGAACACGGTCCGTTACCGCATCAAGCGCATCGAGGACCTGACCGGCCGCGACCTGTCCACGATGCCGGACCGCGTCGACTTCTATCTGGCCCTGCGCGCTCCTTGACCCCAGGGCATCCCGAGCCGTGAGCGCCCGAAATGTAGGGAAAATATAGACCGGCGGCCTACGGTGGTTCCATCCGCGTGCGAGTGGGGGCGCACGCTCCGGGGAGTGAAGCGTGCGCCCCCACTCGCGAGGTACCGCGTGCGGTGCGGTAGACGCGGAGTGGTGCCTGTCGGTCTAACAGCAAGTAGGAGTGTCGAACGCAGAAGATATGACCGCCGTCGATGGCGTTCCCGCAGTTGCGGCCGTAGCATTGCCTGCAACAACCACAATGGTTGCGATCACGGCAGCTACTGCGGACATGGCAAGACGCGTGCGCATGGGGGGTTCTCCCTCGCCTGTGTGTGATGCTCGGACATATCATTTCAGGGAGCGGCAGCAGTGACCACATCTGACCTGGTCGGTCTGCGAATTAAGACCGTGCGACGACAGCGTGGCCTCTCACAGGCCCAGCTAGCGCACCCCGAGTTGTCGGACAGTTACGTCTCCCTGATCGAGAGCGGCAAGCGTACTCCCACTCCGGCTGTTCTCGAGCTTCTCGCCCAGAAGCTGGACTGCTCGCTGTCCTATCTCCTCAACGGCGTGACCGCCGAGCAGATGGAGGACATCGAGCTGGCGCTCGGCTACGCGAGACTGGCGCTGGAGAACGGTGAGGTCTCCGAGGCCAGGAACCGCTTCGCCGAGCTGATGGCGGACAACAACCTGACAGGGCTCACGTCCCTGCGTCAAGACGTGCAATTCGGGCTCGCACACGCTACGGAGGCGTGCGGTGACCTCGACGGGGCGATCACGCTCCTGCGCCGGCTGGCCCAGGAGGAGCTCGCCGCCGAGCGGCAGATCGAGGTGGCCAGCGCGCTGGTGCGCGTGTACCGCTCCAGTGACCGCCTGACCGAGGCCGTCGAGGTGGGCGAGGCCATCCTGGGCGGGGTCAACCGCCCGGTCTGGTCGGACACCCTGGTCGAGCTCGGCGCGAACCTGCTGGCCGTCTACCTCTACCGCGGCGACCTCCTGCGCGCCCGCCAGTACGCGGCCGAGCTGCTGAACGCCGCCGACGCGCTGGGGACTCCCCGCTCCACGGTCGCCGCCTGCTGGAACGGCGCCGTGGTCGCCGAGAGCCTGGGCCACGGCGAGGAGGCGCTGTCGCTGGCCGAGCGCGCGCTCGGCATGCAGTCCGAGTACGGCCAGCCGCGTAACCTCGCCCGCATGCGCCTGGCCCTGGCGTCGCTGACGCTCAAGGTCCGGCCGCAGGCGGTCGCGGAGGTCCGCGCGCTGGTGCAGCGCTCGATCCAGGAGCACGCCGAGACCTCGGCCGGCACCTTCGACCGCGGGCACGCCCTGATGGAGCTCGCCCGTGCCGAGATCATCGCGGGTCTGCCGGAGGCCGCCGCCCAGCACGCGGCCGAGGGGCGCGACCTGTTCCCGACGACCGCGCGACGGGCGGAGGCGGAGGCGCACCTGCTGCTCAGCCGCGCCTACACCGCCCTCGACCGCACGAGCGAGGCCTCCGCCGAGGTCGACGCCGTCCGGGCCTGGCTGAGCCCGCTGCCCGACTCCCGGGTCACGGCCGGCATCTGGTTCGCCGCCGCGGAAGGGCTGGAGCAGCTCGGTGACACGGAGGGGGCGGTCGGGGCGTACCAGCGGGCGCTGGCGTCGGCCGGGTTGTAGCCCGGCGCGGCGGCGGGACCGGGCGGCGTCGTGGGTAGCCTTGGGGGTGCCATGAACAGATCCCCGCTCGCGGCGCTCGCCGCGCTTCTCGCCGCCCTGATCCTCCTCGGCACCGCTTCCCCCGCTCTGGCGCACGACGCGCTGCGGACCAGCGACCCGGCCAAGGGCAGCACGGTCAAGTCCGTGGACCAGGTGAAGCTGGAGTTCACCGCCAAGGTGCGCATGCCGTTCGTCATCGTGAGGGGTGACGGCGGCGAGTTCCACGAGGGCAAGCCGGCGCTCGACGGCAAGGTGGTGACGCAGGCGCTCACGGGCGCGCTGCGGGACGGGAAGTACACGATCGCCTACCGGGTGGTCTCCTCCGACGGGCACCCGATCGAGGGTGAGATCCCGTTCACGGTGAAGGGCGCGCCCAAGCCCGAGACCTCGGCCACGCCGTCGGAGAGCACGAGCGCCGCGGCGCCGGCGCAGTCGCCGTCCGAGCAGGTGCAGACGCCGGACCAGACTCCGGCCAGCGCCGAGCAGGACCAGCCGGCCGGGTTTCCGATCTGGTTGATCATCGTGGTCGGCGCCCTGGCGGGCATCGGCATCGGGTTCCTGCTGAGCATGCGGAGAAAGAAGCCGTGAGCAAAACCGCCCGGGTGGCGCTCGGGACCGTGGCCGCAGCCGTCGCCGGGCTGGTCATCGCGCTGATCGCCGGTGGCGCGGCCTTCCCCCGGGTCATTCCCGGCATTCCGGTGGCGGGGGCGCTGACGCGCTGGGGGCTGCCGCTGTCGAAGCTCGGCATGGACGCGGCGGCCGTGGCGACCGTCGGGTTGCTGCTCGTGGCGGCGCTGCTGCTGCCCAGCGACAAGGGGATGCTCGGCAAGAGCGCGCTCGGCTACGTCAAGGCCGCCTCGTGGACGGCGCTGTCGTGGTCGGGCTTCGCGTTCCTGCTGATGCTCTTCCAGCTGTCCGACCTCTACACCGACTCGGTGGCGAACGTCGTTCTCAAGAACTACATCCCGAGCTACGCCACCCAGGTCGGCAACGGCATCGCGCTGACGCTGGTGATCCTGTTCGGGGTGGCCATCGCGCTGTTCTCGCGGGGCGCCATCACGGCCGGGGCGGCAGCGGGGCTGCTCGTGCTCAGTCTGGTCGCGCTGCTTCCCCCGGCGCTGACGGGGCACGCCTCCTCCTCGCCCAACCACGACCTGGCCACGGCCGGGCTGTCGCTGCACCTGACCGGCCTCGCGCTGTGGGTCGGCGGGCTGGTCGTGCTCGTGGTCCACGCGGTGCGCAAGGCGCCGCAACTGGAGCAGACGGCGGCCCGCTTCTCCCGCGCCGCGCTCTGGTTCTACGTGGTCGTCGGCCTGTCGGGGCTGCTCAGCGTCGTCGCGCGGCTGACCGCCGTCTCCGACCTGTGGACCTCCAGCTACGGCGTGCTGATCGTGGCCAAGACCGTGGGCTTCGTGCTGCTCGGCTACATCGGCTGGTATCACCGCCAGCGCACCCTGGTCAGCCTCGAAGCCGGTCAGCCGAGGGCGTTCACCCGGCTGGCGGCCGGCGAGGCGCTGCTGATGTTCGCCACCGTCGGTCTCGCCGTGGCGCTCTCCCGCACCCCGCCGCCGGTGGTGAGCCTGCCCGCCGACCGCGCGTTCGAGCTGCTGGGCTTCGCGATGCCGCCGCCGATGACGCTGCAGACGCTGGCGTCGATGTGGTGGTTCGATCTGTTCTTCGCCGCCATCGCCGCCGCCCTCGCCATCCTGTACGGCGCCGCCGTCTACCGCCTGCTGAAGCGCGGCGACAAGTGGCCCTGGGGCCGCACGGCGTCCTGGTTCATCGGCGTGGCCATCCTGGTGATCGCCACCCAGAGCGGCGTGGCCCGCTACGCCAAGGTCATGTTCAGCGTGCACATGGTCGAGCACATGACGCTGTCCATGATCGTCCCGATCTTCCTGGTGCTGGGCGCCCCGGTGACGCTGGCGCTGCGCGCGCTCAAGCCCGCCGCCCGCCGCGGCGACCGGGGCCCGCGCGAGTGGCTGACGACGATCCTGCACAGCAGGGCGGTGAAGGTCATCGCGCACCCGGCGATCGCCACCGCGATCTTCATCGCCTCCACCTACGCGCTCTACTTCACCCCGCTGTTCGCCGGCGCGATGGAGGAGCACCTGGGCCACATCGCGATGACGCTGCACTTCCTGCTGAGCGGCAGCCTGTTCTTCTGGGTGATCATCGGCGTGGACCCGTCGCCGCACAAGCTGCCGTACGTGGGGCGGCTGCTGTTGCTGTTCGTGACCATGCCGTTCCACGCGTTCTTCGGCATCGCGCTGATGATGATGGGCACGGTGCTGGCCGCCGACTGGTACGAGCAGCTCGGGCGCACGTGGGGCGGGCCGCTGCTGGCCGACCAGAACAACGGCGGCGCCATCGCGTGGGGGTTCGGCGAGATCCCGACCCTGATCGTTCTGCTGGCGATCGCCGTCCAGTGGTATCGCGACGAGGATCGCACGGCGCGGCGGGAGGACCGGCGCGCGGACCGCAACCCGGCGGGTGACACGGCGCTCAACGACTACAACGACTACCTCGCGCGGCTCAACAAGGCGGACAAGGGCGACTAACTCCCGCGTCACAGAACCTTGTCACCCCCCACGGCGCCGGATGCCCTAGTAGGCTTTCACGTGGGGGAGCCGGGCAGTTCTCATGGCCGCACGCTGTGGCCTCGGGGTGCCGGAGTCAGGTCCGGTGCGTTGCCCGCTTGTTGGAAGGGCGAGATCACTTGGCGGAAGAGACGCGCATGCGCGGGGGGCGGAGCCTGGCCGAGGAGCTGGAAGGCTGTCTCGGCGACTGGGGCGAACGCACCGGGATCACGGTGGAGACCTGGGCGTTGCCCACGGTCGAGGTCCCGCAGCCCATCGCGCGGGCGGTGCTCGCGGTCGTTCAGGAGGCGCTTGCCAACGTCGAGCGGCACAGCGGAGCACGGGTGGTCTCCGTCGCCGTGACAGCGGGCAAGAGCGGCCTGCGGATGACGGTCAGCGACGACGGAGACGGATTCCACGCGGCCAACGTGGGGCGGGGCATCACGCGGATGCGGGCCCACTTCGCCGAGATCGGCGGCAGCCTGTCGGTCAGCAGCGTCCGCGGCGAGGGCACGACGGTGACCGGAGTGGTGCCTAGGCGAGGGTGAGGATCTCGCTGCCGCCGTCGGTCACCAGGATCGTGTGCTCGAACTGCGCGGTGCGCTTGCCGTCCTTGGTCACCGCGGTCCAGCCGTCGGCCCAGATGTCGTAGTCGATGGTGCCGAGCGTGAGCATCGGCTCGATCGTGAACGTCATGCCGGCTCGCAGCTCCACGCGCAGCGAGGGGTCCTCGTAGTGGGGGACCATCAGGCCGGAGTGGAAGCTCGTGCCGATGCCGTGTCCGGTGAAGTCGCGGACGACGCCGTAGCCGAAGCGCTTGGCGTAGGACTCGATGACGCGGCCGACGACGTTGAGCTGGCGGCCGGGGGCGACCGCCTTGATGGCGCGCATCATGGCCTCGCGGGTGCGCTCGACCAGCAGCCTGGACTCCTCGTCGACCTCGCCGACCAGGTAGGTGGCGTCGGTGTCGCCGTGGACGCCGCCGATGAACGCGGTGATGTCGACGTTGACGATGTCGCCGTCGCGCAGCACGGTGTCGTCGGGGATGCCGTGGCAGATGACCTCGTTGATCGAGGTGCACAGCGACTTGGGGTAGCCCTTGTAGCCGAGCGTGCTCGGGTAGGCGCCGTGATCGAGCAGGAACTCGTGGCCGACCCGGTCGAGCTCGTCGGTCGTGACGCCCGGCCGTACGTGCTTGCCGACCTCGTCGAGCGCCTGGGCGGCCAGCTTGCCGGCGACCCTCATGCGCGCGATGACCTCCGGCGTCTTCACATCGGACTCGCCGGTCTTGGGGCGTTTCTTGCCGACGTACTCCGGCCGCTCGATGTGGGCGGGGACCTTACGCATCGGCGAGATCCGTCCGGGCTGGAGCAGTGTCGTCATGGGACACGAGTCTACCGAGCCCCAGTCGGTTGACAGATGTTGCGTCAGGCCCCCGGCTCGTACGGTCGCAGACATGATTCTTGTTACCGGAGCTACCGGAAAAGTCGGCGGCCAGGTGGTCGCCCAGTTGCGTGAGCAGGGTGTCGAGGCGCGGGCGCTGACCCGCGATCCGAAGCGGCCCGGTGAGGTGTACGGCGACCTCGCCGACCCCGCCACGCTGGACGCCGCGCTCGACGGCGTGGACAAGGTGTTCCTCGTGTGGCCGACGCTGTCGGCCGACGAGCGGGCCGCCGAGGTGCTGAAGAAGATCACGGAGCGGGTGCGCCGGGTGGTCTACCTGTCCTCGGCGGGGGCGGAGGAGGAGGCCGATCCGGTGAACTCCTCCCACCGGATGATCGAGGGCCTGATCAGGGAGTCGGGCGTCGAGTGGACTTTCGTGCGGGGCGGCGGCTTCGCCGGCAACGACCTGGGCTGGGCGGCGGGCATCCGGGCCGGCGGGGTGGTGCGGGAGCCGTTCGGCGGGTGGGCCAGGTCGCTGGTGCACGAGGCGGACCTGGCCGCCGTGGGAGTGCGGGCGCTGCTGGACGACGACCACGTCGGGGCCGCGTACGACGTGACCGGGCCGCAGGCGCAGACGCAGCGGGAACGGGTGGAGATCATCGGCGAGGTCATCGGGCGGCCGCTGCGCTTCGAGGAGATGCCGCGGGAGGAGGCCAGGGCCTACTTCGAGACGTGGCTGCCGCCGGAGGCCATCGACGACACCTTCGAGGACATGCGGAAGCTCACCGCGCGGCCCGAGCCCGTGACCACCGCGGTCGAGGAGATCACCGGGCGGCCGGCGCGCACCTACCGGGAGTGGGTGGCCGACCACCGCGCCGACTTCGCCCCGCCCACGGTCACGATGACGCTGGACCTGGCCTGCTCCTGGTCCTACCTGGGCTTCAACCGGCTGCGGATGGCGCTGGAGCGGCGCAGGGCCGAGGGCGCCCGGGTGGAGGTCGCCTTCCGTCCGTACCAGCTGGCTCCCGACGTGCGGGAGGTCGAGCCGCTGACCCTGGTGCACGAGCGGGCCTTCGGCCCTGAGGCGGCCAGGTCGACCGAGCGGATGACCCGCCTGGGCGCGGCGGAGGGCCTCGACTACCGCTTCGACCGCGCCCGGTTCGCCAACACCTTCCAGGCGCACCGGCTGATCGCCCTCGCCTCCGCCCAGGGGCTCGGCGAGGAGATGACCGAGCGGTTGTTCCGCGCCTACTTCACCGACGGCCTGGACCTCTCCGACCTCGCGACGCTCAGGGAACTGGCCGCCGAGACCGGCGTGACCTGGCACGACGGGGGCGAGGACGAGCTGCGGGCCAGGCTCGCCGAGGTCACCGTCACCGGGGTGCCGGTGTTCGAGGCCGGATCGCGCACGCTGTCCGGCGCCCAGTCCGTCGAGACCCTCTACGAGCTGATCGGGCAAGCGTCATGATCCTGGTGACCGGAGGAACCGGAAGCGTCGGCGGCCAGGTGGTCGCCCAGCTGCGTGAGCGGGGCGCCGAGGCACGGGCGCTGACCCGCGACCCGAAGCGCCCGGGGGAGGTCTACGGCGACCTGACCGACCCCGCGACCCTGGACGCCGCGCTGGACGGCGTGGACAAGGTCTTCCTCGTCTGGCCCGTCCTCGGCGACCCCGCCATGGCCGAGGCGGTCGCGAAGATCGCCCGGCCGGGCCGGCACGTCGTCTACTTCTCCTCGGCCATGGCCGGCGCGGCCGACCCGATCAACAGCGCGCATGGGGAGATGGAACGCCTGGTCAGGGAGTCGGGGGCGGACTGGACGCTTCTCCGCATCACCGGTCTGGCCACCAACGACCTGCGCTGGGCCCCCAGCCTGGCGCGGGGCGAGGTGGCCCGCGGGCCCTTCGGCGGCTGGAAGCGGACGCTGATCCACGAGGCCGACCTGGCCGCCGCCGGGGTCCGGGTACTGCTCGAACCGGGCCACGCCGGGCAGACCTACGTGCTGACCGGCCCGGAGCCGCTCGACTCCGGGCAGCGGGCGCGCGTGCTCGGCGAGGTGCTGCGGCGCCCGCTGCGCTTCGAGAACATGACCCGCGAGGAGATCGCCGCACTCTACGGCGACGTCGCCGACGCGCTCCACGACTTCCCGCCCGAGCAGGTCACCGACACCGTCGAGAAACTGACCGGCAGGCCCGCGCGCACCTACCGGGAGTGGGCCGCCGATCACGCCCGGGACTTCGCGGGTAGCCTCTGAGGCATGCTGCACGGGCGGACGGACGAGACGGCCATGATCGAGCGGCTGCTGTCCGGAGCCCGGGAGGGCACCAGCGCGGCGCTGGTCATCAGGGGTGAAGCGGGCATCGGCAAGACGGCGCTCCTGGAGGCCGCCGCCGCGCGCGCCGGGGAGCTGCCGGTGCTGCGGGGCGCCGGGATCGAGTCGGAGCACGAACTGCCCTACGCCGGTCTCAGCCTGCTGCTGGGGCGTACCGCCGATCGGCTGGACCGGCTGCCGGACGGGCAGGCCAGGGCGCTGGCCGCCGCGCTCGGCACCGGACCTGCGGGGGAGGGCGAGCCGTTCCTGGTGGGGCTGGCCGTGCTGACGCTGCTGGCCGAGGCGGGGCCGCTGGTCTGCCTCGTCGACGACGCCCAATGGCTCGACCACGCCTCCGCCGCGGCGTTGCTGTTCGCCGCGCGGCGGCTGGAGGCCGAGGGGGTGGTGATGCTCCTGACGGTACGCGAGCCGCACGCCCCCGGCTTCCAGGCGGCGGGCCTGGACGAACTGCGCCTGGGCGGCCTGGCCGACGAGAGCGCCCAGGCCCTGCTGACCGAGCGCGCGGGCGAGCTGTCGGCCCGCGAGCGCGAGGAGGTGCTGGCCGAGTCGGCGGGCAACCCGCTGGCCCTGCTGGAGCTGTCGGCCGCGCGGCGGCAGTCCGGGCCCTACTCCATGGGGATCGTGCCGGTGCAGAGCCGGATCCAGCAGGGGTTCGCCGAGCGGGTCGCCGCCCTCCCCGCGGCCACCCGCACGCTGATGCTGGTGGCCGCCGCCGACGACACCGGCGAGGCGGCCGCCGTGCTCGCCGCCGCGGGGCTGCTCGGCGCCGGGCCCGCCGACCTCGAACCGGCCGAACGCGCCGAACTGCTCACCTCCTCCGGCGCCCGCCTGGCCTTCGGCCACCCGCTGATCAGGAGCGCCGTCTACCAGCGCGCGCCGCTGGCCCAGCGGATGACCGCGCACCGGGCGCTGGCCGACGTCCTCGACGGCGACCGCGGCGTCTGGCATCTGGCCGCCGCCACCCAGGAACCCGACGAGGACGTCGCCGCCGCGCTGGCCGCCACCGCCGAGCGGGCCAGAGACCGGGGCGGTTACGCGGCCGTCGCCGCCGCCTACACACGGGCCGCCGAGCTCACCCCGGACCCGGCCGTACGCGCCCGCCGCCACATCGCCGCCGCCCGCGCGGCCACCGACGCCGGGCAGTTCGAGAAGGCCGGCGAGCTGCTGCGGCTGACCGGGATGGAGGAGCGGGTGCACGCCGCCAAACTGCGCGCCGTGCTCGCCGAGTCCCGCGACGACGCCCAGGACGCCTACCGCATCCTGCTCCACGAGACCGATCCGGCGGCCCCGGACGACTCCGTCGTCCTGCTGCGCGACGCGGTCGCGGCGGCCTGGCGCAACAACGACTTCGAGTGCGTCGAGATGATGGGCGGCTTCGCACGCACGCTGAAGGGCGGCGCCCCGGTCGCCACGCTGGCCACCGCCGCCCTGGCCGCCAACCGCGTCGAGCGCGGCGAGGTGGCCGACGGCCTGGCCGCCCTGCGCGACCTGCTCGCCGACCCGCCGGGTGAGGACGCCGACGTGCGCGACCGGCTGCTGTTCGCCCGGATGCGCCTGATCACCGGTGACATCGCCGGCGCCTACGGTGAGGTCTCCTGGCTCGAACGCGACGCCCGCGAGCACGGCGCGCTCGGCACGCTGCCCGCCGTCCAGGTCATCCTGGCCCGCTGCCAGTTGTTCACCGGCGCGCACCGCGACGCCCGGCTCACCGCCGAGGACGGGCTGCGCATCGCCGCCGACACCGGGCAGACCCGGCCCGCGCTGGAGCTGCGGGCCGTCCTCGCCGAACTGGCCGCCATCGAGGGCGACGAGGAACGCTGCCGCGAGCTGTCGGCCGAGGCGCTGGAGCGCGGGCTCGCCCCCGGTTCGGTGCACGCCGCCGCCGCGCTCAGCCTGCTCGACCTCGGGCTCGGCCGCTACGAGCCGGCCTTCGACCGGCTGGCCGCCGTCCTCGCGGGCTCGCGGCCGATGGGGATGTTGTCCGCGCTGCCCATCATGGTCGAGGCCGCGGTACGGCTCGGCCGCCCCGCCGACGCCGCCGATCCGGCCGCGACCTACGAGCGGTGGGCCCACGAGAGCGGCCAGGCCTGGGCCCGGGGCGTGTCCCTGCGCAACCGGGCGCTGCTCACCGACGACCTGGACGACTACGCGCGGGCCGTACACCATGAGGCCTTTCCGCTCGATCGGGCGCGCGCCGGGCTCCTGTACGGCGAGCGGCTGCGGCGCGAGCGCAGGATGAGCGAGGCCCGCACGTGGCTGCGGACCGCCGCCGAGGCCTTCGAACGCCTGGGCGCGCCGCCGTGGGCGGAGCGGGCGCGGCGCGAGCTGCGCGCGACGGGGGAGAGCCGCGCGGTGCGCACGCACGCGCCTGACCTCGCGGAACGGCTCACCGCCCAGGAACTCCAGGCGGTACGGCTGGCCGCCCAGGGGCTCAGCAACCGGGAGATCGGGGCTCGGCTGTTCCTGAGCCCGCGCACGGTCGGCTATCACCTGTACAACGCCTTCCCCAAGCTGGGCGTGGCTTCGCGGGGGGAACTGGCCGGACTCGGCCTGTGATGTTCATGCTTGGGAAGGGATCAAAGGGGCATCATTGCTCACGTGAGCGAAGGCCAGTGGTGGTTCTGCCTCAAGCACATGAGGGTGGAGCCCGACCAGGGATGCCCCAACAAGGACCGGATGGGTCCCTACGCCACCCAGGAGGAGGCCGCGGGCGCGCTGGAACGCGCCGCCGCCAGGAACAAGGCGTGGGACGAGGCCGACCAGGACGAGGACGACTGAGACGCCGTCTTACGGGATGACGGCGTAGGCGCGCACCGGGAAGGTGCCCATGCCCGCCACCATGGGCGGCGCGGCGTGGAAGCGGAAGCCGCCGGCTGGCAGCGCGGACAGGCCGGTGAGGTGCTCGACGATCGGGATGCCCGCGGCGAGCAGGACGGTGTGCGCGGGGCGTTCGCCGCGTGGCGGGGTGTCGTCGATGTTGAGCGAGTCGATGCCGACCAGCGCGGCGCCCTGCTCGGCGAGCCATTCGGCGGCCTCGGAGGTCAGGAACGGGTGGCCGCTGGTGTACGCGTCGGTGCCGAAGTGCGCGTCCCAGCCGGTCCGTACGAGGACGGCGCGGCCGCGGACGAACAGGCCGTCGAAGGCGTCGAGGCCGATCGCGCGGCGGCCCTCGGCGGGGACCACCAGCCCGGGCAGGTCGGCGAGCTTCTCGATCGGGACCCGCGCCAGGTCCGCGCCGCCGGCGTAGCGGTGGTGCGGGGTGTCCAGGTAGGTGCCGGTGTTGGCGGCCAGCGTGATCACGCCGATCTCGAACTCCGTGCCCGGCGCGTAGACCTCCCGGGAGTCCTCCCTGCTCAGGTGGAGGCCGAGCACGGGCCCCGGCACGCCCGGGTAGGTGGTCATGCCTTCGACGATGCGGTGGCTCAGTTCGACGATCATCGGGCGACTCCCAGACGGTAGAGCTTGACGAGGGCGACGATACCGATCCCGGCCCAGATGAGGTTCAGGGCCGCCGACGGCCACGCCGCCTTGTACCCGCTGTTGATCATCAGGCTGACCGATCCGAACAGATTGATCACCTGGTACGGCAGGCCGTCCCCGGACATCTTCCCCGAGGAGACCATGGCGTAGCCGTACAGCAGGGTGGCCGCGCCCAGCCAGCCGAGGGCGTCGAGGAGTAGCTCCATGGCGCACATTCTCCGGATTTCCCCAGCTAAAGCACAAGTAACGAGATCTAAATCTGCGCGTAAGCTGACCTGCATGGACATCGATCCTCGGCGCCTGCGTGTCCTGCACGAGGTGGCCCGCCGCGGTGGCGTCATGCGTGCGGCCGAGGCGCTCTTCCTCACCCCCTCAGCCGTCTCCCAGCAGCTCGCCCACCTGGAGCGCGAGGTCGGCCTGGCGCTCATCGACCGTTCCCAGCGCCGCGTGTCGCTCACGCCCGCCGGTCGCGTGCTGGCCGGGTACGCCGAGCGCGTCGAGGACGAGCTCGCCGAGGCCCGGCGCGAGCTCACCCGCTTCACCGAGCGGCTGGCCGGGCCGGTGCGGATCGCCGCCTTCCCGACCGTGATCACGCACATCCTGGTCCCGGCGATCCAGCGGCTCGCCGTACACCATCCGAAGATCATTCCGATCATCCACGAGGTGTACGGCCCGCCCGCCCTCCAGGAGCTCAGGCTCGGCCAGGTCGACGTGCTGATCACCGAGCAGGACATGAGCCTGCCCGCGCTGTCGCAGCCGTCGCTGTCCACGCGGACCCTCTACGTCGACGAGTACCGCATCGTCGCCCCGCCCGGCTGGCCCGAGGCGCCGCGCACGATCGGCGAGCTCACCGGGATGCCCTGGGTGGCCGGCGAGCCCTCGCAGGCCTGCGGGCAGGCGCTTGACCGGCTGGCCGCGATCCACGGGTTCGAGCCGCGCAAGGTGCACGTCATCACCGAGTTCGGCCCGACGCTGTCGCTGGTCGTGGCCGGGCACGGGGTCGCCATCGTGCCCGAACTGGCCCTGCTCGACGTGCCGGAGGGCGAGGTGCGGGTCAGCTACATCAAGGACGTCGGGGCCCGGCGGCTGGACGCCGTGACGCGCGTCAGCCGTACCCGGTCGGGGGAGCCCGACCCCGTGCAGGCGGTCGTGATCGGCGCGATCGAGGACGCAACGCGGGAGCTAGTCGGTCACCTGCGGTCCGCTCACGCGGTCGAGGAGCCTGGCGAGCCGGTCACGTAGGCTCGGCCGCTGCGGGATCTCGCCCGCGGCGGTACTGACCAGGTGCTGCGCGCCGTCGAAGGTGATCAGCCCGTGCTGCGGGATCGCCAGCGCCTCGTGCGCGAGGCCGGTCAGCTCCGGGTCGCCGCTCTCCAGCGCGATGATCGTCGCGCCGATCCGGCGGGCGTCGTCCACCCGCTCGAGAAGTGGCACCGGCGCCTGCTGCTCCGCGACCACGAACAACGTCTCGCCGCGCCGTGCCGCCTCGATGCGCTCCAGCCCGATCCGCAGGTGGGACGGGGCGTCGGCGGGTGGTTGCCAGCGCACCAGCGTGGGCGCGAGCTGCGGCAGGCCGGACAGGCGCGCCTCGTCGCCCAGGTGGGCGGTCAGGTGCCACGGCTCGTCGCCGGGGGTGCCGACCAGCAGCAGGCCGCCGGGGGATCGGGTGGCCCGCAGGGCCATGCCGAGTTCGCGGGTGCGCTCGATCCAGCCCGTGTCGGCGAGGAGCTCGCGGAGGAAGGCCACAGACCCTGAGTCCATCCGACCATACTGCCGGACGGATGTCCTGACCGGCGTTATTTCGGGCCTTGACAGAAGGTTACCGCCGGGTAACGATCAGCGTGGTTTCCACGCTGCCAGCGTGGTCTTCGCGCGGGAGGACGGCGCCATGAGACTGTCCGTGATCTTATCCCTGGTCATCTCGCTCATCCTGCTCCCGGTACCCGCTCAGGCGGCCTCGGCCGGAGACGTGATCTCCGCCCGGCCGACCACGGTGTACCTGCTGCCGGGCAAACTCCTGGAAGTCCCGGTGAACGCCTGGAATGTGCTCTACCGCTCCACCTCCGCGACCGGCGCGCCCAATGCCGTCTCCGCGACCGTGCTCGTGCCCAAGGCCTCCTACCCGTTCGGCCGCCGCCCCGTCATCGGCTACGCCGTCGGCACCCACGGCCTCGGCGACCAGTGCGCCCCGTCCCTCGCCATGCGCGAGGGCAGGGAAGCCGAACTCGCCCTGGTCAGCCTGTTCCTGCTCAAGGGCTTCGCGGTGGCCGTCACCGACTACGAGGGGCTCGGCACGCCCGGCCAGCACACGTACATGGCCGGGATCTCACAAGGACAGGCCGTCCTCGACTCCGTACGCGCCGCGATCCGGCTGCCCGGCTCCGGCCTGTCGGCCAGTGCGCCCGTCGGCATCATGGGCTACTCGCAGGGCGGCGCCTCCGCCGGGTGGGCCGGCCAGCTCCAGCCCTCCTACGCACCCGACCTCCGGCTCAAGGGCGTCGCCGCCGGTGGCGTACCCGCCGACCTGAAGGCCGTCGCGCAGAGCCTCGACGGCGGCGCCAACTTCGGCCTCGCCGCCGCGGCCGGTGTCGGCTTCGACGCCGCCTACGACGAACTCGACCTGTTCAACGACCTCAACGACCGCGGCAAGGCCCTGATGACCGACGCCGCCGACGACTGCGTGGGCGACCTCGGCAAGCTCGCCGGCCTGCGCTTCTCCGACCTGTCGCCCATCGACCTCATGAACCAGCCCAAGTGGCTGGCCCGCCTGGCCGAGAACCGCCTGGGCGCCAGGCCCCCGCGGGTGCCCGTCTTCCTCTACCACGCCCGCGGCGACGAGATCATCCCGCACGCCGTCGGCTCCACCCTGCGCTCGGAGTACTGCCGGGCCGGCGTGAACGCGCGCTGGCTGTCGATCCCCGGCGGCAACCACGTGCTGGGCGCCGTCGAGGGCGGTCCCCTCGCGATCGAGTGGCTGGCCCTGAGAATGTACGGCCTGCCCGCCTTCGGCAACTGCTGAAGCCCGCCCGCCTTCGGCAACCGCTGAAGCCCGCGAACCAAGGGGTCGCGCCCCACACCCCCCAGCGCGACCCCTTCCCGGGCCTTGTGACGCGTGATGACCCGTGGAGGTCTTTCGTCAGGTGTTGTCAGCCGGTCAGCGTGGCCGGGTCGGTGTTGGAGCCACAGAGCACCACGGCCACGCGTTCCCCGTCCGCGGGCCGGTACGCGCCGCTGAGCAGGGCCGCGTAGGCGGCGGCGCCGGCGTGCTCGACGGCCAGCCGGTGCTCCGACCACAGGCGGCGGCGGGCGTCGATGATGGCCTCGTCCGAGACCAGGACGCTCTCCACGCCCGCTCCCGGCAGCCCGCCGCCCGCCGCCGACAGGATTCCGAAGGCCAGGTCGCCCACCTGGGTGGCGCCGAGCGCGTCCGCGCCCACGCCGCTGACCTCGACCGGGACGGGGTGGCCCGCCCGCAGCGCCCGGTGCAGGGCGGGGATCAGCTCGGGCTCCACCGCCACCAGCTTCACGCCTTCGCGCAGGCCGAGTGAGACGCCGGACGCCAGGCCGCCGCCGCCCACCGCGACCAGGACGGTGTCGACGCCGGGCGCCTGCTCCATCAGTTCGAGTGCCAGCGTGCCCTGACCGGCGATCACCTCGGGCTGGTCGTAGGCGTGCACGGGCAGCGCGCCGGTCTCCGCGGCCCGCTTCGCCGCGGCTTCAGCGGCCGCGGAGTAGATGGCTCCGGTCTGGGTGATCTCGGCGCCCAGGGCGCGCAGCCCGGCGACCTTCACCGGGCTGGCCACCGTGGGCACGAAGATCTCGGCGCGGACGCCGAGCGCGCGGGCGGCGTAGGCGACGGCCAGGCCGTGGTTGCCGCCGCTGGCCGCGATGACGCCCGCCGGCGGCAGGGTTCCCGCCGACAGGATGCGGTTGAACGCCCCGCGCACCTTGAACGAACCGGACCGCTGCACCTGCTCCAGCTTGAAGATCAGCCCCGGGGAGATCTCCAGGACGGGCGTGCGCAGGACGTGGCCCGCGACGCGTTCCCCTGCCGCCTGCACGTCGGCGTGCGTCACCGTCATCGTCGTCCCCCTCGCTACGGAATCGTCGTTCCATCCGACCTTAGGACAGTGCCTGTTCGAGGTCGGCCCAGAGGTCCTCGGGGTGCTCGATGCCGACGGCCACGCGGACGGTGCCCTCGCCGATGCCGTGGCGGGTCAGCTCCTCGGGGCTGAGCGAGCGGTGGGAGGTGGTGGCCGGGTGCATGACCAGGGTCTCGACGCCGCCGAGCGAGGGGGCGAGCAGGGCCAGCCGTACCGCGCTCATGAACTTCTCTCCCGCCGCGCGCCCGCCGGCGAGCTCGAAGGAGAAGACGCCGCCGAAGTCGGGCAGCAGCTTGCCGGCCAGCTCGTAGGAGGGGTGCGAGGGCAGGCCGGGCCAGTGGACGGCGGACACGGCGGGGTGGGCGGCCAGGCGGGAGACCAGGTAGCGAGCATTGGAGCAGTGGCGCTCCATGCGCAGGTGCAGAGTCTGGAGCCCGCGCAGCGTCAGCCACGCGGCGAACGGGTCCGGCGTGGCCCCCAGCTCCACCGAGAAGTGCCACACCTTGCGGTAGAGGGCGTCGTCGGCGAAGACCGCGAGGCCGCCGACGACGTCGGTGTGGCCGGACAGGTACTTGGTGGTGGAGTGGACCACGATGTCGGCGCCGTGCTCGATCGGGCGGCAGAGCAGGGGCGTGGCGAAGGTGTTGTCCACGACCGAGACGACGCCGAGCTCGCGGGCCACGGCGCACATGCCGGGCAGGTCGGCCACCTGGAGGGCGGGGTTGGCGAGCGTCTCCAGGTAGACGAGCTTGGTCTCCGGGCGTACGGCCGCGCGCAGGGCCGCCGGGTCGTCCTCCGGGACGTAGGTGACGGTGACGCCGAAGCGGTGGACCAGCTCGTTGATCATGGCGGCGGTGCCGCCGTAGATGGCCTTCTGGGAGACGAGGTGGTCGCCGGGGCCGAGCAGGCCGAGCAGCACGCAGTTGATGGCGCCCATGCCGGAGCCGGTGGCCAGGGCAGCGACGCCGCCTTCCAGGCCGGAGACCGCGCTCTCCAGGGAGCGGACCGTGGGGTTGGCGAGCCGGCCGTACACGAAGGAACCGTCGGGGCGGCCCATGGCGTCGGCGAAGACCGCGGGATCGTCGAACACGAATCCGGACGTCTGGTAGATCGGCACGGTGATCGGCCGGCTGCCGGTGATCTCCGGCTGGGGCAGGTGGACGGCACGGGTCTCGGGACGAAGTTCCATGTCAACAGCATCTCCAGAAATGTCCTGCAATGTCAGATCCAATGGTGGAGAATTGGTCCATGGATGGAGCCAATCTGGTGGACCTGCTCGGCCGGTGGGCGACCGGCCGGGGGCCGCTGTACCTCCTGCTCACGGCCCGGCTGCGCGCGCTCATCGACGACGGCGTCCTGCCGCCCGGCCACCTGCTCCCGCCCGACCGCGCGCTGGCCAAGCTGCTGGCCGTCGGGCGCGGCACCGTCGTGGCCACCTACGACCTGCTCCAGCAGGAAGGCCGTGTCGTACGCCGCCAGGGCAGCGGCACCCGCGTCGCCGCCGCCCAGCTGTCGGCGGCCCGCGTCGTCGACGGCGTCCCCGCCAACCCGCTGATCCAGCACATGCTCCACCCGCCCGACGGGGTCCAGCTCCTGACCTGCGCCGCCCCGGACGTGCCGCCGCCGTTCATGGTGGAGGCCTACGCCGAGGCCGCGGAACGGCTCGCCGCCCGCCCCCACGACCTCGGCTACCACCCCGCGGGCCAGCCCGCGCTGCGCGAGGCCGTCGCCGCCTACTACCGCGGACGCGGCCTGCCCACCACCGCGGACGAGATCGTCGTCACCACCGGCGCCCAGCAGGCGCTGTCGCTGCTCACCGGCCTGCTCGTGCAGCCCGGCGACACCGTCCTGACCGAGACGCCCACCTACCCGGGCGCGCTGGAGGTCTTCCGCCACGCCGCCGCCGTCGTGCGCGGCGCCGAGCACGGCGTGGCCAGCGCGCTGCGCTCACGCCCCGCCCTCGCCTACACGGTCCCCACCGCCAGCAACCCCTCCGGCGCCGTCATGGACGTGCCCTCCCGCCGCCGCCTGGCCACGCTCGCCGCCGAGCACGACGTGCCGCTCATCGACGACGAGGTCTGCGCCGAGCTGTGCTTCTCCGGCGAGACGCCGCCGCCGCTGGCCTCGTTCACCTCCGGCGAGCAGATCATCACGATCGCCTCGCTGAGCAAGGTCGTGTGGGGCGGGCTGCGGATCGGCTGGATCCGCGCCGCCGCCCCGCTCGCCACCCGCCTGGCCCGGCTGCGCGCCATCCACGATCTGGCGGGCGAGGCCGTCTCACAACTGGCCGCCGTCGCGCTGCTGCGCCGCCTGCCCGAGATCCGCCGCGACCGCACCGCCGTACTGCGTGAGCGTCACGACCACCTGTGCGCCGAGCTGCGCGAGCGGCTGCCGTCGTGGTCGTTCGAGCCCGCCCTGGGCGGCCAGACGATCTGGGTACGGCTGCCGCACGGCGACACCGACGCCTTCGCCCAGGTCGCCCTGCGCCACGGCGTGGCCATCCCGCCCGGGCGCGCCTTCGACCCGGTGGGCGGGCAGGGCTCCTACACGCGGCTGCACTTCCTGTTCACGCCCCGCGAGCTCAGCCGGGCCGTGGCCGGGCTGGCCGCCGCCTGGCACTCCTACGACGGCACCCACCACCCCACCACCACCCACGCCCTGATCGTCTAACCCCTTCCTCCCAACCCCCTTACGCACGGACACCGCTCCGGGGACACCCCTCCGGAAGACCGCTCCAGGACACCTCTCCGGACGCTGCTCCGGAACACCGCTCCGGGAGGCCCCTCCGGGACACCGCTCCCGCCTCCTCCTCGTGGGCGCAACTCCGGGACACCTCTCCCGAGGCGCCCCTCCGGGACACTCCACGACGCACCGCTCCCGGGCGCTGCTCCCGGCCCTTCCCACGCCCTCGTCCTCCCGGCCCCGACCCAGGGGCGCGAGCCCGCAGGGGCGCGAGGGGCCGTGGACCAGGGGGCGGCGTTGCCCAGGATGGGCGGCTCCTGAGGCGTGGTCGGGAGGGCGGCGAGCCGGGAGGGTGGCGAGCCGGGAGGGAGCGGCGTCCCGGGGGTGTTCGCTCCTGGAATGTCCGGCGGGCATCGCTGGGAGCGATATCGCGGCGGAGGGCTCCGCGGGCGTGGGAAGGTGGCGGGCATGCAGGCGATCTTCGTGCTCGTGCACAGCCCCTCGGTAGGTCCTTCGACGTGGCGGCCCGTGGCGGAGGCGCTCGGCCGGCGGGGGCGGCGGGCCGTGGTGCCGGATCTGACCGCGGTGACCGAGGGCGGCCCGCCGCACTGGCCGAGGGTGGTCGAGGCGGTGCGCTCGGCCGTACCGGAGGAAGGGCCGTTGGTGCTGGCCGGGCACAGCAACGCGGGGCTGTTCCTGCCGGTCGTGAAGGAGGGGCTGGGGGAGCGGGTGGTGGCCTGCGTGTTCGCGGACGCGCATCTGCCCCCACGTGACGGGCTGGTGAAGACGGCGGAGGAGGCGTTCCTGCCGTTCCTGCGCGACCTCGCCGGACCGGACGGGCTGCTGCCCCGCTGGACCGACTGGTGGAGCGAGGAGGACGTCGCCCCGATGCTGCCCGACCCCGAGGTCAGGCGGCGTGTGGCCGATGAGCAGCCTCGGCTGCCGCTGGCCTACTACACCCAGCTCGTGCCGGTCCCGGCCGGGTGGGACGCGGTTCCGTGCGGCTATCTCTGGTACGGCCCGCCGTACGACAAGGTGGCCGAGCGGGCGGCGGGCCGCGGCTGGCCGGTCACCCGCGTCCCCGGCGCCCACCTTCACCAGGTCGTCGACCCGGACGGCGTCGCGGACACGCTGCTGCGGATCGTGAATTCTTCACTGTTCCCCGAACGCTGACCCCGCGACGATCGGAGGCATGACAGCCATCCAGGTATCCGGCCTCGTCAAGCGCTACGGCGCGTTCGAGGCCGTGAAGGGCGTCTCCTTCGAGGTTCCGGAAGGGGAGATCTTCGCGCTGCTCGGCCGCAACGGCGCGGGCAAGACGACGACGGTCGAGGTGCTGGCCGGGTTCCAGCGGCCGGACGCGGGCACGGTGCGGGTGCTCGGGCTCGATCCGGCGGGGCAGCGGGGGGAGGCGCGGCGCCGTACCGGCGTGATGTTGCAGGAGGCGGGGTTCTTCCCCGACCTGACGGTGGCCCGCACGATCGACACGTGGCGGGACTTCACCGCGGCCGCCCGTCCCCGCGACGAGGCGCTGCGGCTGGCGGGGCTCGCGCACAAGGCGGGCACCAAGGTGCGCCAGCTGTCCGGCGGGGAGAAGCGGCGGCTGGATCTGGCGCTGGCCACGCTGGGACGTCCCGAGGTGCTCTTCCTCGACGAGCCGACGACCGGCATGGATCCGCAGGCCCGCCGCGACACCTGGGAACTGGTGCGCGGCCTGGCCGCCGAGGGCGTCACGGTGCTGCTGACCACGCACTACCTGGAGGAGGCGCAGCGGCTGGCCTCGTCGCTGGCGATCCTGGACGGCGGCGCGATCATCGCCGCGGGCGGGATGGCCGAGACGCTGGCCGCCCAGAGCGGCCGGGTGGCCTTCCGGATGCCGCCGGGCGTCGCCCCCGGCGAGCTGCCGCTGCCCGTCACGCTCGACGGCGAGCTGGCCGTCTGCCGCGCCGAGGACCCCGACCTGGCCGCGCAGACGCTGCTGAGCTGGGCGGCCGGGCGCGGCCTGCGGCTGACCGGGCTCGACGTACGCGCCGCCACCCTCGAAGACCTCTTCCTCGACAGGAGCACCTCATGAGCGTCGCCGCCACCTACAAGCTCGGCGCCCGCCTGTTCTGGCGGGACAAGTCCATGCTGGCCGGGTCGGTGATCACGCCGGTGGGCCTGACCATCGGGATGCCGCTGCTCATGCGGCACGTCCAGGCGGACGGCGTCGCCTGGGCCACCCAGACCTTCTACGGCTCGACCGCCCTCGTGCTGTCGATCACCGGGTTCATGAACATCGCCGTGGCGCTGTCCATGCGGCGCGACCAGCTCGTGCTCAAGCGGCTGCGCTCGACCATGCTGACCGACGCGCAGATCCTGGCCGGGGAGATCGCCAGCACGGTCACGCAGACGGTCGCGCTCGTGATCGGCTGCCTGCTGGCGGTGCGGTTCCTGGCGGATGTGCCTTTCCCCGATAATCCGGTGGTCTTCGTCGCGGCGGTGCTCGGCGGCGCGGTCTGCGTGGCGGTGCTCGGCGCCGCCTACACCGTGGCGATCCCGCGGGCGGAGCTGGCGGCGGCGATGACGGTGCCGGTGTTCCTGGTGTGCGGGATCGGGGCGGGCGCGATGGGGCCGCTGCTCGACCTGCTGCCTTCCTGGGTACGCGCCGGGTTCGACCTGCTGCCGACCAGCGCCGCCGTACACGCGATGAAGACGGGGGAGTTCGCGGCGCCCGCCCTGAATCTGGCGGTCTGGACGCTCGCCGGGCTGGTCGCGATCCGGCTCTGGTTTCGCTGGGAGCCGCGGCGCTCGTAGATTTGTCGGACAATGACCGCTTCCTCCGCTCAACGCCTCGCCACCTGGCTGATCGCGGTGATCTCCGTCGGCTACCCGATGCTCGGGCTGATCTACCTGAGCTCGGGCCGGCTGGACGTCACCCTGCTCGTGCTCGCCTCGCTCGCCGGCTGCTGGATCCCCCACGTCCTCAACATGCGGGCCGCGCTCAGGGGCGCGCGGCCCCCGCTGTTCCCGCTGACGGTCGTGGTCCAGGCCGTGGCGACCTATCTGCCCGACCCGTTCCTGCCGAGCGGCTGGTCGGGGGTGACCGCGCAGCTGCTCGCCGGCACGCTCCTGCTGTACCTGCCGCTGTGGGCGGCCGGTCCGCTGCTCGCGCTCATGACGGTGGTGCAGGCGGGCGGCATCATGGTCACGCTGAACATCCCCGTCGTCGCCGCCCTCTACGCGGTGACGATCCCGATCAGCGGCATCATCGTGTACGTGGTCGTCCGCCTGGTCGCCGTCAGCCGCGAACTGGAGTCCGCCCGCGCCGGGCTGGCCGAGGCGGCCGTGCTGAAGGAACGGCTGCGCATCTCGCGCGACCTGCACGACGGTCTCGGCCGCAGCCTCACCGCGATCGCGCTGAAGGGCGATCTGGCCGCCCGTCTCATGGACCGCGATCCCGGTACGGCCCGCACCGAGGTCGGCGACCTGGTGAAGGTGGCCAGGGAGGCGGCCCAGGACGTACGGCAGGTGGCCCGCGGGTACCGGGAGCTGACGCTGCGGGGCGAGACGCAACGGGCCGCTTCGCTGCTGGAGGCGTCCGGGGTGAGCGTGCAGGTCAACCTCGCCGACGCCGTGCCGCCCCGGGCGTCGGAGGAGGCGCTGGCCTGGGCCGTACGCGAGGGCGTCACCAACGTCCTGCGCCACAGCGCCGCCACGACCTGCACCATCACCACGGCGGCCCAGACGGGCCGGCTGCGCCTGGAGATCGTCAACGACGGCGCGCCCGGCACGCCCCGCGAAGACGGCAGCGGGCTGACGGGCCTGGCCGAGCGCGCCGGGCAGGCGGGCGGCAGCGTCGCCGCGCACGCGGACGGCGGCGCGTTCCGGCTGGTCGTGGAGGTGCCGGCGTGATCAGGGTGCTGCTGGCGGAAGACATGCTCATGATCCGTGCGGCGCTCTCGGCGCTGCTGCGGCTGGAGCCCGACCTCGCGGTGGTGTCCGAGGTGACGCGCGGGGACGAGATCGTGCCCGCCGCGCTGGAACACCGTCCCGACGTCGCGATCGTCGACATCGACCTGCCCGTCGTGGACGGCATCACGGCCGCCGCCGAACTGCGCGAACGGCTGCCGCAGTGCCGCATTCTCGTGCTGACCGCGCTCGGCCGGCCGGGTCAGGTGCGCAGGGCGCTGGCGGCGGGGATCACCGCGTTCCTGGTGAAGGACGCGCCGGGGGAGCGGCTGGCCGACGCGGTCCGCCGTACGCACGCGGGGCTGCGGGTGCTGGACCCCGAGCTGGTGAGCTCGGCCATGGAGTACGGCGAGAGCCCCCTTAGCCAGCGTGAGACCACGGTCCTGCGGGAGGCGGCCCAGGGGGTGAGCGCGGAGGAGACGGCCGGGCGGCTGCATCTGTCGCCGGGCACGGTACGCAACTATCTGACCTCGGCCATCACCAAGACCGGGGCGCGGAACAAGATCGACGCGGTGCGGATCGCCGAGGATGCCGGGTGGTTGTGAACCACTTGGCCGGTGCACGGGCCTCGTGGCGGCGGGGAGTGTGTCCGACGTGAGAAGCGCCCGATGACCGGGGGCCGCTCACGTCGGCGGGAGGCGGGTTGGGGGCGGGAGCCGTAGGGGATGGGCCGGGTTTGTCAGGGACGGCTCGGACGTCGGCGCGGGAGCCGTCGGGGGACGGCTCGGACGTCGGCGGGGGAGCCGTCATGAGGACGGTTCGGACGTCGGCGCGGGAGCTGTCAGAGGATGGCTCAGACGTCGGTGACGCGCAGGCCGGCGTGGGCCTTGTAGCGGCGGTTGATGGAGATCAGGTTCGCGGTGAACGCCTCGACCTGGTGGGCGTTGCGCAGGCGGCCGCCGTAGACGCCGCGCACGCCCGGGATGACCGCCGCCAGCGCCTGGACGGTGTCGGTGGCCTCGCGGTCCTCGCCCAGGACCAGCACGTCCAGGTCGACCTTCTCCACGGTCTCGTCCAGGAGCAGCACGGCCGAGACGTGGTGGAAGGCGGCCACCACGCGGCTGTCCGGCAGCACGGCGGCGGCCTGCTGGGCGGCGCTGCCCTCCTCGACGGGCAGTGCGTAGGCGCCCTGCTTGTCGAAGCCGAGTGGGTTGACGCAATCAATCACGATTTTTCCGGACAACTCGGTGCGGAGGGATTCCAGCAGCTCCTTGTGGCCGTCCCAGGGGACCGCGACGATCACCACGTCCGCCTGGGCGGCCACCTCGGCGTTGCCCGCGCCCCGCGCGCCGATGGGCTCGGCCGCCTGCTGTGCCCGTTCCGCACTGCGTGACCCGATGAGGACGGTGTGCCCGGCCAGCACGAACCGCCGCGCCAGCCCCTTGCCCTGGTCTCCGGTGCCGCCCAGGATGCCGATCGAAAGCCCGCTCACGTCTGTCATGGCTCAGATCATGCCAGCCCGGCCGCCGGGAGCCGCCTCCAGGTACCGCCCTGCGGAACTGCGGACGCCAGATGGACGCTAGGTGTAGGTGTGCTCGGCGGACGGGAACGCGCCCGACACCACCTCGTCCGAGAACGCGCGGGCGGCGCGGTCGAGGTCGGCGGCCAGCGTGCCGTAGGCCTTAACGAACTTGGCCGGATGCTCCGTCAGTCCCATCATGTCCTGCCATACCAGGACCTGGGCGTCAGTGGCGGCACCCGCGCCGATGCCGATCGTCGGGATGGACAGCGACGTCGTGACCCGCTCGGCCAGTTCGGCGGGCACGCATTCGAGCACCACCGCGAACGCGCCGGCCCGTTCGAGGTCCTTGGCGTCGGCCATGAGCTCGTCGCCCGACTGGCCGCGCCCCTGGACGCGGTAGCCGCCGAGCGCGTTGACCGACTGCGGGGTCAGCCCGAGGTGCCCCATCACCGGAACCCCCGCCGACACCAGCAGCTCCACCTGGGGCAGCACGCGGCGCCCGCCCTCCAGCTTGATCGCGTGCGCGCCCGCCTCCTTCATGAAGCGGGCCGAGGTCTCCAGGGCCTGCGCCGGCGAGCCCTGGTAGGAACCGAACGGCAGGTCGGCGACGACCAGCGCGCGCGAGGACCCGCGCACCACCGCCGCCGTCAGCGGCAGCAGGTCGTCGACGGTGACGGGCAGGGTGGAGTCGTAGCCGTAGACGACCATGGCCGCCGAGTCGCCGACCAGCAGCACCGGCACCCCGGCCCGGTCGAACGCGCGGGCGGTCATCGCGTCGTACGCGGTGAGCATGGGCCACTTCTCGCCCCGCTCCTTGGCCTGGGCCAGATCGCGGACGGTGACGCGGCGGCCCGTGACGCCGCCATACAGAGAGGACATGGAACAACCCTCCTGAACAAAGCCTCGAGTCGCCCCAGTGGCGTACCCGGACACCATCGATGATGCCTCACCCGGGCGGAAAGTGTCAGTGCGACCCGTCACAATAGGGGCTGGAGGTAAGTAACAATCATGGCGATCGAGCCTTACCGGCGCCTGCTGCGGCTGCCCGGTGTCCGGAACCTGCTGCTGATCGGGCTGTTCGCCCGTGTCCCGTCCACGGCGACGGGCATGGCGCTGACCCTGCACGTGGCATACTCCCTCGACCTCGGATTCGCCAAGGCCGGCCTGGTCACGATGGCCAGCACGGTCGGCATGGCGGTGGGCTCGCCGCTGTCGGGACGCTTCGTCGACAGGTACGGCCTGCGCCCCGTCCTCATCACCACCACCCTCGCCCAGGCGGTGTTCTGGGCCACCGCGTGGGCGCTGCCGTTCCCCGTGCTGGCGGTCGCGGCGGCGGTGGCCGGGCTGCTGGCGCTGCCGGTGTTCAGCGTGATCAGGCAGTGCCTGGCCGCCCTGGTGCCGCCGGAGCAGCGCCGGATGGGTTTCTCGCTCGACTCGATGCTGGTCGAGCTGGCGTACATGGCCGGGCCCGCCCTGGCCGTCGCGGGCGTCACGACGCTCGGCAGCACGTGGACGATGACGGTCGTCGCCGTCGGCCTGGTCGGCTCCGGCACCGCCCTGATCGTGCTCAACCCGCCCACCCGCTCGGCCGAGGAACTGCTGGTCGACCAGGTCCGGGTGCCGCGGCGCCAGTGGCTGACGCCCGCGTTCGTGGCGCTGCTGGGCACGACCGCCGCGGCCACGTTCATCCTCACCGCCTCCGAGCTCGCGATGGTGGCCACGATGAAGAACGCCGGCCACGTCGGCTGGGTGGGCCTGGCGGTGGCGATCTGGTGCTTCTACTCGCTGGCCGGCGGCTTCGTCTACGGCGGCCTGTCGCGGGGCTTCTCGCCGCTGCTCCTGATCGGGCTGATGGGCGCGCTGACGATCCCGGTCGGGCTGGTCGGCGGCGACTGGCGCCTGCTGCTGCTCGCCCTGGTCCCGGCGGGCGTCCTGTGCGCGCCCGCCCTGTCCAGCACCGTCGACACGGCCAGCCGCTGGGTCCCGGCCGCGGCCAGGGGCGAGGCGATGGGCTTCCACGGCACCGCGCTGCTGATCGGGGGCGCGTCGTCCGCGCCGATCGCGGGTGCCCTCATCGACGGGTACGGCCCCGCCTGGGCGTTCGTCGCCGCCGGTCTGGTGGGCGTGGTCATGGTGCTGATCGCCCTCCCGCTGTGGCGGCGCCGCCCGGCCGCCTTCGCCCCCGCCCCGGTCCGCGAGGAGACGGTCGCCACGACCCTCACCTCTGCTCCGTCCATCGCGGGCGAGCGTCTACCGTAGAGCGGGACATCTCGCGAGAGGGGTACGGCGGTGCGGCTCGGCAACCTGGAGCGCTCGGTCATGGAGGCACTCTGGGCGCACCCGGAGGGGATCCTGGCCCAGGACCTCGCCGCCACGCTGCCCTCCTCACCCGCCGTGACGACCGTGCTGACCGTGCTGGTACGCCTGTCGCGCAAGGGACTGGCGACCAGGGAACGGGCGGGCCGGGCGCATCTGTACCGCGCGGCGGCGGGCAAGGACGCCTTCGTGGCCGAGGCCATGCGGGAGGCGCTCGACGAGGCCGGTGACGTGGAGGCGGCGGTGAGCCGGTTCGTGGGCGCGGTGTCACCGGAGGTGGCGGCCGCCCTCCGGGCCGCACTGGTGGACCGCCCCGACCTGACGGCGACCAGGGAAGCCGACCGCGGCGATACGGACAGGGGCGGCGGGTCGTGACGTTCTGGCTGGTCGTGGCCGGGATGGCGCTTCTGCCCGCGGTGTTCGGCGGGCGGGTGGCCGCGGCGCTGGCCGGGGCGGAGTGGGCGCGCCGGCATCCCCGGGCGGCGTTGGTGCTCTGGCAGGCGATCGGGCTGGCCGGTGGGCTGGGGGCCGTGGGGGTGGGGCTGGTCGCGGCGGTCGCCCCGCTGGCGGCGGCCTTTCCGCATGGGATGCACACGTTCGGGCATCAGGTGGTCGACGGGCGCGGCCTGGACGGGCTCGGTCCCGGTCATCACCTGGCGCTGGCCTGGTCGGCCGCGCTGATCGCCTGGCTCGTGGCGCACACGGCCCGCACCGTCGTCAGGACCGTGGCCGGGCAGCGCCGTCAGCGCACGCTCGTGGACATCCTGGCCGACCGGGTCGACGAGCGTGAGGTGGGCCTCGGCCTGCCGGCCGGCCGCGAGGTGTACGTGCTGCCGGGCGCCGCGCCGGTGGCCTACTGCGTGCCCGGGTGGCGGTCCCGGGTGGTGCTGAGCCGCGGGGCGCTCGATCTGCTGGACCCCGCCGAGCTCCGGGCGGTGCTCGCGCACGAGCGGGCCCACGCGCGGGGCCGGCACGACCTGTTCCTGATGCCGTTCGCGGCGCTGGCCGCCGCCTTTCCGTGGCTGCCGGTGGTGAAGGCGGCGCGGCGGGCCGTACCGGTGCTGCTGGAGATGCTCGCCGACGACCGGGCGCGGCGGGTGAGCGGCGATCGTACGCTGGCCCGCGCGATCGTGCTCATGGCCGTCCCGAAGGGGCCCGAGGGTGCGTTCCGGCTGGCCGACGAGGGCGTCGCGCAGCGCGTGGAACGCCTGCTCGGCACGTCGCGTGGCCGGAGGTGGATCCCGGCCGCGGTGTACACCGCCGCGCTGGTCCTGATGAGCGGCCCGGTGGCGGTGCTGGTCGCCCCGGTGGCCTGCGGCGCCTTCTGGCCCGGCTGAGCCCGATGTTCGCCTGACCGCCGGACCGACCACTGCCCTCATCTTCTACGCTAGGTAGAAATACAACTTTCTACGCGACGTAGAAACTCCAGGGAGGCCACGTGTCGGACGAGCAGGATCGGGCTCAGGCGCGCCGCGCCAAGGTCGAGGCCATGCGCGAGGAAGACGACCGCCTGCGCGCCAGAAAGCGCAACACCGCCTTCGTCCTGACCGCCATCGCCGTCTTCGCGGTCGTGGTCGCCGCCGTCCTGGTGGTCAGCAGGTCCGGCGGGGAGGCGCCGGCCGCACAGGCCCAGGTGGTACGCGCCGACAGCCACCGCCTCCAGACCGCCCCGGACGGCAAGGTCACGCTGGTGGAGTTCCTGGACTTCGAGTGCGAGGCCTGCGGCGCCGCATTCCCGGTGATCGAGCAACTGCGCAAGGAGTACCAGGGCAAGGTCACCTTCGTCGCCCGCTACTTCCCGATCGCCAGCCACTTCAACGCCGAGCGCGCCGCGCGGGCGGTCGAGGCCGCGGCCCGGCAGGGCCGCTTCGACGCCATGTACCAGCGCATGTACCAGACGCAGAAGCAGTGGGCGGAGAAGCAGACCCCGGCCGACAAGCTGTTCAGGGAGTTCGCGCAGAGCATGGGCCTGGACATGGCCGCCTGGGACAAGGCCTACGCCGCCGAGGACACGCTGGCCCGCATCAACAAGGACGTCGCCGACGGGCAGGCGCTCGGCGTCGAGGGCACCCCGACGTTCTTCCTGAACGGCCAGAAGCTCCAGCCCAAGTCCACCGACGACATCAAGGCGGCCATCGATGCGGCTCTCGCCAAGTGAGCGGCGGGCGGAGCCGTTCCCGCGGCTGCTGCCGTACCTGCTGCTGATCGGCGGCGGGATCGGGCTGGTCGCCGCGTTCGTGCTGGCGGTCGAGAAGATCGCGCTGCTGAATAACCCCGAGTACGTCCCGAGCTGCAGCATCAACCCGGTCCTTTCGTGCGGCTCGATCATGTCCACGCCGCAGGCGGAGCTGTTCGGCTTCCCCAACCCGCTGCTGGGCGTGGCCGGGTTCGCGATCGTCACGACCACCGGCGCCGCGCTGCTGGCCGGGGCGGTGCCGAAACGGTGGTTCTGGGCGGGGCTGCAGATCGGGGTCACCGCGGGCGTCGTGTTCGTGCACTGGCTGATCTACCAGAGCCTCTACGTGATCGGCGCGCTCTGCCCGTACTGCATGGTCGTGTGGGCGGTGACGATCCCGGTCTTCCTCTACGTCACGCTCAGGAACCTCGCCCGCCCCTTCGCCCGCAACCACGTGATCGTGCTGACGCTGTGGTACCTGGCCGTCCTCGCGCTGATCACCATCCGTTTCTGGACATACTGGAGCAGCCTGGTCTAGGTGGACCCGGTGACCTCAGGACAGCTCAGCGTTTCCCGCCCGGAGGTGCTTCTTGCCGATCAACTGCTCCTGGAGCCGGGATCTTGGGCGGGTGTGTCGAGGCGTAGCGCGAGGTAGGCGCGCAGCATCGCCTTGGTCTCGGCGATCAGGTGCGGCTCGTCGTGGTGGGCGCGCAGCAGCGCGTCCGCCGCCTCCACCGCGACGAGCAGCACGCCGCTGTCACAAACCAGCCCAGCCTGTACGGCCAGCACCTCCGCCAGCGCCTCGGCCACCTCCGCGTTCGCCCCGAAGTCGACCACCGCGAACCCCGGCACCGTCCGCTTCATCTCCAGGTACTCGTCGACCACGGCCTCCACCAGCGGCTCCCAGTGCGTGATCCCGCGCCCGCGCACCCGGCGCACGAACGCGGCCAGGTTCCGCGCCGCCAGCGCGTCGGCCAGTTCCCGCTTGTCGCGGAAGTACCGGTAGACCGAGCCGATCGGCAGCCCGGTCACCGCCGCGACCCGGCGGGTGCTGAGCCCTTCGTACCCGCTCTCGTCGAGCAGCCGGGCGGCGGCGTCGAGGATGCGCTCGACCCGCTCGGCGCTGCGCCGCTGGACCGGTGCCCGCCTCATGCGGCCAGCAGCAGGGTCAGGCCGCCGATGGTGTAGCAGATCATGAGCACGAACATCGGGATCTGGCCGGCGACCGCCCGCGCGGGCGGCAGCAGGCGTACCGACCGGTCGTGTGCGGCCACCACGCCGGCCACGTGCCCGATGACGATGGCCAGCACCTGCACCGCGGCGATCGTCGCCGGGCTCACCGCCTCCAGATCCACCTCGGCCCTCAGCCCCAGCGCCAGCACGAACGCCCGCTGCCCCTCGATCACCAGCAGCGAGAAGTAGTGGGCGACCAGGTAGCCGACGGCGATGGGCACCAGCGAGTGCGCGAACCTGGGCGCCAGCCCGCGCGCGCCGCCGATGCGCCCGGCCAGCCACAGGCAGCCCGCGTACAGGGCCGCCACCAGCACGATCGCCCCCACCAGCCCCGCCGTGCCCAGCACGAGCCGGCCCGGCGTACCCGACTGCAGTGCGTCCACCCAGACCGGCGCGCCGGAGAACCCGTCGTACCCGGTGCTCCCCAGCAGCACGCACACGGTCGCGACCAGCCCCGGGGCCGGCCGGACGGCGTCCAGCCCGTCGAACGGATTGCGCAGCACCAGCCGCCCGTCACCCCGCCGGCCGAACGGGGCGAGATGCCCGATCAGCGTTGAATACACCTCGAAGGCCTCGCCTCGGGCCAGCCACGCGTGGCCGTACCGGAGCGTGGCGAGGATGTGCGCGCCGCCGTACACGAGCAGAAAGACCAGCAGCGTGTACGGCGCGGCGGGCTCCGGCGAGACGAGCTCCACCCACGTGAACGCGAGCAGACCGGCGGCGGCCGGCCAGTACCCGAGCCGTGGGGGCAGCGGGCGGCGCGCGCGGTCCGGCAGCAGCCGCAACGGGCTCAGCACCCGCCACACCGGCCCGAACACCAGCGAAGCCGGCATCAGGCCCACCCAGAAGATCACATAGACGAGATGCGGCCCCGCGTTGCCCTCCTCGGGCCCCAGGACGAGCCACCCCACCGTGTACGCGACCACCAGAAGTGTGACCAAGCGCAACATCCGCGACATCGCGGGCAGACGCAGCGGCAACACGCGGCCCGCGACCTCACCGCGGAAACGCGAGTCCGGCCAGAGCAGCCCCAGCGCCAGGAACGACACCACCAGCGCCGCGAACGCCCCCGCATACGCGTAGAACAGCGGGATCGGCAGATCACCCCGGCTGCCGACCCCGTGCGCCAGAATCCCGCTCACTTCACCGCCAGCTGGGTGAGCACCAGCTTGTTCTCATGCGTCTCCACCTGGAACACCCCGGCCACGTCCGCCGTGAACCGCACCGTGACCGCCTTGCCCGCCAGCAACTCCGCCTCGACGTCGTAGCCGTGCACGTGGACCTCGTCGGAGACATCGCTGGTCACGGTGATGGCGACCCGCTGGCCCTTCCTGATCTCCACCCACCCCGACGGCGGGCTGACCTTTCCTTGCGCGATCGTGATCGGCACCACGACCTCGCCGTCGACCGTACGGGGCGGCGCGGTGGCCACCTCGTGGCTGTTGCCGGGCCGATGGTGCGTATCGGACAACTGCCCGCACCCCGCCACCAGCACGACCGCCACCAGCAGCCACCTCACCCGACCACCCCCCGCTCTCCGGTACGGCGGCGCGGCGCCAGCACCACCACCGCCCACAGCACCCAGACCCCGGTGAGCAGCCCCCGCACCCAGCCGGGACCCAGCGGAATGAACGGAATCAGGTGAACCGCCCGATCAAAGGCATCGGCCGCGGTCAGTACCCCGAGCACCACCGTGAACCACCCGAACACCGGCCTGACCCGCCGTGCGACGGCACCCAGGCAGACCAGCCACCCCGCCACCCCGGCCAGCGCGACGGCGGTGAGCAGCGGCGAGTCGACGGAGGCGGCCACGACATCAAGCACCAGCCCAGCCACCCCAACCACCGTCCCCACCACAAGCCCCACCCCACGCGCCCTGCGGCCACCCACCAAGCCGGGACCACCCGCCTCTGCCGGACCCGCCCCGCCCGCAGCATCCGAGACCACCGCGCCCGAAGCGTTCCCCGCACCCAGAGCACCCTGATCCGCCACGTCTGCGGCATCGGCGGTCACCGCGCCCGGAGCGCCCGGTGCATCCGCGGCGCCCAGGGCGTCCGGGGCTGCCGTGACCCTCGGGTCTGCCACGATTGCCGGGTTCGCCGCCACCGCGGCGTCTGCCGTGATCGCTGGTTCGGCCGCCGCGGGGACCGTCACCTCGGCGGGCGCGCTCTTCCCCGGACCAGGTGTCTCGGGAGGCGGCATGGGGAGTGCCTGGGCTTCGTAGGCCGGCTTCTGTGAGGTCGCGTCGGTGGACTGCCGGGTGGCGGGCGGGCGGGCCGGGTTGCGGTACCAGAACAGTACGGCCAGCAACCCCAGCACCAACGACCCACCCAGCGCCAGCTGCGCCTCCACCTTCCCCAGCCCCGCCGCCCCGAACCAGTCGCACCCCGCGGGCAGCCGGGCGTCCTGGGCCGAGAAGTCCGAGCACAGGTACAGCTTGAGGATCTTCACCGGCTCCGCCACCCACCGATGCGACCCGCCCGACACCCCCGGCGCCGCAGCCGCGCACACCGGCAGCGCCTGCGGTGAGGACGCCCCGGTGTCGGCCTGGAAGCAGTTGCCCGTGCCCTGCCCGTCCCACCACACGTCGCGCCCGTTGGGACGGTGTTCGCCGGTCGGGCTGACGCCGAAGACGTTGCCCTCGTAGCGGTTGTGGTTGGAGGTGTCGGCCTGCTTGGCGAGCGACTCCTCGCCCCGGATGAACGCCGGCACCCCGAACAGGTGGAACGCGCTGCCGTCGTGGCCCCAGATCCGGTTGTTCTTGAAGACGTTGTAGTTGCCGCCCGCGACGAGGATGCCGGTGCCCGGTGGCACGCCGACCTGGGGGCAGACCACGCCCTTCTCGTAACCGCGTTCGGCGGGCGGTTTCGCGCAGGTGCCGTCGCGTGTGTACCGGTAGTAGTCGCGGTTGTTGTTGTAGATCTTGTTGTTCTCGAACTTCGCGTGGTTCTGCGGCAGTCCGGGGTGGTCGGGCCAGAGGCTGTCCATCGTGGCGCCGACCATGTTGTCGTAGAACTCGTTGTCGTGCACCCACATCGAGTCGCCCGCGGTGCCCGAGTAGCCGAGCGCGTTGTCGTGGCTCTTGCAGCGGCGGATCTCGATGGCGTAGCGGGGGACGTCGTGGCCCCGGCCGTCGTTGATGTTGGAGGCGCTGCCGGGGTAGAGGCCGCCGTCGCCGTTGCCGTAGGACTCGCAGTCGGTGTAGAGGCCGTGGTCGCTGGCGAAGGTGAGGAAGCCGTACTCGTCGTTCCAGCGGGTCAGCACCTTGTCGATGACGAAGCCATCGGTCTCCAGGACGTACAGGGAGTTGAAGGTGGTGCGCTGGGCGGTGAAGTTGCGGAAGTAGATGCCGTTCGTGCGGTCGGCGCGGATGGCGTTGAGCTTGCGGTACTCCGCGTCGATGACCACGTCCAGCGGCCCGGCGCCGGTGCCCTCGATCTGCAGGTCCTTCTTGCCGAGGATCGCGACGAGGTTCTGGTTGTGCGGGCAGGCCTGCTGTTGTTCGAAGGAGAGGATCTGGTAGCCCCAGTCGGACCAGCGGGCGGGGAGTTTCGCGCACGTGCCGGTGGGGGCGGCCCTGCTGGGCTCTTCCAGGTAGAGCCCGGGGAGGATGGCGATCGTCATGCCCGGTTTGTCGACCTTGTCGACGGCTTCCTGGAGGTTCCTGAAGCCCTTTTGCTGACATAACTCGTAGAGCTGGATATTTCGCTGCTTGAGGGCTGCGGGGAAGTTCTCGATGCGGCGGTCGAAGTCGGGCCGGTCACTCTTGCAGACCAGCAGATCGGGCTCGGCCTGCCGGTAGGCCGGGACACTGCCGCTGCCGTCCGGGAGCGTGACCTCGCGCTCCTCGTGGGCCAGTGCGGCGGCGGCGGGTAACAGGAGCCCTAATGTCAGGGCGCCTAAGGCCACGATCCTGCGCATGGGGGGCATGGCCGCGAGACTAGAACATTGCTCACGTTCTGCCCAGCCCCGGCGACGCCATTCCCCATCCCTCGTACCGCGCCATTCCCCGTCCCTCGTGCCGCGGGAGTCCCCATCCCTCGTACGGCGGGCCGCCCCGCCGTACGAGCAAGGGATGGTTCAGGGCGCGATCCCGGCCAGGACCTGATCGACGATGCCCTCGGCCAGTTCGGGCCCGCGCTCCGCGGTGTCGCCCCACTTGGTGAACCAGACCATCGTGCCGGTCAGGATGGCCATGGCCAGCTCGACCTCCAGCGTGGAGCGGAGCTCGCCGCTGGCCATGCCCCGCTCCAGGACCCGGCGCATCGCGGCCCGGCGTGGCTCGATCGCGATCTTCCTGAACTTCTCGAACAGGTGCGGATACCGGTCCGACTCGCTCAGCGCGATGTTCATCACACACCTGGTCCTGACATGTCCGGACTCGTCGCGCATCTGGTCGAGCAGCGTGACCAGGTCGTCGCGCACCGACTCGCCCGCCAGCGGCGGCACCGGCGCCTTCAGCGTGGCCAGCGCGTCGACCACGAGGTCCTCTTTGTTCGACCAGCGCCGGTAGATCGTCGTCTTGCCGACCCCGGCCCTGGCCGCGATCGCCTCGATCGACAGCTCGGAGATGCCCATGCCCTCGCCGATGAGGTCGAGGGTGGCCTCGAGAATGGCCTTCTCGGCCTTTTCGCTACGCGGCCGGCCCGCCGGACGGGCCGCCCCTGCATCCTGAATCGTCATCGCGGCCTCACACTACCGCTGGTTCCTTGTCGTCCACGGGCAGGACCGCCGTGGCCTTGCCCGGCATCCACTTGGCGACCACCCCGACGCCCACGAGGGCGATGACGGCCGAGACCAGTGCGGTCACGTGCATGCCGTCGATGAAGGCGGTGAAGGCGGGGCCGAGGATCGCCGGGTCGCCCTGCGCCGCGGCGACCGTGTTGGTGATGGATTCGCCGGCCGCGTGCCGTACCGCCTCGGGAAGGGCGGTCAGGGCCGGGGCCACCTCGCTGCGGTAGGCGGAGGACAGGACCGCGCCCAGGACGGCCACGCCGAGCGCGCCGGCGACCTGACGGACGGTGTTGCTCATCGCCGAGCCGACGCCCGCCTTCTCGCGGGGCAGCGCCTCCATGATCGCGGTCGTCGCGGGCGGCATGATGTTGGCCATCGCGGCACCCTGGATGAAGAAGACGATCTCGATGAGCACGATCGGGGTGTTCTGGTCGAACAGCGCGTAGCTGGCCAGGATCAGCGCGATGATCGACATGGCGACGGTCGAGGAGAGCTTGGCGCCGAAGCGTTCGTTGATCCGCTGGCTGAGCGGCGCGAAGATGAGCTGCGCGGCGGCGAACGGGATCATCATGGCCCCCGCCTGCAGCGCGCTGAACCCCAGCACGATCTGCAGGTAGAAGGTCAGGAAGAACATCCCGCCCATCATCGCGAAGAAGACGATGCCCATCATGCCGATGGCCGAGCTGAAGCGGACGTTGGAGAAGTTGCGGACGTCGAAGGCGGGGTGCTCGACGCGGCGCTCCCACCAGACGAAGGCGCCCAGCACGAGCAGGCCGAACAGCGTCGGCAGCAGGACCTCGGCGTTGACGACCGAGCCCAGCTCGCCGCCGCGGATGATGCCGTAGACGACCGCGACCAGACCGATGATCGACAGGATCACGCCCACCGGGTCGAGCTTGGAGGGCTTCGGGTCACGCGACTCGGGCACGATCGTGCCGATGAGGACCATGCTGATGACCACGATGGGCACGTTGATCAGGAAGACCGAGCCCCACCAGAAGTGCTCGATCAGCAGGCCGCCGGTGATGGGGCCGATCGCCACCGCCAGGCCGACGCCGCCGGCCCAGACGCCGATGGCCTTGCCGCGCTCGTGGGGCGGGAAGACGTTGGAGATGATGGCCAGCGTGGCCGGCATGATCGCCGCGCCGCCGATGCCCATGGCGGCCCTGGCCAGGATCAGCTGCGTCGGATCCTGGCTGTAGGCGGAGGCCAGGGAGGACAGCCCGAACAGCAGCATGCCGATGAACAACATCCTCTTGCGCCCGGTACGGTCACCGATGACGCCGAAGGTGAACAACAGACCGGCGAACACGAGGGTGTAGGAGTTGATCGCCCACTCCAGCTCGCTCTGGGTGGCGCCGAGTCCTTGGACCGGATCGGCGATCGTCTTCATCGCCACGTTCAGGATGGTGTTGTCGAGCACGACCGCCAGCAGGGCGAAGACGAGCACGCCAAGGATCGCCCATCTGCGGGGGTGTCCGTTGGTGGTTTCCATGGGGGAAGGGGTCCTTAATTTCGATACGGGAAAGTTTCGCAACGTCACCGTATCGCAAGAGATTCCGATACGCAACGGTCCCGTTTCGTAACGAAGCTCACAAAAAAGGGGCCGAGGGGATGCACCCCTCGGCCCCTCCGAAGCCCGCTACAGAACCGGCAGGTAGCGGCCCAGCTCGAACTCGGTGACCTGGCGCCGGTAGTCGCGCCACTCCGCGCGCTTGTTGCGCAGGAAGAAGTCGAAGACGTGCTCGCCCAGCGTCTCGGCGGCCAGTTCGCTCTGCTCCATGACCCCGATGGCCTCGTCAAGCGACTGGGGGAGTGGCCGGATGCCCAGGGCGCGGCGTTCGGCGCTGGTCAGGGTCCAGACGTTGTCCTCGGCGGCCGCCGGGAGCTCGTACCCCTCCTCGATGCCCTTCAGGCCGGCGGCGAGGATGACGGCGAAGGCGAGGTAGGGGTTGCAGGCGGAGTCCAGCGAGCGGAACTCGATGCGGGTCGAGCCGCCCTTGTGCGGCTTGTACATGGGGACGCGGACCAGCGCCGAGCGGTTGTTGTGGCCCCAGCAGATGTAGGAGGGGGCCTCGCCGCCCTGGCCGGCGATGGCCTCGGCGCCGCCCCACAGGCGCTTGTAGGAGTTGACCCACTGGTTGGTGATCGCGGTGATCTCGGCGGCGTGCCGCAGCAGGCCGGCGATGAAGGAGCGGCCGGTCTTGGAGAGCTGGTACTCCGAGCCCGCCTCGTAGAAGGCGTTGCGGTCGCCCTCGAACAGCGACATGTGGGTGTGCATGCCGGAGCCCGGGTGCTCGGTGAACGGCTTGGGCATGAACGAGGCCCAGATGCCCTGCTCCAGCGCCACCTCCTTCATGACCAGGCGGAAGGTCATGATGTTGTCGGCGGTGGTGAGGGCGTCGGCGTAACGCAGGTCGATCTCCTGCTGGCCGGGCGCGCCCTCGTGGTGGCTGAACTCCACCGAGATGCCCATCGACTCCAGCATCATGATCGCCTGGCGCCGGAAGTCGTGGCCGGAACTGTGCGGGGTGTGGTCGAAGTAGCCGCCCGCGTCGATCGGCTCCGGCTTCTCCCCGGTCACCGGCCGGTTCTTCAGCAGGAAGAACTCGATCTCGGGATGGGTGTAGAAGGTGAAGCCCATGTCGGCGCACTTGGCGAGCGTGCGCTTCAGCACCCAGCGCGGGTCGGCGTGGGAGGGCGAGCCGTCCGGCATCAGGATGTCGCAGAAGATACGGCCGGCGCCCGGGTTCTCGCTGCGCCAGGGCAGGATCTGGAACGTCGACGGGTCCGGCTTGGCCAGCATGTCCGACTCGTAGACGCGGGCGAAGCCCTCGATGGCCGAGCCGTCGAAGCCGATGCCCTCGGCGAAGGCGCCTTCCAGCTCGGCCGGGGCGATGGCGACGGACTTGAGGAAGCCGAGGACGTCGGTGAACCACAGCCGGATGAACCGGATGTCGCGTTCCTCGAGCGTGCGGAGCACGAACTCCTGCTGGCGGTCCAAGGCAGCCCCTCGTGAAGACATTGGTGGTCGCTTACAGGATGCCGTGTCCGTGTTTCGCACACGTTACGTGCCCCTCCGGTGCGTGGCTCACTGACAAACCACCCGCGCCCACCTAATGTGAGCACGCAGATCAGTCTCGGGGGAGGCATTTCGTGGCTATCGACCTGCGCAATCACAAACTCGACCGCGCCTTCGACCACATCGACGTGAGCGGCGGCGGCGAGATCGAGCGTGCGGACCTTCTGGGTCTGGGCGCGCGCATCCTGGTGGGCTTCGGCGAGTCGCCGACCTCGGCGACCGGCACCAAGCTCGTCGACAGCTTCGACGGGATCTGGGCCGCCCTGTCCGGGGCGCTGGACCGCGACGTGGACGCGCGCATGACCCGGGAGGACTTCCACAAGGCGATGGCGGCGGCGTTCATCGACGGGGAGCGCTACGAGCCGGTCTTCCGTCCCGCGATCCAGGCGGTGGCGGAACTCTGCGACGCCGACGGCGACGGGTTCGTCAGGCCGGGCGAGTTCCGCACGATGCTGAGCGCCTTCGGCACCGCCTACGACGACGTGGACGAGGCCTTCGACCGCCTCGACCGCACCGGGCGGGGGGTGCTGTCGGTGACGGACCTGGTCGAGGCGGCCAAGGAGTACTACACCGGCGAGGACCCGCACGCCTGCGGCAACTGGCTCTTCGGGCCCCTGTGATGGTGATCGCCTCCATGAGGGACGCGCTGCGTTCCGTGCTCGCGAGGAAGCCGGTGCTTCCCGCGCCCCGCCGCGGCGGCAGTCCGGCCGAGGCGCTGCTGCCGCTGGTCGAGCGGGTCCCGGCGATGGCCGCGCCCTGCCGTATGCATCCGTCGGTGTACGCGATCGAGGCCGCCGTCCTCGACTGGGCCCGCAGGACGGGGCTGCGCGCCGACCCGGGCGTGGGCTTCCACCGGATGGCCGGGCGGGCGTTCGCGGAGTTCGACGCGGCCGCGGCGGCGTTGTTCGCGCAGTGGCTGACGTGGCTCTACCACTTCGACGACGAGCTCGACGAGGGCCCGTGCCCGCTGGAGATCTTCCAGGGCCTGCTCCAGGGTACGGCGCAGCATCCGCTGGAGTCGGCGTTCGCCGATCTGTGGCGGGTGACCAGCGCCAGGATGAGCGACCGGTGGCGGGCCAGGTTCGCGATGGGGCTGCAGCGCCAGCACGACGCCTGCCGTACCGAGGCCAGGAACCGGGCGACGGGCCGGATCCCGACGATCGAGGAGTACCCGGCGCTGCGCAGGGGCACCGTCGGCCCCTACCTGTACGACCTGGTCGAGCCGTGTCTGCGCGTCGAGGTCCCGGACTGGGTGCACGCCTGCGACGCCTGGCGCGAACTGGTGGAGGCGTGCAGCGACACGATCGCCTGGTGCAACGACGTGGCCTCGCGCCCGAAGGAGCAGGGCGACGCGCACAACCTGGTCGTCATCGCCGTGCACGAGCTCGACCTGGACGAACGGGCGGCGACGGCGTGGGTGCTCGACCGCGTCGAGGAGCGCTGCGCCGACATGCGCGCGGCGGCCCGCATGCTGCCGCTCGACGAGCTGGAGCCCAAGGAGGCCCGCGACGCCAGCAAGGTGGCCTGCGCCTACCTGGCCGCGCCGCGTGCCCACCTGGACTGGCTGCTGGAGTCGGCACGCTATACGTAACGTGATCGCGCGATTTCACTATGTACTCATGTGGCGCGGCACAGACGGCGTAGGCGGCGGGGGCTCGGCGCGATCTCGGCGCTGGGCGCGGCGGGCGTGGTGTTGTGGACGGTCAACCTGCTGAACGGGCCCGCCTGCGCGGCGCCGCGGGCCGATCCGCAGCTGGAGCGGTCGCTGGGCTTCGTGGTGAAGCCGGGCTCGGACGAGGAGTGGCTGGCCGTACAGGTGCTCGATCATGGCGGGCCGCTGCGCAGCGTCGAGGTCCGCGTGGACGGCCACTGGCGCGACCTGCGGCGGCGCGACGACGGCTACTGGGTGGCGCGCGACGGCGCGGGCGACGGCCCGTTCGCGTTCCGGGTGACCGACGTGCGCGCGCACCGCAGGACCGTCGACGACCTGGACCTGGTTCCCGGCGAGGTGCAGCGCACGGGCGTCTTCCTGTACGGCCCCGCACCCGTTCCCTCACCCGCTCCCACGCCGGCTCCCGCCGCTGCCGACAGCCAGCGCGTCGCCTGTTGAGGTGCGCCGGTAGACGACCTGCTTGCCGACCCGCATGCCGACCGCGAGTCCGCCGTCGCTGAGCACGCCGAGGTGCTGGCTGACCGCGCCGGCGGTGAGTGCCATGCGGCGGGCCAGCGCCGAGGTCGTCGCCGGCTCGGCCAGCGCGAGCAGGATCTGCGCCCGGCTCCTGCCGATGAGGGCGGCCAGCGCGCCGGGCGCGGGCGGCGGCCCGTCCTCCCACAGGGTGCCGACGCCCAGCACGGGATAGATGAGCGCCGACTGGTACGGCGCGGTCATCACGGCGACCGACGGCCAGTAGAAGGCGCTCGGCACCAGGACCAGGCCGTCGCCGTGCAGGCCGCTGTCGTCGCACCAGGGGCGGTCGACGAGCAGCCGCTCGCCGGTCCAGACGACGGCGGGGTCGAGGGAGGCGAACAGCTCGCGGGCGCCGCCGGTGGCCAGTTGCCGCGAGCGGCGCAGGACGTCGCGTTCGAGCAGGCCGTAGACACGCGGCCAGTACTCGGCGAAGCAGGCGTCCCAGTACGCCTGGAGCGCGTCGGCGGTCCGCCGCAGGCCGGCGGCGGGGTCGGCGCGGAAACGTTCGGTCACCGCCCGGTCGACGTTCGCGACCTTGGACGCCTCCTGGGCGGCGGTCTCGGGCGGCGTTCGCCGTACCCGGTCGAGTTCCTGCGCGAAGTCGGGCAGCGGGGTGTCGGGCGGCGGCGTGAGGAAGTCGGCGAGGTAGCCCTCGGCGGGCACGAGCGCGAAGAGCTCGTCCATGTCGAGCTGGGCCAGGCGGGGGCGGACCGCCTTGATCCACGGCAGGTGGACGAGCTGGCGGGCGGGGTCCTGGAGCGTGCGCAGGCTGGCCACGAGTTCCCACAGCGGGGAGAAGCCGAAACGGATCCTGGCGACGTCTTCGCTCTTCAGCTTCCAGGCCACTCCCATAGGTTTTAGTGTGCCCTAAATCGTTGGAGCCCCAAAAGCGGATATTTCATGCTCTGGGGGTGACTAATGCACTTGCCGAGAAGCCGTCCTTCCTGCGATCGAAGGTCGGCGGGCTGCCCAGGCCCTTCTGGGCCCTGTGGAGCGGTACGCTCGTCAACCGCCTCGGCACCATGGTGCTGCCGTTCACCGGCGTCTACCTGACCCAGGCGCGCGGGCTGTCGGTCGCCGCCGCCGGACTCGTGATGGCCCTGTTCGGCGCGGGGTCGCTGATCTCCCAGTTGCTGGCCGGGGTGCTGACCGACCGGATCGGCCGCCGCGCCACGCTGGCCGGCGGCATGCTGGCCACCGCCGCCGCCATGATGTGGCTCGGCTACAGCACCTCGTTGCCGTCGATCCTGGCCGCCATGTTCGTGCTCGGCATCGTGATCGACGCCTACCGGCCCGCCTCCAACGCGCTCGTGGCCGACCTGGTCCCACCCGCCGAACGGCCGCGCGCGTACGGGCTGCTGTTCTGGGCGATCAACCTCGGATACGCGGTGGGCATGACGGCGGGCGGCTGGCTGGCCGAGCTCGGGTTCGTCTGGCTGTTCTGGATCAACGCCGCCACCAGCGTGGCCTTCGCCGTCCTGGTGTGGCGGGCGGTGCCGGAGACCGCGCCGCCCCCGGCCGAGGGGACGGCCGGCGGCGGGTTCGGCACGGTGCTGCGCGACCGGGTCATGGTGGGCTTCACGCTCGTCGTGCTGGGCAACGCGCTCATGTACTCGCAGACGTTCACCATGCTCCCCGTCGCCATGACCAAGGTCGTCGGGCTCAGCACAGGCGAGTTCGGACTGGCCATGGCGCTCAACGGGGTGCTCATCGTCGTGGTCCAGCCGCTGGTGTCCAACTGGCTGGGCCGCCTGGACGCGCCCGTCACGCTGGCCACCGGGCTGGCCGTCATGGCCGTCGGCTTCGCCCTCACGGCTTTCGTCACCAACGTGGCCATGCTCGCGTTCACCATCGTCGTCTGGACCGCCGGCGAGATCGTGACCGCGGGCATCGTCGGCACCATCGTCGCCGCCCTGGCCCCCGCTCACCTGCGCGGACGCTACTCCGGGCTGTTCGGCTTCGCCTGGTCGGTTTCGACCGTGCTCGCGCCGCTGGCCGGCAGCGCGCTGCTCGGCGTGAGCGCAGGCGCGCTGTGGTTCACGCTCGGCGGCGTCGGCATCCTCTCGGCCGCCGGGATGATCGCCCTCGGGCCGGCCGTCCGCCGCAGAAGCGCCCTGGCGGCCTAGAGCCAGGGACATCCCGGCAGGGCAACGCTTCCGCAGGTACGAAAGCGACGCAGACTAGGCTGGTCACGTGGCTCAACTGCGCATCGCGCTCGTCCAGACGAACCCGACGGTCGGCGACCTGTCCGCCAACGCCGGCAAACTGCTCGCGTGGACCCGCGAAGCGGCCGGGCGCGGCGCCCACCTGGCGGTCTTCACCGAGATGTTCCTCACCGGATATCCCGTCGAGGACCTCGTGCTCCGCACCTCCTTCGTGGAGGCCAGCATCCGCACGCTGGAGGAGTCGGCGGCCCGCCTGGCCGCGGAGGGGCTCGGCGAACTGCCGGTGCTGGTCGGCTACGTCGACCGCGCCGGGCTCGCGCCGCGGGCCGGCCGGCCGAAGGGCGCGCCGCTCGACGCCGCCGCGCTGCTGCACCGCGGCGAGGTCGTCTACCGTACGGCCAAGCACCACCTGCCCAACTACGGCGTCTTCGACGAGTACCGCTACTTCGTCCGCGGCGACCGGCTGCCGATCTTCCGGCTGCACGGGGTCGACGTGGCCGTCGCGGTCTGCGAGGACCTCTGGCAGGACGGGGGGCCCGTGGCCGTCGTCGGGCAGGCGGGGGCCGGGCTGCTGGTCGCGCCGAACGCCTCGCCGTACGAGAAGGACAAGGACGACGTGCGGCTGGAGCTGTGCGCGCGGCGCGCGCGCGAGGCCGGTTGCCCGCTCGTCTACGTCAACCAGGTCGGCGGGCAGGACGAGCTGGTCTTCGACGGCGACTCGCTGGTCGTCGACGCGACGGGCGCGCTGGTGGCGCGGGCGCCGCAGTTCCAGGAGGACCTGCTCGTGGTGGACCTGGAGCTGGCCGTGTCCGACGCGCCGCCCTCGCAGGTCGCCTACGACGCGGGCGACGGCTCCACGATCACCGTCGACCGGTTCGTGCTGTCGGGCGAGCCGCTCGCCCCTTACGAGCCGGTCCCGGCGCCGCTGGCCGCGCCGCTCGACGCGCCCGCCGAGGTCTACCACGCGCTGGTGCTGGCCGTACGCGACTACGTGGCCAAGAACGGCTTCCAGTCGGTCATCCTGGGCCTGTCGGGCGGCATCGACTCGGCCCTGACCGCGGCCATCGCCTCCGACGCCGTCGGCCCCTCGCGGGTCCACGTCGTGCTCATGCCCTCGCGCTACAGCTCCGAGCACTCCATCGGCGACGCGGAAGAGCTCGTGCGGCGGCAGGGCGTCCACTCGCGCGTCGTGCCCATCGGCGACATCGTCAACGGCTTCGAGAAGGAGATCGAGCTGTCCGGCCTGGCCGCGGAGAACCTCCAGGCCAGGGTACGCGGCATGATCCTCATGGGCCTGTCCAACGAGCACGGCCACCTGGTGCTGACCACCGGGAACAAGAGCGAGCTCGCCACCGGCTACTCCACCCTCTACGGCGACTCCGCCGGCGGCTTCGCGCCCATCAAGGACGTGCCGAAGACGATGGTGTGGGAGCTGGCCCGCTGGCGCAACGCCCATCACAGCCCGCTGTTCGCGATGGACGCGCCGGCCCCCATCCCCGAGAACTCCATCACCAAGGAGCCGAGCGCCGAACTCCGCCCCGACCAGCGCGACACCGACTCGCTGCCGCCGTACGAGGTGCTGGACCGGCTGCTGGACGACTACGTGGAGAAGGACATGGGCTCGGCCGAGCTCATCGCCGCCGGTCACGATCCGGCGCTGGTCACCAGGATCATCAGGCTGGTCGACCTGGCCGAGTACAAGCGCCGCCAGTATCCGCCCGGCCCCAAGATCACCCCGAAGAACTTCGGCCGCGACCGCCGCCTGCCCATCACCAGCCGCTGGCGTGAGGAGGTCTAACCCGCGGCCAGGACGGCCCGGCAGGTGGTCAGGATCAGGGCGTCCAGCTCCGGGGGAGGGGGGCGCCCGGCCAGGAGATGACGGCGGACGGCGCCGTAGGGGACGTCGGCCAGGACGAACATCAGGTGCTGCCGGTCCGCGCCGGGGTGGCGCGCGAGGTAGGCCTCGACGGCGCCGGCCGTCCGCCGGTTCACCTCCGCCAGTTCGGGTCCCAGCTGATCCGGCCACCGGGCGGCCAGGTCTTCCCTGCGGTGCAGGAGCAGGGCCGCGGCCGCTGCGGGGTTCGCGCGGCACCAGCGGGGCGTGTGCAGGGCGGCCGCCTCGACGTCGTCATCGGCCATGGCGGCGACGAAGCCCTCCTGGAAACTGTCCACGCACCGCAGCCACAGCCTGGCCAGCAGCAGGTCGCGGGAGGCGAAGCGGTGGTAGAGGGATCCGATCGGAGCGCCGGTGCGCGCCGAGACGGCGGCCATGGTGACGGCGGCGGGGCCGTCGGCGCCGAGGATGGCCAGCGCGGCGTCCAGCATCTGGTCCTGGGTGAATTTCGCCGGTCTTCCCACGCTCGCCCTTCGATGGTATTAGTGGAGAGGTTCTAGAATTTACCATCTAATTGAGGGGCAGGCATGTCCGCCGCGAGCCACGTCGTCAAGGGTTTCTACAGCGCCGCGCAGGCCGCCGACGGGGGCGCGATCCTGGCGTTGCTGCATCCGGGCTTCGAGGCGCGCACCGCGCCGGGCATGCCGTGCGGCGCCGGCGGCCACTTCAGCGGGCCGACGGAGGCGCTGACCCGGGTGTGGGGCGCGGTGTTCGCGGAGTACGACACCGCGCCCTACGACGAGACCTGGCAGGAGACCGCCGACGGGACGGTCGTGGTCACCGGGCGCTACCGGGGCCGCGCACGGGCCACGGGCCGGGAGTACGAGGCAGAGTTCGTCCACCTGTGGCGGGTGGCCGACGGCCGGATCTCCCGGCTGCACCAGTACACCGACACGGCCCGCTGGCACGAGGCGCTGGCCGCCTAGATCCCGGCGCCCGCCACGATGTCGGCCACCGCCGGGTCGGACTCCAGCGCACCCTCACCGAGCACGGTGTTGTCGGACAGCGTCACACTCTTCGGCGGCTGGCCCGGGTCGGCGTCCCAGAAGTTGCCGATGAACGCCACGTGCTCCAGCGGCGGCGACACCTCCAGCACCACCGGGTTGTCGGCCCGGTGCACCACGTTGCCCTGCACGGTCACCCAGGCCGCGCCGTAGTCGGTGTAGAGGCCGTAGTTGTACGGCGTGATCGTGTCCTTGATCACGTTGCCGCGGATCAGGGCGCCGCTGGCGTAGGAGGAGCCCTGGGGGCCGGAGACGTACAGGCCGCCGCCGTCGGCCAGCACCTGCATCGTGTCGTGGATCAGGTTGCCGAGCACCTGGGTACCGCGGCCCGCGTTGACGACGATGCCGTTGTGCGGCACCTCGCCGACGTCGTTGCGCGCCACGACCGTGGACTCGGTTCCGGCGATCAGGATCGCGGGGGAGCCGTGGTAGTCGAGGCCCACGCGGCGCAGGCGGGTGCGCTCGATCCGGTGCTCGCGGGCGCCGTCGCGGATGACCACGCCACCGCCCGCCACCTCGTCGATCTCGCTGCCGAGCAGCACGTTGCGCGCTCCGGCGCCGCGGAACTCCAGCGCGACGCCGCCGAGCCGGGTGAACCGGCAGCCCTCCACGCGCACGTCCGAGGCGCCGTCGACGACCACGTTGCCGGGGATGTCGGCCGGGTCGCCCGGCACGGTGACCTGGCCGCCGTCGAACGTGACGACCTGGAGGTCGCCGCCCGCGTAGAAGCCGTTGCCGTGGTAGTGGAGGAAGCCTTCCTGCCCGCTCGGCCGGGTCCACGCCGCCTCGGCGAAGGTGATGCCGCGAAAGGCCGCGCCGCGTACCCCGCCGGCGTGCACGAGCGTCTCCAGGACCGGCGCCACCACGTCGTCCAGGCTCTCGCCGGGCAGCGGCAGGTAGTGGAGCACGCCGTCGCTCACCGCGAACGTGCCCGGGGTCAGGAAGGCGGGGCTGTTCTCCGCCGCGGTCGGCGCGTCCACGGCGTAGTGCTCGCCGCCGCCCTCCCAGGTGATGATCGAGTGGTAGAGCTTCCGCGCCCAGCCGAAGGCGGGCTGGGCCATGGTGATGCTCGTGCCGGCGATCGACGCCACCGGGATGCGCGCCTCCGACCAGGGGTAGGCGCCGCGGTAGACGAACTCGACCGCGCCCGGCCAGTCCACGGCCTGCTCCAGGACGTAGCCGGTCTCGGTGGCGGTGATCGCCGTCTCGGCGAGTGAGAGCGAGGCGCGCTCGGCGCGGCGTCCGCCCACGTAGAGCTGGCGCACGGGGGTGGCGGGCGCCGTCGCCCGCCACACGCCGCCGTCGCCCTCCTGCCAGCCGGTGATCGGCGTGCCGCCGCTGACGACCACCTTTTCCGGTACGGCGGTGCCGTACCCGTGGGCCTGAAGGACGATCCCGGAGTCGGCCTCGGTCAGCCGGAGCGTCTCGGTCAGCCGGTGGACGCCGGCCCGGAGGGTGATCACGCCGCCGGCGGCGCGGGCGCGTTCCAGGGTGGCGAAGGGGCGCTCGATCGTGCCGGGGCCCGAGTCGTCGCCGGAGGGGTCGACGAAGATCATAAGAAGTCCCTTCAAGTATGCGGTGTACACTTCTGGTATACAGCATAGACAGGGAGAGGAGTCAAGAGGTGGCCGATCCGGAGCGCAGCACGGAACTGCTGTGGGGCGCCCAGGGGCGCGGCGGGCTCAACCTGGAGCGCATCGTGCGCGCCGGGATCGAGATCGCCGACGCCGAGGGGCTGGCGGCGGTGTCGATGCGGCGGGTGGCCGAGCGGCTCGGCTACACCACGATGTCGCTCTATCGTCACGTTCCCGGCAAGGCCGAGCTCGTGGACCTCATGCGCGACAGCGTGCTGGGCGACGAGCCGGACCTCGGCCCGCCGCGCGGGTGGCGGGCGGACACGGAGGAGTGGGCGCGCTCGGGCCTGGAGTTCTACCGGCGCCATCCGTGGCTGCTGGAGTCGGCGGGCGTGCGGCACGTGCCGGGGCCGAACGCCATCGCGTCCTTCGAGTCCGCGCTGACGATCATGGCGGCGACCGGGCTGCCGCCGGCCCAAGTGGTGGCGGTGGTGGGGCTGGTCGGCGCCTTCGTGGAGAGCGCGGCCCGCGAGGTCGTCGAGACGGCCAAGGTCGAGCGGCGGACCGGCGTCGGCCACGACGAGTGGTGGGGCGCGCGCGACTCGCTCTACCAGCACCTCGACCGCTATCCCACGCTCACCCGCATCTACGAGGAAGGCGGCTTCGACGAGCCGCTCGACCCGTTCGAGTTCGGGCTGCGGCGGGTGCTCGACGGGATCGAGACACTCATCCGTGATGAAGTGCGTGACGAAACTCGATGTGCAGTCTGTGGGAAGGTGATCGATCCGGCCGAGACCGGACGGCCCCGCGCCTACTGTTCGCGGGCCTGCCAGCAGAAGGCCTACCGCCGCCGCAAAGTATGAAACGCTGGCAGATGCCATGATCCGCACGCATACCATCATCGAGAGCCCCGTCGGGCCGCTCACGCTGGTCGCCCTCGACGGGCTGCTGACCGGCCTCTACATGCACGAGCAGCGCTACCGGCCGCCGGAGGAGTTCTTCGGTCACCCGGACCCCGAACCCTTCGGCGAGGTGACCGCCCAGCTCCAGGCGTACTTCGCCGGTGACCTGAAGGTCTTCGACCTGCCGATGAACCTCGTCGGCACGCCGTTCCAGAAGGAGGTCTGGACGGCGCTCATGGAGATCCCGCACGGCGAGACCCTCACCTACGGCGGGCTGGCGCAACGGCTCGGCCGCCCGCCCAGCGCGGCCCGCGCGGTCGGGCTGGCCAACGGCCACAACCCGGTCAGCATCATCGTCCCCTGCCACCGGCTCGTCGGCGCCAACGGCGACCTGACCGGTTACGGGGGCGGGCTGCCCGTCAAGCGCTACCTGCTCGACTTCGAGCGGGGGACGCTCTTCTGAGCCGTGTCGACAGCGTGATCTCGCGCAGTTCGCCGCGGGTCGTGGCGCAGTCGACCAGGCGAAGCTGCTCCATGACGCGGGCGGCCTGCGGGTTGTAGGTCAGTTCCTCGGGGCAGCCGTCCAGAACCCTGCGCAGCATCGCCGTGGCGCCGGCCGCGTCGCGCTCCATCGAGTGGGCCCTGGCCAGCGCCAGGAAGTAGCGGGCCTGGCGGTCCCTGGCGCGCAGGCGGGCGGCGTCGATCCCGCCGGACAGGCGGATGGCCTGCCGGTAGCGTCCCAGGCGCACCGCCACGGCCACCGCCTGCGCCTCCACCTCGGCCGCGCCGAACGGGGCGTGCAGGTCGTCGCGGTCCTCGCCCAGCGACTCGCCGATCTTCCTGGCGCGATGCAGCAGCTCCTCCGTGTGCGGGACGTCGTTCTCCTCGGCGGCGGCCTGCGCCGCGGTCAGGTAGCAGCCTCCGGCCACCGCGATCGCGGACGGCCCCGCCTGCCCGACGCCGTCGATCGCGGCCAGGCAGAGCTGGCGGGCGTCGCCGTACCTGCGCAGGTGGATGAGGACCTCGGCCAGCTCCGCGCGCGCCACCGCCGACAGCAGCGGGTCGCCCGCGCGCCCGGCGGCGGCCACGCCCCGGTCGGCGGCGAGCAGCGCGAGCGCGTGCTGGCCGCAGCCGCGCAGGAACGTGGAGAACAGCCGGTAGACCTGCGTGAGCCCGGCCGCCGCGGGCTCCTCGTCCGTCGGCGCCGTCTCTGCCATCACCAGCAGCTCCGGCAGGCGCCTGCGCACCTCCGAGTAGCGGCGCGGCGAACGCTGCCAGACGTCCCACGCGGCCGAGACGTGGCGGGCGATCCGGTGCGCGCTCTCGCCCGGCTCGCCGGACAGGCGCCTGGGGTAGAGCAGCGCGTGGCCGATCTCGTCGTACTCGCCCTGCGCGCCCATCGCCGGCAGCGCCACGTCGCCGCCGACCAGCTCCGACAGGTCGCTGATGCGCAGGACGTCGGCGATGCGCAGGATGGTGGACAGCCGGTCCAGCGGCCGGGCGCCGTTCTCGATGAGGCGCAGCCACTCCTCGCTGCAGCCCACGAGGTTCGCCAGGATCCGCCGCGAGATGCCGCGCGAGCGGCGTACGGCCATGATCCTGGCTCCGTCGACCATGAAGTCGCTGGTCATGATTTCACCGTAGGCGAGGATCCGGCGGCGCCCCGCGGCTCCCGGCGGCCAGGAAGGGCGGCCACTTGCTGCCGGTTCCGCGGGGCCGGATCCGGGTTACCGTGGAAAGGATCGCCTGCCGTACAACAGCAGTTGGATCTAGCCCGATCTCCCGTGCCCAGACTGCCCCTACACCTTTCGGCAGAAGGAGATCACGATGGGGCTACTGGACGTCGAAACGATTCGGAAGTCATTCCCCTTCTTCGACCCGGCCGCTGACGGCTCCCGCCCACCGGTCTACCTGGACAGCGCGGCGACCACGCAGAAACCCGCGGCGGTGCTGGACCAGCTCAACGCCTACTACACACGTTCCAACGCCAACGTCCACCGCGGCGTCTACCGCCTCGCGGTCGAGGCCACCGAGCTGTACGAGGGCGCCCGCAGCAAGGTGGCCGCCTTCGTCGGCGCGCGGCGCAGCGAGGAGATCGTGTTCACGAAGAACGCGACGGAAGCCGTCAACCTGCTGTCCAACTCGCTCATGTGGGCCGCCGGCGAGCACCGCATCGGCCCCGGTGACGAGATCGTCGTGACCGAGATGGAACACCACTCGAACCTCATCCCGTGGCGGCTGCTCGCCGAGCGGGTCGGCGCGAAGATCAGCTACCTGGGCATCACGAACGACGGCCGCCTCGACCTGTCCGCGCTCGAAGAACGCGTGACCGAGCGCACCAAGCTGGTCGCCGTCGTCCACGCCTCCAACATCCTCGGCACCGTCAACCCCATCGCGCCCATCGCCGCCCGCGCCGCCGAGGTGGGCGCGCTGCTCGTGGTCGACGCCGCCCAGTCGGTGCCGCACCTGGGCATCGACGTGAACGCGCTCGGCGCCGACTTCGTCACGTTCTCCGGGCACAAGATGTGCGGGCCCACCGGTATCGGGGTCCTGTGGGGCAAGTACGACCTGCTCGCCGAACTGCCGCCCTTCCTCGGCGGCGGCGAGATGATCGAGACCGTCACCCTGGACGCCATGGCCTACGCGCCGCCGCCGCTGCGCTTCGAGGCGGGCACGCCGCCGGTCGCCCAGGCCGTCGGGCTCGGCGCCGCCTGCGACTACCTCGACTCCCTCGGCATGGACGCCATCGCCGCCCACGACCAGGCCCTCATCGAGCACGCGCTCGACCGGCTCGCCCAGGTCCCCGGCATCCGCTTCATCGGCCCTGAGAACACCGCCGACCGGCTGCCGCTCATGTCCTTCGTCCTGGACGGCGTACCGCTCCAGCAGGTCAGGACCGCCCTCGACCAGGCCGGCATCGCCGTACGCTCCGGGCACCACTGCGCCCAGCTCGCCTGCAGCCGCTTCGGCATCCCCGCCGCCGTGCGCGCCTCGTTCTACCTGTACAACACCCCCGACGAGGTCGACTTCCTGGCCGACACCCTGGAGCGCACCCGCTCCACCACCACCGTCTACGCCACCCCGCCCGAGCTGACCGACACCCGCCCCGTCCGCCCGTACAAAGAGATCCTCATGCCCGGGATCTTCGAGCCGTGGGGCCACGCGCTCGTCGGCGCCCTCGCCCCCGCCCCCGGCGCACGGGCCCTCGACGTCGGCACCGGCCCCGGTACGGTCGCCCGCCTCCTGGCCGCCGCCGTAGGCCCCACGGGAGCCGTCGTCGGCACCGACATCAGCGCCGGCATGCTCGCCCTCGCCAAGGAGGAGCCGCCCGCGGCGGGCAGCGCCGCCATCCAGTACGTCGAGTGCGGCGCCGCGCCACTCCACGTCTCGGACGAGGCGTTCGACCTGGTCACCATGCAGCAGGTGCTCCAGTACGTCCCCGACCGCCGGGCCGCCGTCGCCGAACTGCGCCGCGCGCTGCGGCCGGGGGCGCGGCTCGCGATCGCCACCTGGCTGCCCCTGGACCGCAACCCGCTCTTCCAGGCCCTGCACGCCGCGCTCACCTCCGTGCTGGGGGCGAAGGCGGCGGCGCTGTTCGAGGAACCGTGGTCGCTGGGCGGCGAGGAGGTCGCCGACCTGGTCGCCTTCGCCGGGTTCGGGCAGGTGCGGCTGGACCGGTGGACGGTGCCGGTCACGGTGGCCGGTGGGGCCGAGGCGCTGTCGTGCCTGTACTCGTTCTCGGCTGTGGGGCCCGAGGTGGCCGGGCTGGGGGGCGAGCGGCGTACCGCCTTGCTGGACGCGGTCCGCGCCAACCTCGCCGACCGCACCGACGCCGACGGCGTGCACGCGCTGACGGCGTCAAGCGTGGTGACGGCCACAGCCATCTAGCGGCTCCGCCGGCCCTTGGGCCAGGCCGGTCCTGGCGTCGGGAGCCGGGGGTACGGCCGGCGCCGGTCTGGAAGGCGGTTCGTGGGCTGAGAACCCGCACCGCCACCAGACCGGCCGGCACGTGCACCCCCGCCCCATAGCCGTCCAGCAGCGGCGCTGCACGAAGCCAGCCCTTGATGACGCGAGCCTGGGGGCGCGAACGCGTTGGCCCGAGTGCGTAAAAGGTGTGTGAGTCAGGGGGTGTAGGCGGGCGGCCAGGTGGGTTAGGCGGGGATGTGGGCGGTCAGGGCGAAGCGGTGGGCGGTGGCGGTCAGCGGGTGGCCAGTGCGCATCTGGTCGTGGAGTTCACGGAGGCGGTCGCCGTACCGGATGATGTCGAAGTCGGGAACGTGCCACGGCGTGATCCGCAGAAACAACACCAGCGCCCCAATGTCATGGAACGTGGACGTCACCAGCGCCTCGTCCCGCCAGGAGACCTCGAACCCTTCCGCGGCCAGTTCCTCGACGGCCACGGCGAGATCCCACTCGGTGTACTCGTGCCCCGGCGCCCCCAGCACCCGGTTGATCTCCGCGAGGTCCTGCCCGCCGACCTGCTGGGTGATGAACGTTCCCCCAGGCTTGAGCACCCGCCGCAGCTCGGCGGGATCGTAGGACTCATGCCGGCTGACGATCAGCTCGAACGACCCGTCGGGAAGCGGCAGCCGATCGTCATCACCCACCTCCACCACCTCGACCCCCAGCGGCTCCAGCCGCTTCCTGGCCACCGGGACATTGGGCGCGTACCCCTCGGTGGCCGCCGTCCGGGCAGGCAGCGGAGCCAGTGAGGCCAGCAGCTCACCCCCGCCCGTCCCAAGATCCAGCAGCGTCCCCGTGTACGGCAGGCGCCCCCGAACCAGCTCCACGTAGTCCCAGGGCAGAGCCGCGGAGTCCTCGACCATCCGCCCCCGCAACACCCCGAAGTCCCAGCCCTCGAAGGGCATGGTCAGCGCCTGCGCGATCAGCTCGTCGTATTCCACCCCCCGATCCTGCCACCCAGCGGGTGGGGTGGTCAGAGCCGGCGGATGGGGGCGCCGGTCAGGTAGGCGTGGATGTCCTCCACCGCCTCCCTGAAGTACGTCGTGTAGTTGCCCCTGGTGACGTAGCCCAGGTGCGGGGTGGCCAGGACGTTGGGGAGGGTGCGGAAGGGGTGGTCGTGGGGGAGGGGTTCGGTGTCGAAGACGTCCAGGGCGGCGCCGGCGATCCGGCCCTCTCGCAGCGCGGTGATCAGGGCGTCCTGGTCCACGATGGCGGCCCGGGAGGTGTTGACGAGGTAGGACGTGGGGCGCATGCGGGCCAGGTCGGGGCCGGAGATCAGCGAGCGGGTGCGGGGGCTCAGGACGACGTGGACGGAGACGATGTCGGCGGTTTCCAGGAGGTCCGATTTTGAGGTGGCCAATCGCACGCCGGACGCCGCTGCTCGCTCTGGCGTCAGGTTCTCGCTCCAGGCGGTGACGTTCATGCCGAACGCCTGTCCCACCCTGGCCACTTGCGTGCCGATCTTGCCGAGGCCGATCACGCCCAGTGTGCTGCCGTGGAGGTCCGTGCCGATCGTCTGCTGCCAGGGGCCGTTGGCGCGTATCGACGCCGACTCCACGGCGATCTGGCGGGTGAGGCCGAGGATGAGGGCCCAGGTGAGTTCGGCGGGCGGGGTGGAACTGCTGGCGGTGCCGCAGACGGTGACGCCGTGCTCGCGGGCGGCGGCCAGGTCGATCGAGGCGTTGCGCATGCCGGAGGTCACCAGCAGGCGCAGGTTCGGCAGGCGGGCGAACAGCGAGGCGGGGAACGGCGTGCGTTCGCGCATGATGACGACGACCTCGCAGCCGGCGATGGCGGCGACCAGGTCGTCATGGCCGGCGAAGCGTTCCCGGTAGGTACGGACGGCCAAACCTGACCAGTCGGCGAGGGTCAGGGCGACGCCCTGGTAGTCGTCCAGTACCGCGCAAGTAACCACGCCGCGCAACGTACCAGGCGGGATCGGTCCCACCGGGATCCGCCTCCGTCGTCTCGGCGTGGGCGCCGGATTTTACGTGAGGTTTGGTCTTGATTCGCGCATGCGCAATGTGAAATTTTACATATCACATTACCCACCCCCCAACTCAGGAGTATGCGATGCGAGTCGCAGGATCCTTACTCGTGGCGGCCGGGCTGGTGCTCGGCGGCCTCGCCGTACCCGCCAATGCCCAGACGCCCGCCCAGCAGACCGTCACCCAGCGCACGGACCTCGCCCCCCGCACGGAGCCCGCCCGCACGGAGCCCGCCCCCCGCACCGACCCGGCCCCCCGTCCGGCCACCGAAGCCACCGAAGCCCGGCACCAGCAGGACGAACCCCTCAAGGCCGATGTCCGCCCGCCCCTCCCGGCCACCACGGACCAGCTCAAGCAGGACTACGACGAGCCCGCCCAGCAGCAGAGGTCGCTGGCCGCCTGCGATGTCGAGGGCCGCACCGGAGCCGCCCTCGTCACCGCCGTCAAGGCCGCCGACATGAGCTGTCTCAACGGGCTCTTCTCGCTCACCGGCTCCCGGGCCCGCGCGGCCTTCCAGGAGCCGCAGATGGTGACGATCGCGAACGCCCTGCGCGACACCGCCGCCGCCTACCCCGGCGACAACAGCACCAAGACGCTCCAGCTCGTCCTGTACCTGCGCGCCGGCTACTACGTGCAGTGGTACTACCCGCAGGACGTCGGCCAGTACGGCGCCGCGCTCAGGACCGCCATCCGCGGCGGGCTCGACGCCTTCCACAACAACTCCCGGTCCGGCACGGTCAGCGACGCCAACGGCGAGGTGCTCGGCGAGGCGGTCATCCTGATCGACAGCGCCCAGGAGAACGCACGCTACCTCCCCGTCGTACGCCGTCTGCTGACCGCCTACAACAGTTCCTACGACGCCTCGTGGTACATGGTGAACGCGGTCAACAGCGTCTACACCGTCCTGTTCCGCGGCCACCAGCTGCCGGAGTTCGTCACCGCCGTCCAGAACGACCCCAGCACGCTGACCACGCTGCGCGACTTCGCCGTCAGGCACCTGAACCTGCTGAGCACCGAGCGCGCCTACCTGACCGGCAACGCCGGCCGCGAGCTGGCCCGCTTCGTGCAGCACGCCCAGCTCAAGGCGGCGGTCCGCCCGATGCTGCGCGACCTGCTGCAGCGCTCGCGGATCACCGGCCCGACCGCCAAGCTCTGGGTGGGCGTGGCCGAGATGGCCGACTTCTACGACCGCGCCAACTGCGCCTTCTACGACATCTGCGACCTGCAGAACCGCCTGACCGCCGCCGCCCTGCCCGTGCGGCACACCTGCGGCCCCACGCTCAGGATCCGCGCCCAGCAGATGACCGCGGCCGAGCTGAGCGGCACGTGCTCCAGCCTGAGCGGCCAGGACGCCTACTTCCACAACCTGGCCGCCGACAACGGCCCGGTCGCCGGTGACAACAACACGACGCTGGAGGTCAACGCCTTCGACTCCAGCGACGACTACCAGACCTACGCCGGCGCCATCTTCGGCATCGACACCAACAACGGCGGCATGTACCTGGAGGGCGACCCGTCGGCCGCCGGGAACCTGCCCAGGTTCATCGCCTACGAGGCCGAGTGGCTGCGCCCGGCGTTCCACATCTGGAACCTCAACCACGAGTACACGCACTACCTCGACGGCCGCTTCAACATGCACGGCGACTTCGGGGCAGGCGTGAGCACGCCGACGATCTGGTGGATCGAGGGCTTCGCCGAGTACGTCTCCTACGGCTACCGCCGCCTGGTCTACGACGCCGCGATCGAGGAGGCGGCCAAGCACACGTACCAGCTGAGCACGCTCTTCGACACCACCTACGACCACGACACCCAGCGCGTCTACCGGTGGGGCTACCTCGCGGTCCGCTACATGTTCGAAAAGCACCGCGCGGACGTCAACACCGTCCTTGGCCACTACCGCACCGGCAACTGGAACGCCGCCCGCACCCACCTCAGATCGCTGAACTACAACGCCGGCTTCGACGCCTGGCTGACGGCCTGCGCGGCCGGAGCCTGCGGCGGCGACACCGGTGAGCCGCCCGTCCCCGAGTGCACCGGCTCGGACGCGCGGGCGCTCGGCCAGAACTGCCGCCGCAGCGGCCTGTCGGCCACCCAGGGCAACTACGCCTACCTGTACATCCACGTCCCGGCCGGTACGGCGAAGCTCACCATCAAGAGCGACGCCGGCACCGGTGACGCCGACCTCTACTACAGCTCCTCGTCGTGGGCCACGACCGGCTCCTACACCCAGCGGGCGACCGGCGCCGGCAACGCGCACACGCTCACCGTCACCAACCCGCCCGCGGGCTACCACTACGTCAGCCTGTACGGCTCCGCCGCCTTCACCGGGGCGGCGGTGACCACGAGCTTCTAGAAGTAGCGCGACGTGAGGTCCCCGGTGGGCCACGAGCTCACCGGGACCTTGTTCATCTGCTCGGAGAATCCGTCGAAGTCGGGCGAGCCCTGCTCCTCACGCCGGTTGAAGCAGGCGGCGTAGCTGAAGCCGTTCTGGATCCGGCACAGGTAGGTGTAGGTGCCCGGCATCGAGCCGTTGTGCCAGGTGTTGATGTTCCCGGGAACCTGGCGCACCCAGATGCCGCCGCCGTACCAAGAGCCGTACTCGTTGATCCCGGTCTCCGGCTTGGCGATGAGCCGGGCGATCGAGGCCGAGCTGAGCACCTTGCCGGGCCGGTCCATGGCCAGCGTCCAGCGCACGAGGTCGACGGCGGAGGCCAGCCAGCCGCCGTTGGCGTCCTGGTTGGGCATGTTGAACCCGCCGTACGGGTAGGGCAGGACCTTGCCCGAGTCGTCCACGACGCTCTTGTTGGTGTACTTCGACTCGTAGATCGCCTCGCCGGGGAACGCCTGGGCGCGCAGGCTGCGCCCGAGCCGCATCCGGGTGATGCCGAGCGGCGCGAGGAGCTTGGTGCGCACGTACGACTCGTAGGACTGGCCGGAGACCTTGGCGATGATCCGGCCAAGCAGCATGTAGCCGTAGTTGCTGTAGACCATCTTGGTGCCGGGGTCGTGGTCGAGGCGGCGCTGCGAGCCGTACTTCATGATCTCGGCGTGCCCGATCGGGAGCGGCACGTCGAGGGCGGCGGCGATGGTGTGGTCGAGCCAGAGCTGGTCCTTGGAGACGTCGCGGTCCCAGCCGCCCAGATGGTGGATGAGCCGGAGCACGGTCACCTGGGCCAGCCGCGGGTCGGTGGTGGTGGACAGGCCGAGCAGCGGCGCGACCTTCGCCGACAGGGTGAGCTTGCCGTCCTGGACCAGCCGCATGATCGCGGCGGCGGTGATGTTCTTGCTGAGGCTCGCGATGCGCATCGGCGACGTCGGCGTGATCGCGGGCACCGCGCGGGAGCCGTCGTTGTAGCGGTAGGCCCGTGCCAGCACGATCCGGCCGTTCTTCATGATCGCCAGCTGGGACTGCGAGATGTTGCGGTCCTTGACGAACTTCTTCATCAGGTTGTCGAACCCGGCCAGTTGCGACGGGGCGACGCCGTTCGCCTCGACGACGGGCACGGGCGCGGCCTGCGCGGGGCGGGTGACGAGCGCGGCGGCGGGCAGCAGTCCCGCGCCGGTCTTGAGCAGGGTCCGGCGGCTGACGGTCATCGGGTGGGATCTCCTAGGGGTACGACGGGTCAGCTGCGACCCGGCCGCGGCCGGGTAGTCTCACAGGTGACCCCCGAGTCACATCCGTCTCAATGAGGTCCGTATATTACGGACCTTTCCGGATGTTCCGCACACCAGGGGTCCCCGGTCGGCCTGGGGCGAGCGCAATGGCCCAGGCAAGACACCCTAAAATAGGTCTGTTTGAAATGAACTTTCTGGCGTGGGCGTTATATCGCGATGAAGGAGGATGACGCATGACGACGGCTGCTCTGCAGACTGTTTTGACCGTTCCTGAGCGCTTCCAGGGTCCCCAGGGGATCGTCAACGGAGGCTGGCTGGCCGGTACGGTCGCCGAAGCTCTGGGAGGCCGAGGCAACGCCGTCGAGGTCACCCTCCACGCACCCACCCCCGTGGAGACCGAACTGCGCCTGGAGCACGTGGCCAACACCGCCTCGCTCTCCCACGGCGACAAGCTGCTGGTCGAGGCCATCCCCGTGCACGAGGACCTGAAGGCCCCCGAGTACGTGCGCTTCGCCGACGCCGCCCGCGCCGAGGCCGGATTCCCCGGCTGGCAGGGCCACGCCTTCCCCGAGTGCTTCGTCTGCGGCCTGCGCGCCCCCGGCGACGGCCTGCGGATCTACCCCGGCCCGGTCGAGGGCACCGACCTGGTGGCGGCCGGCTGGCGAGTGCCGTACAACGTCGCCGGCCCGGACGGCGTGCCCGACGCCGTCGTCGGCGCCGCCCTCGACTGCGTCACCGGCTGGGCGCACTTCGGCCCCGGCGAGTCGGCCCTGCTCGGGCGGCTGGCCGTACAGATCCACCGCCGGGTCTACCCCGACGGCACCTACTCGATCGTCGGCCGCGCCACCGGCCGCGAGGGCCGCAAGCTCTTCGGCGAGAGCGCCATCTACGACGGCGACGGCACCCTGGTCGCCGCGGCGCGCGCCACGTGGATCGCTCCACGCTGACCCGTCAAGGGGTACGGCCCGGCCGTACCCCTGACAGGCGGGCGGCCACCAGCGCCGCGCACCGCTCGTCGAACATGATCGTGTAGTGGTTGCAGTCCGGCACCAGCTCGTCGCGCAGTCCCGGCACCCGCTGCGCCCAGTGCGCGGCCAGCGGGCCGGGCAGCATCCCGACCTCCTGGTCGAGCAGCCCGCGCGGCGCCCGCAGCAACGTCACCGGCGCCTCGATCGCGGCCAGCGCCGACCCGATCTCCGCCCCCTTGAGCCGCATCCACCGGCCGTCCTCGCGCACCGCCGTACCGGCGGCCCGTGAGCGCAGCGCCCCCTCGGGCCCGGTCAGGTCGTAGCGGACGTACTGCTCGGCCGCGGGCGTCCAGTGGCCGGCGAAGGCCGGATGCGCCTGGAAGAAGGCCACGTAGTCGTCCGCCGACGGGAACGTCCGGCTCAGCCGGGCGATCGCCGGGCCGAGCGTGGCCTCGATCTCGGCGTCCACGTCCGCCCCCGGCGCCAGGGGCGGGAACGGCAGCCCGCCGTCCACCAGCACCACCCGCTCGAACGCGCGCCGCGCCGCCGCCAGCACCGCCACGTACGCGCCCATCGAATGCCCGGTCAGCACCGCGCCGGGACCGGCGCCCACGTGCCCGGCCACCCGCAGCACGTCCTCGGCGTGCCGGTCAAGACCGTAGGGGCCGGGCAGGTCCGCGCTGTGGCCGCGCCCGCGCAGGTCCATCGCGACCAGTGACCACTCGCGCGGCAGGTGCGCGGCCACCGCGTTCCACGCCATCAGCGAGGCGGTGATGCCGTGGACCGCGACGATCAGCTTCGGCCCGGATCCGAAGACCGCGAACCGCATACCGGCCACCTCGTCGTATCGCATGACGTGATCCTAGGAGCAGCCTTTCGTGTAGGGGAGTCCCGGATTCACGTAGGTCCGCCATTCCGCCTCGCTGAGCGAGCGGCCGGCGCGGGCGCAGACGGCGGCGGCGACCTTGGCGGGGGCGACCGGGTGCTCGTTCAGGTGGCCGTCGCGGTCCAGCGTCAGCAGGGTGGAGCCGTCGGCGCTGAAGGCCAGCGAGAGCACCTCGCGCACCTGGGGGTCCATGGCGCCGCCGGTGTCGCGCAGCGTCGCGAGCTCGGTGCCGCTGACCGGGTCGTACAGGCGGATCCTGCCGTCGGCGGTGGTCCAGGCCGCGATCACGTCCTCGCGGGGCGAGCGCGCGCTGATCGCGCCGACGCCGGTGGAGACCCCGCCCGTACGCCGCCAGGTGGCCAGGTCCCAGCCGGTCATGCGCTCACGGGAGTCGATCACGAACAGGGTGCCGCCGGCGCGGTCGAAGTGCAGGCCGACGACGGCGCTGTCCCTGCCGCTGCCGCCGAACGGCGGGCCCATCGGGTTGCCGGTGGCGACGTCCAGCACCGTCACCTGCCGCCCGCCCAGGGCCAGCCGCCGGCCGTCGGGGGAGAAGGTCGTGAGCGGCTGACCGTCGTGCCTGAACTGCCACAGCATCCGGCGGGTCCGCCAGTCCCAGACCTGAACCAGATAGTCATCTTTTCGCTTGAACCCCGGCGAGGTCATCGACAGGGCGAGCAGGGCGCCGTCCGGGCTGACGGAGACCAGGTCCGGCCCCAGCTTCGCGTCCGGGCTGAACGTGTGGACCGTGCCGTCCTCCACCACCGTCACCCGCCGTCTGCCCAGGTCGGTGCTGACCATCAGGCGGCCGTCCGGGCTGAAGTGGGCCGTCTCCAGCTCCAGCGCCCCGCCCTCGGACCTGCCGTCGGACACCCGCCGGATCCGTACGCCGTCGTCCAGGCCGCCGATCGCCATCCTGGCCCCGCCCGGCGCCAGCTGCCCCACCTCCACCGGGTTGACCGGCTCGCCGCGCAGGTCGGTGACGTCGAGCGAGAAGACCTGGTCGGCCTGCAGGTAGCGGAAGGTCGTGCCGTCGAAGCCGCCGGCCGGCCGCGACGCCTCCTCCGCCTCGCCCCTGACCGGCACCGAGGCGAGCAACTGGGTGTCGGACATCCGCCAGAACTGGACGCTCTCCTCCGCCACGGTGGCCACCAGCCGCCCGTCGCCGTCGAAGACCGGGGCGCCCTTGTTCCAGCCGCCCTGCGTGCCCGCGCCGTCGAGGTCGCCGAGCTCCTCCACCCGCCCGCGCCCGGTCAGCCGCACCCGATCAGGGTCGGGCACGCCGGTCTCCTCGGCCCGCCAGCGTCCGTCCTGGCTGAAGACCGTGCCGTCGCGCACCCGCGAGGGCCCGCTCGCACCCGTGCGCAGGTCCCACCGCAGGCCCGTGTCGGGGCCGACCACCACGGGCGTGTCCTCGGTGCGGAAGACCACGCCGGCCCATTCGTCGATCAGGTCGAACGGCTTGGCGAAGGCCAGGCTCCGCACCGGACGGCCCGAGCGCGCCTCCCACGCCTTCGCGCCCTTCGCCGTCACGACGACGAGCGTGCGCCCGGACGGCGACAGCTCCACCGCGCCCACCAGCTCACCCTTGAGCCCGAGCGCGCGCACCCCGCCCGCGCGCCGCCCCGTCCGCAGGTCCCACAGCCGGGCCTCGTCGTCGCCGACGCTCACCAGCCAGCGGCCGTTCGCGCTGATGGCCCGCATCGTGTCCGGGCTGGTCGCGGGATCACGGAACATGCCGGTCTCACGCTGGTTGGCGGAGACCGTCAGCTCCGCCCGCGTGCGCGGCGTCTGGTCCAGCTTCCACGCCGTCGCGCTGAACAGCGCCGCCAGCATCGGATCGGCGCGCCGCGTCGAGGCGGCGAGCGTGGCCAGCCGGTCCGCCTCCGACCTGCGTAACTGCCCGGCGATCTGCTCGGCCCGCTGGTCGGCCAGCCGCCCCTGGTAGATCGCCAGCCCTCCGGCCACCAGCGCGATCACCAGCAGCCCCGCCAGGCTCAGCGCGGCCAGCCGCGAGCGCCTGGCCCGGCTGCGCGACAGCCGCGCGGCCGCCTCCAGGAAGTCGCGCTCGGCCGTGGACAGCGTGATGTTCCTGCGCGCCGTGGCCGCCCACTGCAGGGCGTTCTCCAGGCTGCTGCCCTGGAACAGGTCGCCGTCCCTGCGTCCCGCCGCCTCCCACCGGCTCGCCGCGGCGAGGATCTCCCGGTGTACGGTCAGGCCGTCGCGGTTGGCCTCGATCCAGCGCCGGTAGCGCGGCCAGGCGTGGGGGAGCGCCGGGCGGGCCAGCGTCACCTCGTCGTCCGTCCTGGTCAGGAGGTAGCCGAAGACCTCCAGCAGGCGCTTGGCCGCGGCCGCCTCCGGCAGGGGGCGGCCGTCGAGGATCTCGGCCAGGGCGGCCCGCCGTACCGTAAGCTCGCCGCGCGCGCCGACCGTGACCAGCCGCAGGAACACCTCGGGAGCCAGCTCCCGCACGGCCGGATCGAGGAGGCCGTAGGTCTCCTCGGCGAGCGTGCCCAGAGCGGGGTCGTCGGCCTCGGCGCCCATCCGCGCCGCCTCGCGCCCGCCCGCGGCCAGCAGGCGCCCGGTGTCGAAGCCGCCCGGCCCGCCGCGGCTCAGGTGCGCGGCGTCCAGCCGGGTGTCACCGCTGACCAGCGCGAGCAGCAGCTCCCGGGCACTCGGCCGCTCGGACGGGTCCTTTCTCATCGCCGCCTCGGCCATCGGGCGCAGCGAACCGGGCAGCACGCCCAGGTCGGGCGTGGACGACAGCACGCGGTGCATGATGGCGCCCAGGCTGTCGGCCTCGTACGGATCGGCGCCGGTGGCGGCGAAGACGAGCACACCGGCCCACGCGAACACGTCGGCGGGCGCCCCCGCCCGCTGTCCGGTGAACACCTCGGGCGCCATGTAGGCGGGCGTCCCGGTCACCAGCCCCGTCGTCGTGAGCGACATCTCGGCGGTCCTGGCGATGCCGAAGTCGATCAGCCGGGGCCCGTCGGGCCCGAGCAGCACGTTGTCCGGCTTGAGGTCGCGGTGCACCACCCCGGCGTCGTGGATCGCGGTCAGCGCGGTGACGATCGCCGTGGCCAGCCGGTGCAGGTCCCCGCCCGCGAACCGGCGCCCGCCGGCGACCGCCGCCCGCAGGCTCGGCCCCTCGACGTACTCACTCACGATGTACGGCCGCGGCCCCTCCAGATCGGCCCCGACCACCTCGGCGATGCAGAAGGACGCCACCCGCTGGGCCGCCTCCGCCTCCCTGACCAGCTGGGCGGTCTGGTCGCCGTGCAGCACCTTGACCGCCACCCGGCGGCCGTCCTCGCCGTACCCCTCGTAGACGACGCCCTGCCCGCCCGCGCCCAGCCGCCCCGCCAGCCAGTACGAGCCGAGCCGCTGCGGGTCCCCGTCGATCAACTTCCCCATGGCCACTTGGATGCGTCTGATCTGGGGAAAGTTGCCGGTAAATTACGCAATATGCGGATCGATAGGCGGATCACTGTCATCGAACACGAGGCCGACGCGCCCCTCGGGTACTTCGCCGGCTGGCTCGGCCTGCCCTGTGACATCGTCCGCCCCTACCTCGGCGACCCGATCCCCGCCGAAGCCGCCGACGGCCTCATCGTGCTCGGCGGCGAGATGGCCGCCTGGGAGGACGAGGCCTACCCCTGGCTGCCCGCCACCCGCGACCTGATCCGCCGCTCGGTCGCCGCGCAGACCCCGGTGCTCGGCATCTGCCTGGGCGCCCAGCTCATGACGCTGGCCTGCGGCGGAACGGTCGAACGCGGCGCCGCCGGCCTGGAGATCGGCGCCTGCCGGGTGACCCTGCTCCCCGTCGCCGACCCCCTTCTGTCCGGCTCCGGCCTGGCGGGAACGGTCCCCGCCGCGCAGTTCCACCGCGACGCCATGACCACCCTGCCGGAGGGCGCGACGCTGCTCATGACCGGCGAGCGTTACCCCCACCAGGCCTACCGGCTGGGCGCGAGCGCGTGGGCGGTGCAGTTCCACCCCGAGGTCACCCCGGAGATCTTCGACCGCTGGATCGCCGCCTCCGGGCAGGACCAGAAACCGGCGACCGAGGTGAAGGCCGCCGACGCGGCCCTGGTCGCGACCTGGCGGCCCGTCGCCGAGGCCTTCGCCGCCGTCGTCAGAACCAGCGGTCGTTCTCCCGGCGCTTCCGCGGCCGGGTGAGCAGGTGGGCCAGCGCGTGGACCCCGCCCAGCACCACGGGAAAGTACAGCAGCCCCGCCGTGCTCCCGCGCACCGGAACCCCCTCGGCCTTCAACCGCCGCCACGCCCAGGCGGCGAACGGCAGCACCACCAGCGGTGAGGTCACCAGCCCCGGCGTGTAGCCGCGGGTGATCGCGGCCTGGGCCAGGTGCACCAGCCCGTGCAGCCCGAACCCGGCCAGCACCGACTGGAACAGCGGGCTGCGCCCGCCCGTGCGCGCCCCGTCGGCCGAGGCGAGCGCGATCACCCCGGCCATGAGCCCGATCGCCACGTTCACATGCTGTTGCGACATCTCCAGCCGCGCCCACGGCACCTGCGGGAACCGCTCCTCCAGCCGATCCCGGTTGTCGCGCACCCACCCGGCCATCGTCGCCAGCTCCTCGGCGTCGTGCACCGCCCACGCCGCCAGCAGCCCCCACGTCACGGTCTTCGGAACCCGCCCCATCATCACCCTCCCGATAAATGCAACGCACCGTTGCGTTTCACTTTAAGCGTTTCACGAGGCCACCTGTCAAGATGGGGAGGTGCCCAGGATCGAGTCCACCGCAGCCCGCCTGGCCAAGCTCGGCTTCGCCGACGGCGCCCGCGCGGCCCGCCTGGTCGCCGGTCTCACCGAGAACCCGTCCGCCGCGTCCGTCGTGGAGGAACTGCTCGACGACCTGGTGCGGGTGGCCGACCCCGACCTGGCGCTGACCTCGCTCACCCGGCTCGCCGAACGCGACCCCGCCGTCCTGGCCACCCTCCACGCCGACCGGCCGCTGCGCGAGCGCCTGTTCGCCGTCCTCGGGGTGAGTGCGGCGCTCGGGGAACACCTGGTGCGCCATCCCGGTCAGGTGGGGCTGCTGGCCGTACCGGAGCCGGGAGAAGCGCGCGCCGAGCTGCTGCGCGCGGTCGGCGCCGAGCCCGCCGCGACCGAGCCCCGCGCGAGCACGGCGACCGGCACCCTGGTGGCGCTGCGGGTCGCCTACCGCGGCCGCCTGCTCCACCTGGCCGCGCGCGACCTGACCGGGCAGGCCGCGCCGGCCGAGGTCACGGCGGAGCTGTCCGACCTGGCGGGCGCGGCGCTGGAGGCGGCGCTCGCGATCGCCCGCGCCGAGGCCCCGGGCGGCCTGGACACGGTACGGCTGGCCGTCATCGGCATGGGCAAGTGCGGCGCCCGCGAGCTCAACTACATCAGCGACGTCGACGTCATCTTCGTGGCCGAGCCGCGCGACGGCGCCGACGAGACCAAGGCGATGCGCACCGCCACCCGCCTGGCCCAGGCGATGATGCGCGCCTGCTCCGCCGCCACCTCGGAAGGCGCCCTGTGGGAGGTCGACGCGGGCCTGCGCCCGGAGGGCCGCTCGGGCCCGCTGGTACGCACGCTCGCCAGCCACCTGGCCTACTACCGCCGCTGGGCCAAGACGTGGGAGTTCCAGGCGCTGCTCAAGGCCCGCCCGGTCGCCGGCGACCTGGAGCTGGGCGCCTCCTACGTCGCCGCCGTGAACGACCTGGTCTGGTCGGCCGCCACCCGCGACAACTTCGTCGAGGACGTCCAGGCGATGCGCCGCCGCGTCGAGGAGCACGTGCGGGCGGAGGGCGAGCGGCAGATCAAGCTGGGGCCCGGCGGCCTGCGCGACATCGAGTTCGCGGTGCAACTGCTGCAGCTCGTCCACGGCCGCCTCGACCCGCTGCTGCGCCGCAAGGCCACGCTGCCCGCCCTGGCCGCGTTGTCCCGAGGCGGGTACGTCGGCCGCGAGGACGCCCGCCAGCTCGCCGAGGCCTACACGTTCCTGCGCCAGGTCGAGCACCTGCTGCAACTGCACCGGCTGCGCCGCACCCACGTCCTGCCGACCGCCGAGGAGGACCTGCGCCGCCTCGGCCGCGCGCTCGGCACGCAGGTGAACCCGGTGGGCGAGTTCACCGCGCGCTGGCGCCGCCACGCCATGGAGGCCAGGCGGCTGCACGAGAAGCTGTTCTACCGGCCGCTGCTGCAGGCGGTCGCCCGGCTGCCCGAGTCGGAGGCGCGCCTTTCCACCTCGGCCGCGGCGGCCAGGCTGGCGGCGCTCGGATACGTGGACCCCGCCGGCGCCCTGCGCCACATCGCCGCGCTGACCAGCGGAGTCTCCCGCCGCGCCGCCATCCAGCGCACGCTGCTGCCGGTGATGCTGGGCTGGTTCGCCGGCACCCCCGACCCCGACGCCGGCCTGCTGGGCTTCCGCCAGGTGAGCGACAAGCTGGGCTCGACGCCGTGGTACCTGCGGCTGCTGCGCGACGAGACCGCCGTGGCCGCGCGCATGGCCCGCGTGCTGGGCACCAGCCGCTACGCGACCGGCCTGCTCACCAACGCCCCCGACGCCGTCGCGCTGCTGGGCTCCGACGACGAGCTCGCCACCCGTCCCGCCGCCGCGCTGCTCGCCGAGGCCTCCGCGGCGGTCTCCCGGCACGACGACGCGGAAGCGGCCGTGGCCGCCGTGCGCGCGCTACGCCGCAAGGAGCTCTTCCGTACGGCCGTCGCCGACCTCTCCGGCCTGATCGACATCGAACAGGTGGGCGTGGCCCTGTCGGAGCTCAACGACGTCACCATCCAGGCGGCGCTCGACGCGGCCGTGGCCAAGGTCACCCTGGAACGCCGGACCCCGCTGCCGACCCGCTTCGCGGTGATCGCGATGGGCCGGCTGGGCGGCATGGAGTGCTCGTACGCCAGCGACGCCGACGTCATGTTCGTCCACTCGCCCCCTGCGGGCGCGGCGGAGCGGGAGGCGTCGGAGGCCGCGTTCGCGGTGGCCAACGAGCTGCGCCGGCTGCTGGCGCTGCCCGCGCAGGATCCGCCCCTGCTGATCGACCCCGACCTGCGGCCGGAGGGCAGGCAGGGCCCGCTGGTGCGTACGCTCGCCTCCTACGCCGCCTACTACGCCCGGTGGTCCTCGCCCTGGGAGTCGCAGGCGCTGCTGCGCGCCCGCTTCTCGGCGGGGGACGCCGTCCTGGGGGCGGAGTTCACCGCGGCGGCCGACGGCCTGCGCTACCCGGAGGGCGGCATCGGCGAGGACGCGGTCAGGGAGATCCGCCGGCTCAAGGCCAGGATGGAGTCCGAGCGCCTGCCCCGCGGCGCCGACCCGGCCCTGCACACCAAGCTGGGCCGCGGCGGCCTGTCCGACGTGGAGTGGGTGGCCCAGTTGCTCCAGCTCCAGCATGCCCACGAGCACCCGTCCCTGCGTACCACCCAGACGTTGCGCACGCTGCGCGCGGCGGTGGAGGAGGGCCTGCTCGACGCGGCCGACGAGGCGGTGCTGGGCGAGGCGTGGCGGGCCGCCTCCCGCATCCGCGACGCCATCATGCTCGTCAAGGGCCGTCCGGGCGACAGCCTCCCGGCCGGAGCACCGGAACGCCGCCTCATCGCCCGCACCCTCGGCTACCCGCCGGACGGCTCCGAGGACCTCCTGGACGACTACCGCCGGGTCACCCGCCGCGCCCGCCAGGTGGTCGAACGCGTCTTCTACGGCTCCTGAGCCGGGATGACGTTTGTCAGGCGGGATCGATGACGGCGGAGTCTGCACCCGCCCCTGGGGAAGGAGGCACACTCAAGGCATGACGCTGAGCATCGCCGAGGAGTTCGTACTCCTCGCACACGGGGACGAGGACGGCAAGCCGCTGGTCAAGGAGGAGCGGGTCAAGCTCATTCTCGTCGCGGCGCTGATGTCGGAGCTCGCGCTCAGGGAGCGGATCGAGCTCGACGAGGACGGCGGCGTCCTGCTGCTGGACGGCACGCCCACCGGCGACGCCGCGCTGGACGCGATGCTGGCCGGAATCGGCGAGGTCGAGACCACTCTCCTGCCGCGTACGTGGTTCGCCAGGCTGCACGCCGAGCAGGACCCGGCCCCGATCCTGGAGAGCCTGGCCCGGACCGGCGCGCTGCGGGCCGACCGGCGCCGGAGCTTCGGCATCTTCACCAGCACCCGCTACCCGCAGGGCGACCCGGCCGTCGAGCAGGAGGTACGGGCGCGGATCCAGGCGGGGCTCGACGGCGCGGAGGTCACCCCCCGCACCGCCGCGGTGCTGGCCCTGGTGTACGCCGCGCGCCTGCTGCCCCAGCTGTTCCCCGGCGCCGACACCGCGCGGGCCGACGAGCTCGTCGCCGGCGACTGGGTCGGCCAGGAACTGCTCGCCTACTACGGCACCAAGGGCGACCTGGCCACGACGGCGTTGAACTCGATCCTCGGGGACGGCGCGATCTAGGGACGACTCAGCCGGTACAGGACGGTACGGCGCAGCGGGCTGCCCTCGGGGACGTTCGGGTGGTCGAAGTCGTCGGCCGGGTCGCGGGTCATGCCCAGGCGCTCCATGACGGCGCGCGAGCGGACGTTGCGCACCGCGGTCATCGAGACGATCTCCTTCAGGTTCAGCTCGGCGAAGCCGCGGGCCAGCGCCGCCCCGGCCGCCTCGGTGGCGTACCCGTGGCCCCACGAGGACCTGGTCAGCCGCCAGCCGATCTCGACGGCCGGGGTGAAATGGGCGGGGAAGTCCCAGTAGATCAGCCCGGTGAAGCCGACGAACTCCCCGCTCTCCCGCACCTCAAGGGCCCACAGCCCATAGCCGTCGCGCTCGAAGCCCCGCTCCATGCGGTCGATCATCATGTCGCTCTGCGCACGCGTCAGCCGGGCCGGGAAGTGCTCCATCACCTCCGGGTCGGCGTTCATGGCGGCGAACGGCTCGCGGTCCTCCTCGCGCCAGCGGCGCATGATCAGTCGCTCGGTGTCCATCCTGTCAACGATAGGACGAAAGCCCCGCCTCCACAGCCTCCCGCTCCTCGTGCAGGAGCCCGTGCACGGCCTCCTGGAGGGCGAAGGTCGCGGCATAGACGCGCGCCCGTTCCGCGAGATCGGGAAACCGTACGGCCAGCCGCCGCGCGACCGGCTCCGGCGAGGAGACCGACAGCGCCGCGAAGTCGACCGCCGGATCGCCGGGCCCCGCCTCGTCCCAGTCGAGGACGCCGCTCACCCGGCCGTTCTCGATCAGGACGTTGGCTCCGCCCAGGTCGCCGTGGACGAACCCGGTCGGGGCACTCGCGGCGGTCTCGGCGGCGGCGGTGACCTCGGCCAGCGCCCTGCGGCCCGCCTCGGGGGACAGCAAGGGGACGACGCGGTGCCGTACCTCGGTGGCGAGGGTCTGCCACTCCGCGCGCCAGGACGTGGCGCCGTCGTGCGGGACGGCGGCCAGGCTTTTCAGGAGCGCGGCCAGCGCGTCCGGCTCCACGGGCGTCAGCGCCGACAGCGGCGCACCCGGCAGCAGGCGGGTCACCAGGCACCCGGCGCGCACGGACACCACCTCGGGGGCGGGCAGGCCGTGCGCGCGCACCAGGCGCACCCGCTCGGCGAGCGGCTCCACCGGGGCGCCGTAGCGGGGGAAACGCCAGGCCAGCCCGGCGTCGTCGTCGAGCACCACGTCGGCGTGCTCACCGCGCACCAGACGCAGGCCGCCGGGGGCGCGGCCCATCGCGCGGGCGTAGTCCTCGATCACGATCGTCCTCACTGCCGGGAGTGAGGACGATCTTATCGGCGGCCCTTGAGCCCGGTGACGCGGCGGAACAGGTCCCACCAGAACGGCGCCCCGAACAGCAGCGCCACGTAGGTCAGCAGGTAGCCGGGCCAGTGGCTGAGCGTGGTGAGGCGCTCCCACCACACGCCGCCGTTCCAGTGGACGCTGGGGTCGCCGTCGGCCGGGATGGTGATGCTCATGATCGCGTTGTCGAAGATCTTGACCAGCGCGGGCGAGCTGAGGGTCTCGGTGAGGCAGTCGGTCAGCTGGATGTTCTCGGTGCACTTGGCCTTGAGCTCGTTGACGGTGGCCGGGTCGCCGGCGGCCACCGCCGCCACGCCGGCGCGCAGCGCGTTGTCGCGCAGCAGCGTCTTGGCGTACTCCAGGCCGTCCATGCTGAACAGCAGCGTCACCACCAGCCCGAGCGCGGCCATGACCCACTTCACGTAGCGCTTGTACAGCATCGACAGGCGCTGCATCTCGCCGTCGAACCAGGTCTCGACGCCCTGCCTGAAGCGGTCGAGGTCGCGCTGGGCGCCCTCCCAGACGCCCATGAGGTGGCCGTACAGCGGGCTCTTCATCGCCTTGAGCTTGGCCAGCCAGCCTTCGACGCCGTTGGGGTCGGTGGCCGCCAGTTCCATCAGCGCCACGGCGAAGCGGGCGGGCGGGATGTTGGAGATGCTGGTCTTGCCGGTCTTGGGGTGGTCGATCTCGCGGACGCGCTCGTACAGCAGCTTCGTCATCGCGTCGTCGCCCGCCGACTCGTGGGCCGGCATCGTCGACTCCACCGGCGCCGGCTGGTCGCTGTGCTTGGGCCGCGGGTCACGCAGGAACGGCAGCGCCGTGAAGACGTCACGGATCTTGGCCGGCAGCCACGCCCTGCCTTGGGAGGAGCCGTCCAGGGTGTCACGCAGGTAGGCCCACAGAAACTTGCTGCGGATGGCCAGCAGCCGCACGATGCCCTCGTTGATGCCGCTGACCAGCAACGACAGCAGCAGGAACGACAGGATCAGCCCGATCGCGAGATCAACGTAAAGAGACAGCAAAATGGATCACCCCGCGCCTTGATACACCCCGGCGCGTCCGGCACGCAATGCGATCGGCGGATCACGCCCGCGACGGACCCCCGAAATGCGCATACTGGGCTATGACCCAGGACGCGGCGGGCGACCGGGCCGTGGCCGCCGGCTCTGTCGGCGAGCGCGCCATCGTCATCCCAGGCGATCACAACACCGTCCAGGTGGGGGTGCCTCCGGCTGCCGCCGGACGGCTCGTCGTGGGGAACATCCCCCAGCTCCCGGCCTCCTTCCAGGAGCGTCCCTGCATCATGTCCGGGCTGCGCGGCGAGGATCGGGTGAGCGTGGTCCGCTCGGTGAGCGGGGCGCCGGGCGTCGGCAAGACCACGATGGCCGCCGCGTACGCCCGCGAATGCCAGGCCGCCTCGTTCGCCGTCGTCGCCTGGGTCCACGCCGAGACCCACGAGCAGATCGTCGCCGGGCTCGGCCGCCTCGCCGACCGGGCGGGGCTGCGCGGCGCCGGCGACTCCACGGCCGAGGCCGCCGAGAAGGCCCGCGACTGGCTGGCCGCCGCCCGCGAGCCGTGCCTCCTGGTCTTCGACAACGCGGCCAGCGTACGCGAGCTGCGCCGCTGGGTGCCCGCGACCGGCAACGTGCGGACGGTGATCACCACCAGGGACCGGGCGTTCGACCGGCTGGGCGCGCGGGTGCCCGTGGACGTGTTCACCGAGGCCGAGGCGGTGGCGTTCCTGGAGCGGGCCACCGGCCTGGACGACCCCGCCGGCGCCGCCGCCCTGGCCGGCGAACTGGGCCACCTGGCGCTCGCCCTGGCGCAGGCCGCGGCCCTGATCGAGGATCGCGGCTCCACCTACGCCGCCTACCTGGCCACGCTGCGCCGCGTACCGCTGGCCAGGAGCCTGCGCAGCTTCGACAGCGACGCCTATCCCGACAGCGTCGTGCGGGCCGTGACCCTCGCGGTGGAGGCGGCGGAGGCCGAGATCGACGGCGCGGCCGACCTCCTCAACGTCCTGTCCGTGCTGTCCCCGGACGGCGTCCCGCGCTGCCTGCTCTACCCGGCGATCGACGACGACGCCCTGGACCGGCTGGCCGCCCTCGTGCGCAGGTCGCTGCTGACCTGGAGCCAGGACCGCCTGTCCGTGGTGATGCACCGGGTGACGCAGCGCGTGCTCAGGGAACGCCACCCCGGCGCCACGGGCCGCTCCCTCGACCACGCCGCCGAACTCCTCCAGGCCTACCGCCCGCCGGACACCTGGGTGAACCGCGACAAATGGGAGTCATTCGCGGCCCAGACAGAGGCGGTCTACGCACATGTGGGCGAGCGCGCGGCGCCCGTGCTGGCCGCCCTGAGGCAGATGGGCGTGGGCTACCGCGCCCGCCACTCCAGCAACGCCGACGCCGTGACCCTCTTCGAGCAGTGCCTGGCCGACTACGAACGCGTCCTCGGCCCCGACCATGAGATCACCCTGAACACCAGGGCCGACCTGGCCTTCTCCTACAGTCACCTACGCCAGCCGGAACGGGCGGTGGAGCTCTACGAACGCACCATCGCCGACCACATCCGCGTCCAGGGCCCCGACCATCCCGGCACCCTCAAGTGCTACGCGGGCCTGGCCGACGTCTACAGCCTGAACCACGACCCGGCCGACGCGGTGCCGTTGCAGGAGCGGGCGGTGGCAGAACACATCCGGGTCCTGGGCCCCGGCCACCGCACCACGCTGGCCCGGCGCGGCCTGCTGGCCCTGACCGTCAGCCACGCCGGCCGGCACGAAGAGGCGATCTCCCTCATGGAGTCGGCCTGCGCGGACTGCCTCCAGGCACTGGGCGAGAACGACTCCGACACGCTGATGGCCCAGCGGGGGCTGGCGATGGTGGTGGGCAACTCCAGAGACGACGACCGCGCGACCCGGCTGTATCGCGCCTGCTTGGCCGGATACGAGCGCGTACTCGGCGCCGACAACGTCTTCACCCTGCAGACCAAGCTGGTGTTCGCCGACTTCCTGGCCGTGACCGGCTCCCCGGCCGCCGCCCGCGCCCTGTACGCGGACCTGCTGGAAACCGGCGAACGTGTCCTCGGCCCCGGCCACGTGGTGACCGAACAGGCCCGAGCCAACCTGTCCACTCTCGCTCAGCGGCCCGATCCGGCCGGGCCCTGAACAGGCGAACGGCCCGGCACCGTGGTCGATGCCGGGCCGTGGCCGCCGCCTACACGTCGTAGTACAGCTCGAACTCGTGGGGGTGGGGCCGCAGGCGGATCGGGTCGACCTCGTTCTCGCGCTTGTAGGCGATCCACGTCTCGATCAGGTCGGGCGTGAAGACGCCGCCCTCCAGGAGGTAGTCGTGGTCGGCTTCCAGGGCGTTCAGGACGTCGGTCAAGGAGCCCGGGACCTGCGGGATGTTGCGGGCCTCCTCGGGCGGCAGCTCGTAGAGGTCCTTGTCCACCGGCTCCGGCGGCTCGATCTTGTTGCGGATGCCGTCGATGCCGGCCATCAGCATGGCGGCGAAGGCGAAGTACGGGTTGCACGACGGGTCGGGCACCCGGAACTCGATGCGCTTGGCCTTCGGGTTGGAGCCGGTGATCGGGATGCGGACGCACGCCGAGCGGTTGCGCTGGCTGTAGACCAGGTTGACCGGGGCCTCGTAGCCGGGCACAAGGCGGTGGTAGGAGTTCACCGTCGGGTTGGTGAAGGCCAGCAGCGAGGGGGCGTGCTTCAGCAGGCCGCCGATGTAGTAGCGGGCGGTGTCGGACAGGCCGGCGTAGCCCACCTCGTCGTAGAAGAGCGGGGAGCCGTCCTTCCACAGCGACTGGTGGCAGTGCATGCCGGAGCCGTTGTCACCGAAGATCGGCTTGGGCATGAAGGTGACCGTGTGGCCGTACTCCAGGGCGGTGCTCTTGATGATGTACTTGTAGAGCATCAGGTTGTCGGCGGTCTTGAGCAGCGTGCCGAACCTGAAGTCGATCTCGGCCTGGCCCGCGGTGCCGACCTCGTGGTGCTGCATCTCGACGTCGATGCCGCACTCGATGAGATTGCGGACCATCTCCGAGCGCAGGTCGGTGAAGTGGTCCATGGGCGGGACGGGGAAGTAGCCGCCCTTGTAGCGCGGCTTGTAGCCCAGGTTGCCGCCCTCGGTGGACTTGCCGGTGTTCCAGGCGCCCTCGATGGAGTCGATGTAGTAGTAGCCGGCGTTCGCGCTCGTCTCGAAGCGGACGTCGTCGAAGATGTAGAACTCCGCCTCGGGGCCGAAGAAGACGGTGTCGGCGATGCCCGTGCCCTTGAGATATTCCTCCGCCTTGCGGGCGACGTTGCGCGGGTCGCGGCTGTAGGCCTCGCCGGTCAGCGGGTCGTGCACGAAGAAGTTGATGTTGAGCGTCTTGTGCTGGCGGAACGGGTCCACGACCGCGCTCGTCGGGTCGGGCAGGAGCAGCATGTCCGACTCGTGGATGGCCTGGAACCCGCGGATCGACGAGCCGTCGAACATGAGGCCGTCGGTGAAGACGCTGGCGCCGAAGTTCTCGACCGGGAAGGTGAAATGGTGCGTCGTCCCCGGCAGGTCGGTGAACCTGACATCGACGAACTGCACCCCTTCGTCCCGGATGAACTTCAGGACGTCGTCGGCGGAGTTGAACACTCTCGAACCTCCCTGGGGACGGGTATCAGCCCGACGTTAGGGGGAGGCGATTTCCGCGCCGTGTCTCGCTTGTTTCGCCGGTGTTAAGGGGGCCTCACTTGGCCGACGAAGCCGTGCATCCGTCGCCCTGGGGCTGATGCAGGTCATAGGGGTCGCTTGGCGCGCCGGTGCCGCGTACCTGGCCCGGGTCGGAGGCGGGGAACTGCGGGTGGATGTAGTCGTCGGTGTCGCAACGCACCGGGGTGGCGGCGGCGCCCAGGCTCTCGACCCACACGCGGACCTTGCCCGCCGACCCGAAGATGTCGAACGAGCCCCGCGCGTGCGTCACCAGCCGGACCACCTGGTCGGGGCGTCCCGGTGGCTGGACGGCGTAGACGACCAGGTAGGTGATCTTCACGCGGGCGCCCTCGCGGTAGCGGGAGAGCGTGGCCTCACCGCGGACCTTGATGACGTCGGTGGCCAGCTCGGTGGTGCCGGGCGCGAAGCTGTTGACCCAGGCACGGGTGACCTTCCTACGCTGCTCGGCGTCGGCCAGGGCGGCGAAGGCCCTGGGCTCGCCGCCCATGAGCGTCGCGGGGTCGAGGTAGGCGGCGGTCAGCAGGTCACGCACCCGAGCCAGCCCCTTGCCCACCTCCTTGGCCGACAGCCCGCCGATCGCCTTGGGCGCGGGCAGCTCGAAACCCGCCGCTCCCGCGGCGTATCCGGCGGCGGGCGAGCCCTCGAAGGGGTCGGCGGGCGCGGGCGGCTCCGGCGTGCTCGTGGGCGGCGGCTGGGTCCGCCGTACGGCGGGCTCGGGCGTCAGCAGTTCGGGACGGAAGGCCAGCACGCTCGCCGCGGCGACCAGCACGGCCAGGACCAGGACGACGGCCAGCGCCCACCGCCGCCCGCGTGTGGACGGCCGCCGGGAAGAGGGCGGCGCGGCCTGGCGCGCGGCCTTGGCGGCGGCCTCGCGCATCCTGCGCTGTTCGCCCTCCCCGATCTGGGACACCAGCTCGTGGAAGCGTGCGTCGAGGTCGTCCATGAGGAGACATCATGCGTGCGGAAACGCCCAGGCAGAAGCGCGATTGGGTCACAATCGCGACCGGCGCCCCCGCCGGATACCGTGGTGGGCATGAGTGAGAAGCAGCCGCGCTGGACGCAGACCTGGCTCGGCGGCGTGCGCGCCGCCGGGGTCGACCTCGGGTACCCGGGTCAGCGGCTGGGACTGCCGGAACGGGGCAGCGGGTCGGTGGCCGGGTGGGGGCGGCGGATCGGGGCGCTGGTCATCGACTGGATGATCTGCACCTGGGCGATCGCGCAGCTCATCCTGGGCATCAGCCCCACCGCCTCGCCGTGGGCGCCGGTGCTCATCTTCGCCCTGCAGTACCTGCTGCTGGTGGCCTTCCTGGGCCAGACGTTCGGGCACCGGCTGATGAAGATCAAGGTCGTCGCCATGGACGGCGGCATCCCGCGGCTGCTGCCGGTGTTCGTGCGGACCGTGCTGCTGTGCCTGGCCGTGCCCGCGGTGATCTACGACCGCGACAACCGCGGCATGCACGACCGCGCGTCCAACACGATCACCGTCACCATGTAGCTCAGAAGTAGTCCGCGGGCCAGTGGGCCGCGCCCGGCGCCCGCACGACCGGGTCCGGGTCGGCCAGCAGCGCGCGGGCCATCCCCGTCCGGTCGCTGTCCCGCCGCACACTCTCCAGCAGGTACGGTACCGCCGGATCGTCCCACGCGAGCCGCGCCCGCGCCCGCCGGATCCCCCGGCGCAGGGCCTCCCCGGCCAGCGCGGGCAGCAGCGTCTCCAGGTCCCCGGCGACCTCGAGGATCTCCAGCTCGCCGGCGTGCCAGCGCACGGCCGCGTAGGCGTCGTGGGTGCGGAGCAGCTCGCCGTACCAGAGGGGCACCCTGACCCGCCAGTGCGCCGGGTCGCGGACGGTGGTCAGCGGACGGCGGCGGTTGTGCGCCGCGTGCAGGGCGGCCAGCTCCCCGGGAACGGCGGCCCGCAGCGGCGCGCACACCCCGCCGGGCACGGCCAGCGGCCCGCTGACCAGCGGCAGCTCGAAGGAGCGCCAGCCGGAGTAGACGGCGGGAGTGCCGGTGAACAGCAACGACCACGCGCAGCCGTCGGCGGCCATCGCCGTCACCGCGGCCGCCAGCAGGCGCCGGACGTGGCCCTGCCCGCGGGCGTCGGGGCGGGTGGCGACGTTGGCGACGCCGCCCACGCGGAGCACCCCGCCGCGGCCGTCGCGGATCGGGCGCGGCAGGTAGTACACACTGGCCAGCAGGCCGCCTGGGCCGGGCACGACGAAGGTGCGCTCGTGGCGGCCGGGATCGCTCTCGTACAACGGCACGATGTGCGGGGCGTCGAAGCAGGCCGCCCACAGCGCGTAGAGCGCGTCGCGGTCGCCGCGGCGGGCCGTCCTGACCGGCCCATCCACCCGTCCGGCCATCAGCCCTTGATCCCCGACATCGTGACGCCTTCGGTGAAGTAGCGCTGCCCGACCAGGTACGCGGCGAAGATCGGCACGAACGCCACCGTCGCCCCGGCCAGCACCACGCTGAGCGGCACGTTCTCCTGGTGCAGCGAGGCGATGCCGACCGTCAGCGTCCGCATGTCCGCGCTGCCGCCCACGATCAACGGCCACAGCAGGTCGTTCCAGTGCCACAGGAAGACGAAGACCCCGAGCGTGGCCAGGATCGGCTTGCACAGGGGCAGCACGATCCTGGTGAAGATCCGCCACTCGGAGGCGCCGTCGAGCCGCGCCGCCTCGAACAGCTCGTCCGGCAGGCCCATGATGAACTGCCGCATCAGGAACACCGCCTGCGCGTTGGCGAGCGTGGGCAGGATCAGCCCCCAGTAGGTGTCCACGCCGCCGAGCTGCGCGATGAGGACGAAGGTCGGGATCAGCGTGACGTGGTAGGGCACCATCACCATCGCCAGGAACGACCAGAACATGGGCTCGCGCCCGGGGAAGCGCTTCTTGGCGAAGGCGTACCCGGCCAGCGAGGCCAGCAGCAGCACGGCCACGACGCTGACCACGGAGTAGACGAGCGTGTTGAACGTCCACTTCAGCAGGTCGCGCCCGCCGAGCACCTCGCCGTAGGCGCTGAAGTCGACCGGCCAGGGCAGCATGCTCTGCGGGAAGGTGACCGCCGCCCCCGGCTTCAGCGACAGCACGACCATCGCGTAGAAGGGGAAGAGCGTCACCGGCGTCGCGATCGCCAGCAGGACGATCCTGGCGATCCTCCCGCCGCGTGTCGGCTCCAGGGCCTTGTAGGACGGACGTTTCGAGCGTACGGCGGGCGGCCGCGTGGCCAGCAAGGTCACTTGCTCCTCCCGATGATCAGGCGCTGGATGAGCGCCACCACGAGGGTCATGACGAACAGGGCGACGCCGATCGCGCTGGCGTAGCCGAACTCGAAGTTCTTGAACCCCTGCTCGTACAGGGCCATCACGAGCGTGAAGCTGCCGTGGGCGGGTCCGCCGCCGGTCATCACGTAGACGAGGTCGAAGACCTGGAACGAGGTCGTCGTCTCGATGACGGCCACGAAGAACAGCGCCGGGCGCAGCTGGGGCAGGACGATGTGGCGGAAGCGCTGCCAGGTCGAGGCTCCGTCGGACAACGCCGCCTCCTCCAGTTCGCGGGGGAGATCCTGCAGGCGGGCCAGGACGATGAGCATGCCGTACCCGAATCTCGACCAGACCGAGACGATCACCAGCGCGGGCAGGACCAGCGTCGGCGAGGCCAGCCAGGACAGGCCCGTCAGCTTGGTGATCGGGCCCTCGGAGGAGAACAGCCAGGTGAAGACGGTTCCGGCGAGCACGAGGCTGGTGACGACCGGCAGGAAGAAGACCGAGCGGAAGAAGCGCGCGCCGCGGAAGGATCGGCGCACGAGCAGCGCCATGCCGACCGAGGCGGCCATGGAGACGGGCACGTAGAGCACGGTGTAGATCAGCGTGACCTGCAGCGAGTCCCAGAACACGGGGTCGCCGGCCATGCGGCGGAAGTTGTCCAGGCCGGTGAACGCCGGGCTCTCGCCGATGCCGAACTCGAAGAAGCCGAGCAGCACTCCGGCGATCGACGGGCCGAAGCGGAAGGCCAGGAAGAGCAGGAGGCACGGCAGGACGAACAGCAGTCCGGTCCGCGCCTCCCAGCGCAGCGTGAACCTCATCGGCCCAGCAGGGCGTCGGCGGCCTTGGTCGCGTCGGCCAGCGCCTGCTCGGGCGTCTTCTTGCCGATGAGCGCGGCCTGGATCTCCGGCGCGAGCACGCCCATGACGTCACGGGCCTTGTCGTGCAGCGGCCCGGCCGTGGTCAGGTCGAGCGTCTTCTCCACCCCGGACTGGACCGGGTCGGCGGCGTACAGGGCGCCGGTCGTGGTGCGCGGCGAGAAGAAGCCCGAGGCCAGGTTGAACGCCTTGCTCGGCTCGGCCCCGGTGGCGAAGGCGATCCACTTGCCCGCCGCCTCCTTGTTCTTGCTCGCCTTGAGCATGCTCAGCGAGCCGACCGTGCCGTATGCGACCTGCTTGGCGCCGGTCAGCGGCGGCACCACCTTGATGTTCTCCTTGCCCCAGAACGACTCGACGTCGGCGGGCAGTTGCTGCCAGGTGCAGGCCACCTTGTTCTGGGCGGTGCGCGTCTGCTCGAACTTGGGCAGCCCCGTCAGCAGGTCCTTCTCCACGAAGCCGCCGTCGGCGAGCTGCTTGAGGAAGGTCAGCGCCTTGACGCCCTCGGGGCCGCCGAACGCGCTGGCCTTGCCGTCGGCGGTGAAGACGTCGCCGCCGGCCTGCCACAGCAGCGGGTAGAACGACTGGTTGAGCGTCGCGGCCGGGTCGGCCCAGTAGTTGGTGACGTCCACGCCCTTGGCCTTGAACTGCGGGGCCAGGCGCAGCACGTCCTCCCACGTCTTGGGGAAGTCCTTGATCCCGGCGGCGTCGAAGGCCTTCTGGTTGCACACCAGCGGGTTGGCCGACATGAGGACGGGCGCGCCCATGGCCTTGCCGTCGACGGTGACCGCCTGGAGGGCGTTGGGCCGGTAGCCGGCCTTGTCGGCGAGGTAGGCGTCGACCGGCTCCAGCGTCTTCACGTACTTGGGGAGCTGGTCGGGGATGAGGTAGACCACGTCGGGCGCCTTGTTGCCGGCGATCGCCGTGGACAGCGCCTCGTCCCGCTTGGCCCACGGGTAGATCTCCACCTTGACGTCCACGTCCGGGTTGGCCGACTCGAAGGCCTTGATCTGCCCGTCCCAGAACGCCTGGTGCTTGGCCTGGTCGGCGATGATGGGGTAGATCCACATGGTCACGGTCTGCTTGCCGTCGCCGCCGGACCCGCCGCAGGCGGCGAGCGTTCCGACGGCGAGCAGCGCGGCTGCCAGTGCGCGAGGTCGCATGATCGTTCCTCTTCTATGATTCGGGCACGGTGACGACCGTGCCGGTGTGACGGGCCCGCTCGGCGGCGAAGACCGCGAGGTGGCTGTGGAGCGACTCGGTGTGGTCCGAGCGCACGAACGAGCGGTCGCCGGTGGCCAGCGCGCTCACGAAGGCGTCCATGACGCCGGCGTCGCCGCCGCCGTGGCCGTCGCCGGCGTTCGACCCGCTGCTCACGCCTTCCCACCTGGTGGTACGGCTGTCGCGGAAGTCGAGGACCTCCACCGACTCGCCGTCGCCGATCAGCCGCCCGTGGGTGCCGAAGATCTTCGTCTGCCGGTGGGTCTGCTCGGTGAAGGCGGTCATCGTGAACGTGGCCGTGGCCCCGCCGGTCAGCTCCATGGCCAGCACCTGGTGGTCGACCACGTCGTTGTCGCTCGCGTAGACGCACCTGCCGTACGGGCCGGTGCGCAGCGCGTCCATGACCTCGGCCTCGGTGCCGCCGAGCACGCTGGTCGGCCAGTCGTAGCCGCGGTTCAGGTAGAGCTTGGGCGCGGAGTAGGGGCAGGCCGGCTCGATCGGGCAGTCGAGGCAGCGGTCGGCGGCCCCGGCCGGGCGCCGGTCCGGCCGGAAGTGGCCGAGCGAGCCGAAGCTGGAGACCCGCCTGATCCGGCGGCCGGTGACGTAGGTGAGCCAGTCGAGGTCGTGCGAGGACTTGGCGAGCAGCATCGGGCTGGCCAGCCGTTCGCTGCGCCAGGGGCCGCGCACGTAGGAGTGGGCGTGGTGCCACCAGCCGACCGGCTCCAGGTGCTCGACGCTCATGATCTCGCCGATCACCCCGCTGCCGGTGACCCGCTTCACCAGTTCGGTGTAGGGCGTGTAGCGCAGCACGTGGCAGACCGCGAACAGCACCCCCGACTCGGACACGGCCCGCACGATGCGCCGGCACTCCTCCTCGGTGGGGGCCAGCGGCTTCTCCATGAGCAGCGCGTAGCTGGCGCCCGCCAGCGCGATGGCGGGCTCGACGTGCATGCGATCCTGCGTGGACAGGATGACCGCGTCGGCCACCCTGTCCGCGAGCAGGTCCCGCCAGTCGCCGAACTCCCTGACGCCGGGGCTCCGGGCGCCGACCGCGCGGCGCCTGGCCGGGTCGGGGTCGGCGACCGCGACGAGCTCGGCCCGGTCGGGATGGGCGGCGATCCAGGAGGCGTAGGTCTGCCCCCTGTTGCCCGCTCCCGCGATGGCCAGCGTGACTTTCCGCACCTAAATCACCAGATTTCCGGAAGTGAGAACCTTCGGGCCGTCCGGCGGCAGCTCCCTGGTCACCGCCTCCTCGACGTTGCCCGTGTGCTGGACCAGCTCGAACTGCTTGATAGTGAGCCTGCCGCCGCTGAACTGGCAGCCGGTCGCGGTGTAGCGGTTGCGCCCCGCCTCCAGCAGGACGTGCGCTCCGGTGGTACGGCTGCGCATGCCGTACAGCTCCCAGGACACGAGGCCGGCCGGGTCCGCGCGGGAGAGCAGCGCGCCGCCCCCGCCCTCGCCCCCGCCCGAGATGTCCGTGCCGCCGTCGAGTCGCAGGCGCTGGTCGGCCTTGCCGGCGGCGCGCAGGCCGAGGCCGTTGAGCGTGCAGCCGGTCAGCGTCGCCGAGCCGGAGAAGGTCAGCGGCGCGGCGTTCTGGGCGGCGTTGAAGACGACGTGGGTGAAGACCGCCTGCGCGCCGTTGAACGTGTTGCCGTCCAGGCCGTGCAGGACCGAGCGGCTGATGTGCACCGGGCCGGTGACGTTGGCCTGGACGATCTCGCTCTTGGCGGGCAGCGTGAACGTGCAGCCCTCGATGAGGTTGGGGCGGCCCGACAGCTTCGACTGCTGCGAGACGATCAGCGTGTGACTGGCCGAGCAGCCGCGCATCTGCACGCCGTCGGCGTTGACCCAGATCATGCCCGAGCCGTTGAGCGAGGGCTTGCCGATGACCTGGACGTCCTCCAGCGTCAGATCGGTGATCTTCACCCGGGCCACGAACCACGAGCAGACGTGCTTGCGCACGGTGATGCGCTTGGCCGCCGAGCCCCAGGCGGCACCGGAGTTGGCGAAGGTCATCAGGCCGGAGTTGCCGGTGTAGGTGAGGTCGTGCTCGTACTGGCCGTGGGTGACGAAGGGGCCCTGGTCGTCGCCGTCGCCGTGGCAGTTCTCGACGTAGCAGTACGCGCTGGCGGTGAAGTCGTTGAGATGGCGGGAGTTGGCCACGTGGCAGTCGGCGACGTGGCCGTACAGGCAGTAGATCTGCTGGGTGAGGTAGCCGGCGCCGCCCCACGTGACGCTGGCCGGGTTCTTCAGCGTGCAGCGGTCGGTACGGAAGTGCGTGGCCCAGCGGCGCATGATCACCGGCCAGAACGTGCCTTCGGCGTGGATCGACTCGACGTCGCAGTGGACGGCGTACTCGTAGGCGAGGGGGTGGGAGCCGGTGTACTGGTCGCCGGGCACGACGCCGCGGAAGCGCAGGTTGCGGACGTGGACCCGGGCGACCGGCTCGACCAGCGTCCAGGTGACGCTCCGGCCGGCCTTCAGCTCCCAGCCGTTCTTGTAGTTGACCCGGATCTGCGTGGGGCTGACGATCTGCGTGACCTCGACGAGCTTCTGCAGTTCCTTCTCCCAGCGGCCGGCGCCCTGGTCGACCTCGGCCGCCCACCACTGGCCGACCTTGAACCGGCCGGAGTCGCCGACCTCGAAGACGTCCGACAGGTCGGGCATGACCTGGGTGAGCTTGTGGGTGACCTTGGTCTCGGTGACCTTGCCGCGGAACAAGAGCACGGCGGCGAAGGGGTCGTCGGCGCCGGCCTTCTCGATGCCGTCGGTGGTCATCAGGTGGCCGCCGAAGTCGAGCACCAGGCCGGAGCGGGAGAAGGTGTGGCGCTTGGTGAAGTTCAGGTCGGTGTGGGCTTCGATCCGGCTGACGTTCGGGTCGTTGACCATGGCGTCGAGTGCGGCGTCTGCGGGGGTTTTGGCGTCGAAGATGCCAAATTTCCGGAAATCTAGGCATCCGTCGTGAATCTGGAGCCAGCGGCCCTTCGCGGCGGTGCCCAGGACGGTGCCGCCGTTGGCCGTGGCGGTGGAGTTCGCGTCCCAGCGCGCCAGCATGCCGCCGCCGTCGCCGGGGGAGCGGTAGCCGGCGACCTGGGCCAGGGTGCCGTCCGTCAGCTTCGCCGCCTCGTGGGCGAGCAGTTCGGCGACGGTGGCGACCGCGCGTACCTCCTCCTTGGGCTTCTTGCCCGGATCGGCCAGCGCGGGCTGGGCGAGCAGAAGGGTGCCGGCGGCGGCCAGGCCGGAGGCGCGCAGGATGTCACGACGTTCCATGGGTGGTTCCTTGCTGGGAGTGGGGGTGATCGGCTCAGAGCGTGACGGTGTGGCTGACCAGCACGCGCGGGCCCGACGGCGGTAACCGGCGCTCGACGCCGTCCTCGGCGCAGCCGGTGTGCAGGACCTCGGCGGCCCCGGTCAGGGTGAGCGTGCCGCCGGTGAAGGCGCAGCCGGTGGCCCGGTAGCGGTTCTCGCCGCCGGTCAGCTCCAGATGGGAGCGCTCGGCGCGGCTGCGCACGCCGGCCAGTTCCCAGGTGACGGCGCCGGGGCCGTCCGCCCTGGTCAGCGGGGAGCCGTCCAGCTCCACGCCCTCCAGCCTGAGCACCTGGTCGCGGACGGCGGTGAGCTGGATGGGCGTGTTCTTCACCCGGCCGCCCCTGACCGTGACGCTCGCCGAGCCCAGCAGGAGGGGGCCGGCGCCGTCCAGGACGCAGTCCGTGAACGTGAGCGGGCCGGCGCCGCGCAGGGTCGCGCCGTCGAGGCCGGTGAAGACGCAGTCCTTGAAGTGCACCGCGTTCGTGACCGGCGTCTGCACGACCACCTGGCCCTTGGGCAGTTCGAAGGAGCAGCCCTCGATCACGTTGGGCCGGGTGGAGCGGCTGGAGCGCTGGCCGATCGCGAACGTCTTCGCCGAGCAGCCACGCATCTGGACGCCGTCGGCGTTCACCTGGAGCGTTCCCGCCGGGTCGAACGTCGAGCGGGGGATGACCTTGACGTCCTCCAGCGTCAGATCCGTGATCTTGGTTCCGGCCACGAACCAGGAGCACAGGTGCTTCCTGACCGTGATCCGCTTGGCGCTGGTGCCCCACGGGGCGCCGCTGTTGGCCAGGTCCATGAGGCCGGAGTTGCCGGTGAAGACCAGGTCGTGCTCGTACTGGCCGTGGGTGGTGAAGGGGTTGCCGCCCTCGTCGTCGCCGTCGCCGTGGCAGTTCTCGACCGTGCAGTACGCGCTGGCGGTGAAGTCGTTGAGGTGGCGGACGTTGGAGGTGGTGCAGTCGGCCACGTGGCTGTAGAGGCAGTAGATCTGTTGGGTGAGGTAGCCGGCGCCGCCGTACATGACCGTGGGCGGGTTCTTGAGCCCGCACCGCTCGGTACGGAAGAACGTGCACCAGCGGCGCATGATCACCGGCCAGAACGAGCCCACGGCGTGCACGTCGGCGACGTCACAGTGGACCGCGTACTCGTAGGCCAGCGGGTGGGAGCCGGTGTACTGGTCGCCGCCGGGGACGCCGGTGAAGCGGAGGCCGCTCACCTGGACGCGTTCGACCGGTATTACGCGCGTCCAGGTGAGCGACCGGCCGGGAGCGAGCTCCCAGCCGTTCTTGTAGTTCACGCGGACGTGGGAGCCGTCCACGACCTGCGTGATCTGTACCAGGCGCTGGAGCTCACGCTCGTACGTCCCGGACAGGGCGTCCACCTCGACCGCCCACCACTGGCCGATCGCGAAGCCGGCCGAGTCGCCCACCTCGAAGACGTCGGACAGATCGGGCAGGACAGTGGTGAGCTTGTGGACGTGGGTGGTCTTCGTGCGCCCGCCCTGGAAGAACAGGACGGCGCCGAAGGGGTTGTCATGGGAGTTCTTCTCGATGCCCTCGGTGGTCATCAGGTGGCCGCCGAAGTCGAGCACGAGGTCCGAGCGGCGGAAGGTGTGCCGCTTGGTGAAGTTCAGGTCGGTGTGGGCTTCGATCCGGCTGACGTGCGGGTCGTTGACCATGGCATCGAGTGCGGCGTCTGCGGGGGTTTTGGCGTCGAAGATGCCAAATTTCCGGAAATCTAGGCATCCGTCGTGAATCTGGAGCCAGCGGCCCTTTCTGGCCGTGCCCAGGACGGTGCCGCCGTTCGCCTTGACGGTTGAGCGCGCGTCCCATCGGACGAGCATGCCGCCGCCGTCGCCCGCGGCGCGGTAGCCGGCGACACGGAGCACCGTGCCGTCGGCGAGCTTGGAAGCGTCGAGCGTGAGAAGGCGCGCGACGCTGGCCACCTGTTTCATGGTTCTGGCCTCAAAGGGGGTGGAAGGCCGGGCGACACGCATTGAGGCGTGCAGGCGGCGGTGCTGCTGGCCGTACTTCCCGGCGCCGGGGCTGCGGCGGCGGGAGCCAGTGATGCGCCCGAAACGATTAGCCGTGGACGCTAGACAGCGTCCGAGGGTTCTGTCAAGCGCCGAGTTCCCCCGAGATCCGCTCGGCGGCGGCCCTGACCTGGCGGCCGAGCTCCTGATAACGCCAGGCAGGCAGGTCGCGTTTCAGCGAGGTGATGCTGATCGCGCCGACGCAGGCGCCGTTGTGGTCGCGCAGCGCGCTGCCGATACAGAAGATCCCGTCGGCGTCCTCCTCGTCGTCGACCGCGTAGCCGAGCTCCCTGACCGTCTTGAGGTGCGCGAGCAGCACCGGCAGGTCGGTGATCGTGTGTCCCGTCCGGTACGGCAGGCCGACCCGCCCGACCAGCGCCGTCACCTCCTCGTCGGCCATCTCGGCCAGCAGCGCCTTGCCCAGGCCGGTGCAGTGGGGCAGTTCGCGGGTGCCCATGCGCAGGTCGACCTGGATGCGCTCGCCGTTGCTGACCTGGTCGACGACGACCGCCTGGCCCTCGTCGGGCACCGCGAGCCGGGAGTTCATCCCGGTCTGCCGGGTCAGCTCGACCAGCGCGGGCCGGGCCACGTCACGCAGGCTCAGCTGGTCCTGGGCGCGGGAGCCGAGCCTGGCCAGCGCCATGCCGAGCCGGTAGCGGCGGTTCATGCCCTCGCCGTCGTCGGCCACCAGGCCGTACTGGCGCAGCGTGTACAGGGTCGCGAAGGCGGCGCTCTTGCTCAGCCCGCAGGCGGCGGCCAGGTCGGTCACGCTCACGCCGCCGTCGCTCTTGCTCAGGGCCTCCAGGACCTCGGCGGCGCGGGCCACGCTCCGCACCCAATATCGCGAATCCTCAGCAGGAGTGTTCGTCACAACCGAACAGCTTAGCGGAGTTCGTCGTTGACACCCAGGCCTTGGGCTGTTTATGGTCCTTCCAAGCTGTTCGGTTATGCCAAACAGTGTTCGGCAAATGCACATCAGCGGTGGATCGTCAGTGCTCGCCGCGGCCGGGCTGGGCCGCGACGTGCGCGCTTCGAGGAGAGATCTTGAATCAGCGTGTCCTTTCCGAGCGCGCCCGCCGGGTCATCCCCGGCGGCGTCAACAGCGGGCAGCGCAACGTCCCGGGACTCGGCGACCTCGTCATCGCCAAGGCCGGTGGCGCCCGCTTCCGCGACCGGGACGGCCGGGAGTACGTCGACTACCACGCGGCCTTCGGCCCGCCCCTGCTCGGTCACAACGACCCCGACGTCTCGGCGGCCGTCGCCGAGGCCGGCCGTACCGTCGACCTGTGCGGGGTGGGCGTCACCGAGGACGAGGTCGAGCTCGCCGAGGCGCTGACCGAGCTCGTCCCGAGCGTCGAGCAGGTGCTGCTGACCAGCACCGGCAGCGAGGCCACCTTCCACGCGCTGCGCGTGGCCAGGGCGGCCACCGGGCGGCGGCTCGTGGTCAAGTTCCAGGGCTGCTACCACGGCTGGCACGACGCGGTCAGCCTCAACGTCATCTCCGCCCCCGACCGCGTGGGCGGCAAGGACCCCATCTCCGCCGGAATCCTGCCCGAGGTGCTCGACGCGACGCTCGTGCTGCCGTTCAACTCCGCGGAGGCGGTACGGCAGGCCTTCGCCGAGCACGGCGCCGACATCGCCGCGGTGATCGTCGAGCCGGTGCCGCACAACGTCGGCTGCCTGCTGCCGGAGCAGGAGTTCCTGCGGACGTTGCGCGAGGAGTGCACCCGGGCCGGCAGCGTGCTGGTCTTCGACGAAGTGATCACCGGCTTCCGTCACCACCTCGGCGGCTGGCAGGCGATCAGCGGGATCACGCCCGACCTGACCACGATGGGCAAGGCCATCGCCAACGGCTACCCGGTGGGCGCGCTCGGCGGCCGCGCCGACCTCATGGACCTGTTCAGCTCCAGGCCCGGCGGGCCCGCCTTCTTCGCCGGCACCTACAACGGCCACCCCGCCGTGGTCGCCGCCGCACTGGCCACCCTGCGCAAGCTGCAGTCCGAGCCGGTGCACGAGCACGTCTTCCGGCTGGGCGAGCGCATCCGCACCGGCCTGTCCGAGGTCTTCTCCTCGCTGGGCGTCGCCTCGCTGGTGACCGGATACGGCTCGGTCTTCGTCGAGTACTTCATGGACGGACCCGCCCGCACCTACGACGACCTGCTGCGCAATGATGCCAGCATGTTCATCGGCTACCGGCGCCGGCTGCTCGAACACGGCATCTTCGAGCTGCCGCTGAACCTCAAGCGCAGCCACGTCTCCTACGCCCACACCGACGCCGACGTCGACCACCTGCTGGAGGCGGCCGCCCTGGCCGCGAGCGCCCAGCTCGCCACCGGCGCCGACCTCGACCTGAGCGGCGCCAGCACGATGGGCGGGGCCCGCTGATGCTGACCGTCGACAAGAGCCGCCCCACCGGACCGGCCGGGCGCATCAGCCGCGTGGAGACCCTCTCCCTCGGTACGGCGTGGCGCGACTTCTCCTACGTCCGCGTCCACACCGACGAGGGACTGTCCGGCGTCGGCGAGATCACCCACCCCTACCGGGGCCGCGAGACGTGCTCGCTGGCCGAGTCCATGGCCGAACGCCACCTGATCGGCGCCGACCCCTTCGACGTGGAGGAGATCTGGCTGCGCATGTACCAGGGCGACTTCCTGCGCGGCGGCGACGTGGGCGGGATCGTGGTCTCCGGGATCGACCAGGCGCTCTACGACATCATGGGCAAGGCGCTCGGCGTCCCCGCCTACCGGCTGACCGGCGGCGCCTGCCGCGAGCGCGTCCGCGTGTACGCCAACGGCTGGTACACCGGCGAGCGCGACCCCGAGACGTTCGCCGCCAAGGCCCGCGAGGTCGCCGCCCGTGGCTACACCGCGCTCAAGTTCGACCCGTTCGGGGCCGGGCTGGGATCCCTGTCCAGGCAGGAACTGCGGCTGTCGGTGGAGATCGTGGCCGCCGTGCGCGCGGCCGTACCGGATGCCGACCTGTTCGTGGAGGGGCACGCGCGCTTCGCCATGCCCACCGCCCAGCGGCTGGTGCGGGAGCTGGAGCCGTTCGACCTGGGGTGGTTCGAGGAGCCGCTGCCCTGGACGCACATCGAGCGCTACGCCGAGCTGCGGCAGCGGGCCACGATGCCGATCTCGGGCGGGGAGCACTTCCACAACCGCTACGAGTACGCGCGGCTGTTCGCGACCGGCGCGGTGGACATCATCCAGCCCGACCTCTCGATGGCCGGCGGGTTCACCGAGGTCAGGAAGCTGGCGGCGCAGGCGGACGTGCACGCGATGCTGGTCGCGCCGCACAACTCCAACTCGCCGGTCTGCACCACGGTCAGCGTGCACGCGGTCCTCGGGATGCCGAACTTCCTGATCCTGGAGACGTTCGACGGCATGGTGGACCCGCATGTCCACGACGCGGTGCGGGGCGCACTGCCCGTCGAGTCCGGATATATCGGCATTCCTGAGAGGCCGGGGCTCGGGATCGAACTGGCCGACGAGGTCTTCGCCGAGCACCCGCCGTCCCACCGCTTCTGGAACATGTTCGCCGAAGGCTGGGAAAAGCGTGATCGTTGACGTCCACTCGCACCTGTTCTCCTGCCCCGGCGACCTGGGCGACCCGTTCGCGGCCGAGTCGGCCAGGGCCCACGGGGGAGAGGTGGACCTGACCGTGCGCTGGGCCGGCTACGCGGCCACCGCGCCCGAGGACACGACGACCGTCGTCGTCGGCGGCAAGGCGCGCCGGTCGGGCCTGTGGGTGGACGACGCCGAGGTGGCCGCCTACGCCGCGGCCCACCCCGGCCGCCTCATCGGCTACCTCGCGCTCGACCCCACCCAGCCCGGCTGGCGCGACGAACTCGTCCACGGCCACCAGGACCTGGGACTGCGCGGCATCAAGCTCATGCCGATGTACGCCGGATTCGACCCGGCCGACCCGGAACTGGACGACCTCTACACCTACGCCGAGACCCACGGGCTGCCCCTGCTCGTGCACACCGGCACCACGTTCGTCTCGGCCGCGCCACTGCGGTACGCGCTGCCCGTCCACCTCGACGAGGTCGCGATCCGCCATCCCGGGCTGCGGATGGTCCTGGCCCACCTCGGCCATCCGTACGAGGGGGAGTGCATCGCGGTCATCCGCAAACACCGCCACGTCTACGCCGACGTCTCCGCCCTGCACTACCGGCCCTTCCAGCTCTGGCACAGCCTGCGGCTGGTCCAGGACTACGGCGTCTGGGACAAGCTGCTGTTCGGCAGCGACTACCCCTTCACCACGGTGAACGCCTCCGTGGACGGCCTGCGCGCGGTGGGCGCGGTACCCGGCATCCCCGGCCTTCCCCCACTGGACCGCGAGGAGATCGAGAAGCTCATCCACCGCCCGTCGCTCGACCTGCTGGGCCTGTCATGAGCGCCGAACTGGCAGTGGTGACCGGCGCCGCCCGCGGCCTGGGCCAGGCGATCGCCGCCGACCTGCTCGCCGCCGGCCTCCGCGTGGTGACCATCGACCTGCCCGGCACAGAACCCCCGCCCTCCTACGCCTTCGACCTCGCCCACACCGAGGCCATCGCGGCACTGGTCGACCGCGTCCGGCGCGAGCACGGCCCGATCGGCGTCCTCGTCAACAACGCGGGCATCGCCTCGCTGCGCCACTTCAACGAGATCACCGTGGCGGAGTGGCGCAGGGTCATGCGGGTCAACAGCGAGGCGCCCTTCTTCCTGGCGCAGCGGGTGGCCGAGCACATGATCGCCGACGGCGTCCGGGGCCGGATCGTCAACATCTCCTCCAAGAACGGCCTCATGGCCGAGGCCGGACTCGCCCACTACAACGCCTCCAAGGCCGCCCTGGAACTGACCACCAAATCGCTCGCCGCCGAGCTGGGCCCGCACGGCATCACCGTCAACGCGGTCGCCCCCGGCATGATCGCCACCCCCATCGACGGCGACTTCCCCCTCGACCGCGCCGCCTTCGAGCAGGCGTGGGAGGAGCGCATCCCCCTGCACGGCGGGTACGGCACGCCGCGGGACGTGGCAGGGGCGGTCCGCTACCTGGTCTCGGAACAGGCCCGCTACGTCACCGGCGCCACCCTCGTGGTGGACGGCGGCGTCCTGGCCGACCAGATGCCACGGCTCCGCTTCATGCCGCCCTACCGCAACTCGTTGTGAGGCGGCTCCGGGCCGAGGTCGTGGTACCGGGGACGGCCGAGCTGGGGGAGTGCCCGGTATGGGACCAGGACCGCGGCCTCCTGCTCTGGGTGGACCTCCCGGCCGGCCTGATCCACACCTTCACCCCCACCCCCTTCACCCCCACCCCCTTCACCCCTCGCACCTCCACCCACGGCCGCCCGCCCCCAACCCCTCCCAGCACCTCCACCTCCCTCGACCCCACGAGCTCCACCCCCTCCGGTCGCACTCCCGCCACCCCTGGGCGCGCTTCCCCCGGCTCCATGGGTTCCGTCCCTCCCGGCTCGGCCCCTCTCCTCGGCCGCACAACCTCCTCTCCTCACGGCCCGCTCACCGAGCCCTTTGCCCCCGGTCTTCTCGAAGGCACTGGCCGGGGGACCTCGGGCACGGTGTTCCGAGCCGGGAACTCCGGTGACGATCCCCGGGGCGGGATGGTCACGGCGGTCGCCCTCCGGCGGGACGGGGGCTTGGTGGTGGCCCGCGGTGACCGGCTGACCCTGGAGCCCGGGGGAGTGCCGCTGGGGCGGTGGAATCTGCCGCACGACACCCGGTTCAACGACGGCGCCGTGGACCCGTGGGGACATTTCTGGATCGGCACCATGTGCACCGACCGCCCCGGCGCGGCCGCCCTCTACCGGGTGGCTCCCGACGGCCGTACCACCACCGAGCTCACCGGCGTCACCTGCTCCAACGGCCTCGGCTGGTCCCCGGACCACCGCACCATGTACTACGTCGACACCCCTTCCCGCACCCTCGACGCCTTCGACGTCCACGACGGCCGCGTCACCGGCAGGCGCGTGGTGGCCCAGGTCCGGGGCGGGCTGCCCGACGGTCTGGCCGTCGACGAGGACGGCTGTGTGTGGGTGGCGGTCTGGGACGGCGCCGCCGTACACCGTTATACGCCTGAAGGGCGTCTCGACACGGTCGTCGAGACGCCCTGCGCCCGCCCGACGAGCTGCGCCTTCGGCGGCGGCACGCTCTACGTGACCACCGCCGCGCCCGACGGGTCGTTGCTGGCGGTGACCGGTGCGGGCGGGGGAGTCCCGCCCACACCGTTCGCCGGGTGAGTCCTAACGGGTCAGAGTGAACGGCACTGCCCCGTCACCGGCCCGCCCACGGTGCTGGGCAGGCCGTTGGCGGTCGGGGCAGGCTGGTTGCCCGTGCAGGTCAGCGGCCCCCGCACGGCCGAGGCGGCGATCAGCGGTCCCGTGTTGCCGGTCAGCGCCGCGGGTCCGCCGATGGTCACCGCCTCCAGCGACAGTGCCGCCACGCCGGTGGCCGACAGCGGGCCGCCGATCGACGTGCCGAGCAGCGCCAGCGTCTCGGCGCCCGCCGCGCTGAGCGGGCCGCCGATCGTGGCCGAGTCCAGCGCGTACAGGCCGGCGCCCTTGCGGACGGTCACCGGCCCCGTCACCTTCGCCCCGGCGGCCAGGCAGGTGACGCCGGAGCTCACGGTGAGCGGGCCGGGACGGGTGCCGGTGACGGTCTGGGTGCAGGCGGGATCGGGCTGGGCCAGGAGTTCCAGCTCGGCCAGTGTTCCCGTGGCGGTCAGGCGGTAGTGGGCGTAACGGCCCGGGTTGGCGATCTTGAAGGGGCGGGTCTGGCGGGACCAGGTGAACGGCTCGTTCTGCCGCCGGTCGGCGACCGTCCAGGTGGTGCCGTCCAGGGAGCCCTCCAGCGTCCACGACGACGGCCCGGTCTGCGCCGAGGTGAGCGTGTAGAAGGAGACCTTCTCCCTGGTGCCCGCGCGCAGCGTGACCGGGCCGGACAGTTGCGCGGTCGTGGCCGAGGTGTCGTCGGACAGCGCGGCCGGGCCGCCGCTCACGGGGATGTCGCGCAGCGGGCGCGGCGTCGCGCCGTCCGGGGTGATCGAGTTCAGCGGCTCTCCCCAGGACGACGGCTCCGGTCCCATCGCGAAGTCCAGTACGGCACCGCGGGCCAGCACGTCGTGCGGCAGCGAGGTCGACGACCACGCCTTGCCGTTGACCTTGAGCCCTTGGACGTAGACGTTCTTCGCGCTGTTGGCCGGTGCGTTGATCACCAGGTCGCGGCCCGAGGGCAGGTGGACCGTGGCCTTGGTGAACAACGGCGAGCCGACCGTGTAGTGCGGGCTGCCGATCTGGAGCGGGTAGAAGCCGAGCGCGCCGAACAGGTACCAGGCCGACATCTCGCCGTTGTCCTCGTCACCGGCGTAGCCCTGGCCGATCTCGCTGCCGAGGTACAGGCGGGACAGGGCCTCGCGGACCTTCGCCTGCGTCTTCCACGGCTGCCCGGCGTAGTTGTACATGTAGGGAATGTGGTGGCTGGGCTGGTTGCTGTGGCCGTACTGGCCCATGCGCACGTCCCTGGCCTCGCGCATCTCGTGGATGACGCCGTTGTAGGAGCCGGGGAAGGTGGCGGTCTCCGGGCTGGTGAAGAAGTCGTCGAGCTTCTTGGCCAGGGCCGGGCGGCCGCCGTACAGACCGGCGAGTCCCACGCCGTCCTGCGGCGCGTGGAAGGCCATGTTCCAGCCGTTGGTCTCGGTGTAGTCGAAGCCCCAGACGCGGGGATCGTAGGTGGCCTTGGTGTGGCGCCACTTGCCGGTGGAGTCGCGGCCCTGGAAGAAGCCCGTGGCGGGATCCCACATGTTCAGATAGTTGAGCGCCCGATTGCCGAAATATTCGGCTTCATCGAGATATTTCGTCTTCTCTGGGCCGGTGGCGGTCTTGGCCAGTTCCTTGGCCATCTCGGCGATGCCGAAGTCGTTGATGTAGCCGTCCACCGCCCACGACAGGCCCTCGCCGACCTCGTTGAGCGCCGTGTACCCGCGGAAGACCGACGTGGCCATGCCCTTGCGGCCCACCGAGGCGTTCGGCGGCACCGTGGTCGCGTTGCGCAGCGCCGCCGCGTAGGCGGCCTTGGCGTCGAACCCGCGCACCCCCTTGGTGTACGCGTCGGCGAAGGCCACGTCCGAGCTGGTGCCCACCATCAGGTCGGCGTAGCCGGGCGAGGACCAGCGCGCGATCCAGCCGCCGTCGCGATACTGCTGGACGAAGCCGTCCACCAGCTCACCGGCCTGCGGCGACAGCAGCGCGTACGCGGGCCAGGTGGTGCGGTAGGTGTCCCAGAACCCGTTGTTGACGTAGATCTTGCCGTCCACCACCTTCGCCCCGGTCTGCGTGGGCGTGTTCTGCCCGGCCGGGGGCGAGACCGGACTGGCGTACCTCGGCCCCTGCGGAGTGTTCTCGAAGCCCGAGTTCGGATACAGGAACAGCCGGTACAGGTTGGAGTACAGCGTGGTGAGCTGGTCCTGCGAGGCGCCCTCCACCTCGATCACGCCCAGCTTGTCCTCCCACGCCCGCTTGGCCCGCGCCTTCACCGGCTCGAACCCGTCCGCGACCTCGGCCAGGTTCAGCCTCGCCTGCTCCACGCTGATGAACGAGGTGGCGATGCGCATGGTCACCTGCTTGGCGCCGAAGGCGGTGTAGCCGGTGACGTTGTCGCGGCCCGCGCCGGTCAGCTTGCCACCGGCGGTGACGGGCTGGTCGAACACGGCGTACACGAACATCCTCGTCGCACCCGCGGACAGCCCGCTGCGCGCGTCCGTGAAGCCGGTCACCACGCCGTCGGCGCCGACGGTGAGGCCGCCGTCGTTGTTGTAGTTGTCGAAGATCAGGCTGCCGCCGTCGCCCGGGAAGGTGAAGCGGAAGACCGCCGCGTGGTCCGCGGGCGCGATCTCCGTGCGGATCCCGTTCAGGAGATCCACCCCGTAGTAGTACGGCCGCGCCGTCTCCTTGTCATGCGAGAACGGCGTCGCCCTGGCCACCCGGTCCGCGTTCGGCCTGGCCAGCAGCGACGGCATCACCTGGAACGACTGCCGGTCGCCCATCCACGGGCTCGGCTGGTGCGAGGCGGCGAACGCCTGGATGGTCGGCACGTTGTCGGCGTTGCCGTTGCGGTGGTACTCGTACAGCCACGAGTTCGACCCCGACCCGGTCATCGGCGTCCAGAAGTTGAACCCGTGCGGCACCGCCGTGGCCGGGAAGTTGTTGCCCCGCGAGAAGCCGCCCGTCGAGTGCGTGCCCCGCGTGGTCAGCGCGTAGTCCGCCACGCTGCCCGGCTTCTCGTCGTCGGCCGGGGCGAGCGTGACGTCGTCCAGCCACCCCTTGAACGACAGCGGCCCCACCGGCGCGTCGAAGCCGACGAGGATGCGCTTGATCCGCTTGCCCTTGGCCACGTCCCCGACGCGTACCTTTTTGTGGTTCCACTGATCGGCGTACAGCGTCTTGGACGCCCCCTGGGCGCGCGGGCTCAGGGTGATCCCGTGATGGTCGGCCGCCTTGAGGTCGCTCAGATAGGTCCCGTCGCCGAAGGCAAGATCGACCGCCCCGAACGTGCTCGGATAGGCCATCGACGCCCCCGTGAACTCGGGGAAGATCTTGTAGGACAGTTCGGTGTCGGCCGCCACCTCGATGTCGGTCTCGAACACCTTGTTCGTGGCCCGCCCGCCCTGCTCACGGGTGGTGCTGCCCGAGTACCGGAAGGCCTGCAGCCCCGTGTACCCGGCGCGCAGCTTGGCCGCGAACCCGCTGCCCGGCCCCGGCCCGATCACGCTGCGCATCGGCGAGGGCGGCTTCGGCGACGTGTCCCCGTCGGACAACTGCAGCTCGGCGAGCTGCACGATCCCGCCGGACCCGTTGCGGGTCACGTTCAGCCGATAGTGCAGGTACGGCGCCGCGTTCGCCACCTCGAACTCCCGCGTCTTCAGCCGTGCGTCGAACACCTCGCCCGCACGGGTGTCGACGGCCGTCCAGCTCCGCCCGTCCTGGGATCCCTCCAGAGCCCAGTCGCGCGGATCCCGCTCCGCCGCGTCGTTGGCGCTGGCCAGCGCGTAGCGGACGACCTTGATCGGCTTGGTCAGCCTGACCGAGACCCAGCCGGTCGAGGTGAACACGAGCCACTTGGTGTTGACGTCCCCGTCGAGGAGGTTCTCCTTGACCTCGCCCGCCTGGGAGTACTCGCCGCTGGCGGCCACCTCGGCGATCTCGTCGGTGATGTTGCCCGGAATCCCGCCCGTGCTGCTCCCGGTGACTCCTTCGCCCGGCCTACCCTCCTCGGGCGTGTTGACCCAGTCGGGCGAGGGTTGTCCCGTCTCAAAGGAGGTGTGGAACAGCGCCCCTGGCGGCGCCGCGCCGACCCGGCTCCGGCCCGCCGCCCGCTGGGCCGCGGGTTGCTCCTCGATCGGGGCCGGATGGGTGGGGGCCGCGGACGGAGCGTCCGACGGCAGCGGTGACGGCGGTGGATCGGCCGCCGCCACCCCGGATAACCCCGCGAACACCGCCATGGCGACGGCCGTCACGACCGCCAGATGCGTTCTGCGCATACAAGCCTCCCTGACAACGTTGTCACCAGAAGAAACCCAAAAGACAACGTTGTCAATGGCCGATCCGCAGAACCATACCAGGTTTACTTTTGAACCCGGTATGGATTACCGTTCCTCTCATGGTCGGGGTGAGCAAAGAGAAGAAGGCCCAGCGGCGCAAGCACATCGGCGACACCGCCCTGCGCCTGTTCGCCGAGCGAGGCTTCGAGGCCGTCACGGTCAACGAGATCGCGCAGGCGGCCGGCGTGGCCAAGGTGACGTTGTTCAACTACTTCCCGAACAAGGAGGGCCTGGTCCTCGACGACGTGGAAGAGGACATCGCCGGTGTCGTCTCCTGCCGCCGCCGTGGCCAGACCCCCCTGCGCGCCCTGCGCGAGCACTACCTGCTCTTCGCCGAGCACCTGGAGGCGGAGGCGGACATACCGGAGCTCATGACCAAGATGAAAGTGATCATCGCGAGCCCCACGCTGACCGCCGCCATGCAGGAGATCCAGTACGGCCAGCGCGCCGCCCTGGCCATGGTCCTGGGTGGCCGCGACACCTGCCACCTGCCCGCCGACGACCTCACCGCCGACCTGATGGCGGCCCAGATCACCGCGACGATCCTGCTCCTGCAGGAGGCCTTCTTCGATCGCCTGGCCGCGGGCATGAGCCTGCGCGAGGCGGGGGAGTCGCTGCGTCCCGACGTGGATCGGGCCTTCGACCTTCTGGAAAGGGGACATGGGACATGAAGAAAGGCATCAACTACGACACCGGCTTCCTGCCGGAGCCCGGCACGCGAGCGGTGTTCGACCGGGAGACGGCCCGCGCCGACATGCGGGTCATCGCCGGTGACCTGCACTGCTCGACCGTACGCGTGTCGGGCAGAGACCCCCAGCGGCTGAGCGTCGCGGCGCAGGAGGCCGTGGCGGCCGGGCTGGAGGTCTACTTCGCGCCGTTCCCGGTGGATCTGTCCACGGCCGAGATGCTCGACCTCTACGCCGAGTGCGCCCGCCGCGCCCAGGCGCTCGACGGCCGGACGGTCATGGTGACCGGCTGCGAGACCAGCGCCTTCGGCCAGGGTTTCATGCCCGGCGACACCTACTCCGAGCGCCTGGAGGTGATGGCCGACGCGGACACCGCCTGGTGGGAGAGCCTCGGCCCGATCATCGATCGGCTCAACACCTTCCTGGCCGAGGCCGCCCAGACGGTGCGCAAGCACTTCGACGGCCCGGTCACCTATGCCAGCGCGCCGTGGGAGCCCATCGACTGGACGCCATTCGACCTGGTGGGCGTCGACGCCTACCGCGCGGAGTACAACCTGGAGAGCTTTCCCGCGGAGATCCGCGCCCACGCCCGCCACGGCAAGCCCGTCGTGGTGACCGAGTTCGGCACCTGCGCCTACCGGGGCGCCGGTCTGCTCGGCGGCATGGCCTGGCAGCCGCCGGCGGACGCCGTACCCGATGAGCAGGAGCAGGTCCGCTACCTCGAGGACCTGATGGACGTCTTCGAGCGGGAGGGCGTCGACACCGCGCTGTGGTTCACCTTCGCCGGCTACGCCCGCCAGGGCGTCGGCGACCTCGGCTCCTACGGCGTGGTCAGGATGCTCGACGACACCCGCTGGGAGCCGAAGGCGGTCTTCCACGCCATGGCTAGGCGCTACAGCTGAAGATCGCGGTGCCGGGCAGGTTGCGCCCGCGCAACGGGCTCCAGCCACCCCACACCCGCTCGTGCCCCGGCGGCCACTCGGGCTCGGTCAGCCCGTCGATCCGCAGTCCCGCCGCGGCCATGAGCCCGATCCAGTCGCCCAGCGTGCGATGGTGCTCGACGTAGGTGACCTCGCCGCGTTCGCCGGTCTCGGTGTACGGCGCACGGTCGAAATAGGACCGGTCGGAGGTCAGCCCCCGCGGCCCGGGATCATCGGGGAACGCCCACCGGATCGGGTGGCTCACCGAGAAGACGAACCGCCCGCCCGGTCGCAGCACCCGGCGCACCTCACGGAAGACGGCCGCCGGATCGGCCACGAACGGCAGCGCCCCGAACGCCGAGCAGACCAGATCGAACCGGGCGTCGAGGAACGGCAGTTCCTCGGCGTCCGCCTGGACGGCCGGAACCGTCACCCCGGTCTCCAGGTCGATGCGCTGGGAATGGCGCAACTGCCGGTGGGAGATGTCGAAGGCGGCCACCCGGGCGCCCTGCCCGGCCAGCCACCGCGCGCACTGCGCGGCCCCGCACCCGATCTCCAGGATCTCGCGCCCGCGCACCTCGCCCAGCAGCCGGGCCTCGGCCTCGTCGAGACCCTCCGGGCACCACACGAACCGCGCGTCGCCGAGGAAGTGGCCGTGCTCGACCTGGTATTCGTCGGCGTTGCCGTCCCACCACCAGCGGTTGGCCCGCGACGACGGCGACGGCACTAGCGCATCTTGGGGCCGCGCGGGACCCGCGCGCCCTTGGGCATCGGGCCCTTGGGCAGCGGCATGTTCTTGGGCAGCGAGCGCAGCCGGTCCTTGACCTCGTTGACCGCGGGCTTCTTCAGGTTGCGCGGCAGCTTCATGATGTGCCGCTGCAGCTTGGCCAGCGGGATCTGGCCCTCGCCGTCACCGCACTGGAGGTCGTAGATCTCGATGCCGAGCGCCACGCGGGAGATGCGCTTCTTCTCCGCGGTGAGCATCTTGGCCACCCGGTTGCCCGGCCCTTCCGAGACCAGCACGACGCCGGGGAAGCCGACGACCATGTGGATCAGGTCCTGGTCGCGGTTGACCGAGATGGCCGGGGTGACCTGCCAGTTGCCGCGCATGCCCTGCAGGACCGCGGCGGCGGCGCCGGTCTGCCCGTGCAGGATGGAGTACTGCGCCCGCTGGGCGAGCTGGCCGAAGACCACCAGGCCGACGGTGAAGGCCAGCATGATACCGAGGATGATCGAATAGATCAGCTGGTCGATGACCAGGCCGATGACGACGGCCACGGCCAGGGTGGCGACCGCCGAGAGAAAGACGATCGGCAGCCCCTTGGGGTTGGCCTGCTTGATGATCTGCGCGATCATGCGGAGCTGCTTGATACGCCCCGGCTTCTCTTCTGCGGTTGCCATGCTTTGAAGGATACAAAGCCCAGCCCCCCGAGATGAAAACGTGACCACGGGAAAGGGGCGCGCCCGGTCCGGGCGCGCCCCTCTTTTCGGTCTCAGACGCTGATGTCCGCCGTCAGCCGCCGGTCGGCGACACTCGCGCCCACCTCGACCGTGTACGCGCCGGGCACGGTCGTCCAGCCGTCCCCGCCCCACACCTGGAACGTGCGCTCGGGCAGGAACACCGTGCTCACGACGCTCTCACCGGGGTCCGCCTCGACCACCGCGAACCCGGCCAGCCAGCGTGCCGGCCGCTCACCGGGCCCGGCCGGTGCCACGTACACCTGCACGACCTCCCGCCCGCGCCGCTCACCGGTGTTGGTGACGGAAACCGTGACCGATTCGGTGTTGGCGTCCACGGCGTCGTAGGTCCACGACGTGTACCCGAGGCCGTGCCCGAACCAGAAGGCCGGAGTCCGCCCCGCCTTCTCCCAGCCCCGGTACCCGATGAAGGCCCCCTCGTCGTACGGCACCGCCCCGTCGCGCGGCGTGACGTCGACCACCGGGCTGTCCTCCAGCGACACCGGCCAGGTCGTGGGCAGCCGCCCGCCCGGCTCGGCGTCGCCGAACAACACGTCGGCCAGCGCGAGCCCGGCCTCCTGACCGGGGAACCAGGTCAGCAGGACGGCCGCCACGTCACCCGCCCACGGCATCTCGACGGGGGAACCGGTGTTGACCACGACCACCGTGCGCGGGTTGGCCGCGGCCACGGCGGCGATCAGCTCGTCCTGGCGGCCGGGCAGCTTGAGGTCCTTGCGGTCGAAGCCCTCGCTCTCCACCTCCAGCGTGGTCGAGGCCACCACGACCGCGACGTCGCTCCCGGCGGCCAGCCGTACCGCCTCGGCCAGCAGCTCGTCCTCGCCGGCCGACGGGTTGGCGTGCCCGATCGCGAACATGATCAGCGTCATCCCGGCGAAGCTGGCCACCTCGTGCTGGCGCAGCGACAGCTCGACGGTCTGACCGGCCTCCAGCACGTGCGTGAAGCGCCGCTCGGGCGCGTGCAGGAGCGCGGCCCCCGGGTCGTCGCCCTCGAAGACGATCGCGTCGTCGAACACGGTCGTGCCGTCGATCGTGAAGGTGTAGCGGCCGACGCCCGTGACCGAGAACTGGTGCTCCCCGGCGACGTCCGCCGTGTACCCGGCGCGCAGTTCCACCGCGGCCAGCCGGTCGAGGTCCACCCCGGCGGGCGGCTGGCCCACCCAGCGCGCCTCGGCGATCGGCACCGCCGCCTCGGCCAGCAGTTCGCCTTCGCCGTCCAGGAAGAGGGCGGTGGCGGGGGCGTTGAGCGGCGAGAAGCGCAGCCGCGGGTCGGTGCCGAGCGCGTAGCGCACCTCGACGCCGTCGCGCTCACGCAGCCCGCGCAGCGGCGAGACGATCCGGTCGGGGAAGACCTGGGCGCTGCCGCCGCCCATGATCCGCGCCTCGTCGGCCGCCGACCCGATGAGCGCGAGCGTCCGCACGCCCGCGAACGGCAGCACCCCGCCCTCATTCCTGAGCAGCGTGAACGAGCGCGCGGCCACCTCGCGCGCGAGCGCCACCCCGTCGATCGAACCAGCCGATCCGCCGGTACGGCCCGCGCCCCCGCCGAGCGCGCCGGTGCGCTGGGCCAGCCGCAGGATACGGCGGACCCGGTCGTCCACGGCCGACTCCGGCACCCGCCCCTCGCGGACCGCGGCCTCCAGCTTCTCGCCCCACGGCCCGTTCGGACCCGGCATGGCCACGTCGGTGCCGCCGAGCGCGGCCGCCTCGGTGGAGCGCACCGCCGTCCAGTCGGACACCACGTACCCGTCGAAGCCCCACTCGTCCTTCAGCACCCCGTTGACCAGCTCGGAGTGCTCGGTCATGGTCGTGCCGTTGACCGAGTTGTAGGCGCTCATGAGACCCCACGCGCCCGCCCGGACGACCCGCTCGAACGGCGCCAGGTACATCTCCCGCAGCACCTTGCCGGTCACCTTGACGTTGACGGTGAAGCGGTCGGTCTCGAAGTCGTTGGCCACGAAGTGCTTGGGCGTGGTGCCGACCCCGCCGTCCTGGACGCCTTCGACGTAGGCCGCGCCGACCTCGCCGGTGAGGAACGGGTCTTCGGAGAAGCACTCGAAGTGCCGTCCGCCCAGCGGCGTGCGGTGCAGGTTGATGGTGGGGGCCAGCAGCACGTGGACGCCCTTGCGCCGGGCTTCCTGGGCGAGCAGCCTGCCGACCTGCCTGACCAGGTCAACGTCCCACGTGGCGGCCAGCGCGGTGGGGCTGGGCAGGGCGATCGACGGGTCCACGGCGCTCCACTGCTCGCCGCGTACGCCGATCGGGCCGTCGCTCATCACGAGCCGGTCGAGCCCGATCTCGGGGATCGCGGGCAGCGACCACATGTCGGCGCCGGTGAGCAGGCGGATCTTGGTGCTGAGGTCCAGCTTGTTGATCAGTTCGTCGAAATCCACCCCGTCAGTGTTAACCAGAAAACCGACCGAGAGCTAGGTTTGTGACCTTTGCGTTATATAGAGGGCACGAAAAAACCGCACCCCTCGACCAGGGATGCGGTTTCCCGTCAGCCGGATCAGGCGCTCTGCCGCGCCTCGATCGCCTGCTTGTAGAGCTTGCCCGCCCGGTACGACGAGCGGACCAGCGGACCGGACAGCACACCGGCGAAGCCGATCGCCTCGGCCTCGGCCTGCAGCTCCACGAACTCCTCCGGCTTCACCCAGCGCTCCACCGGGTGGTGGCGCGGCGTGGGCCGCAGGTACTGCGTGATCGTGAGCAGGTCGGTGCCCGCCTCGTGGAGGTCGCGCATCGCCTGCACGATCTCCTCGCGCTCCTCGCCCATGCCCAGGATCAGGTTGGACTTGGTCACGAGCCCCGCCTCGCGGGCCATCGTGATGACGCCGAGCGAACGCTCGTACCGGAAGGCCGGTCTGATCCGCTTGAAGATGCGCGGCACGGTCTCGACGTTGTGCGCGAACACCTCCGGCTTGCTGGAGAAGACCTCCTCCAACTGCTCGCGGTCGCCGTTGAAGTCGGGCACCAGCAGCTCGACGCCGCAGCCGGGCAGCAGGGTGTGGATCTGGCGGGCGGTCTCTGCGTAGAGCCAGGCGCCGCCGTCGGGCAGGTCGTCACGGGCGACGCCGGTCACGGTCGCGTAGCGCAGGCCCATCTGCTGGACCGACTCGGCGACCCTGCGCGGCTCGTCCTTGTCGTACTCCTTGGGCTTGCCCGTGTCGATCTGGCAGAAGTCGCACCGGCGGGTGCACTGGTCGCCGCCGATGAGGAAGGTCGCCTCGCGATCCTCCCAGCACTCGTAGATATTGGGACAGCCCGCCTCTTCACAGACCGTGTGCAGGCCCTCCCGGCGCACGAGCGATTTGAGCTCGGTGTACTCGGGGCCCGTCTTCAGCTTGGTCTTGATCCACGGGGGCTTGCGCTCGATGGGGGTCTCGGCGTTGCGCACCTCCAAGCGGAGGAGCTTTCGGCCTTCAGGGGCAACGGTCACGGACCCAGCTTACGTCCCCGCGAGAACATCCCATGACCCGACCTGTATCACGAAATCAGCCCGAACCCGCGGATGGCCCGCGTGTAGTGCTTCAGCAACTCCTCGTCGATCAGCCCGGACTCCCGCGCCCCCAGCAACTCCGAGCCGGGCGCCGAGGTCAGCACGCCGTCGTCGGAGAGCCTGGCCCTGGTCAGCGCGTCCTGCCTGATCGCCGCGACACTCTCCCCGCGCAGCGCCGCCGCCTGCATCGGCGCGAGGTAGCGGCCGCTCGCCATGAGACCTTCCAGCTCGTCCAGCTCCTCCGCCGACGTCACCCTGGCCGTCAACGCCCGCCTTTCTTCCCGGGTACGGCTGTCGCCCGCGCGTACCAGGCGGGTCAGCGCGTACTCGGCCAGCAGCACCGGGCCGCCGAGCACCCGCCCGAAGATCCGGCCGAGCAGTCCCGCCGCCTCGTAGGAGGCGCCCGGCGCGTGCATCACGCCCAGGGAGGCGCGGTCCATGACCACCCTGGCCTCCTCGCGCTGCTTGAGCGGCGCCGCGCCGACCAGGCCCATCCGCCACTCGGCCAGCGTGGACAGCGCCTCACCCACGACGAGCCCTTCACCGATCTTGCCCGCGGCATAGGCCCTGGCCAGCAGCGTCACCCGCTGCCTCGGCGTCAACGCCAGCCACAGCGGCAACCCGACGACGATCACCGGGGTACGCCGCAGGCCGATCCGCGCGTAGGTGGCGTCGACGCCCAGGTCCATGATGGCCACGGTGGCCGGCGGCTTGACGGCCAGCGCGCCGGCCACGCGGGTGGCGGCGCCGTACAGCTCGGGGGCCGACGAACGCGCCAGTACCTCGGCGTCGGCGGGCAGCCGCCCCAGTCGCGGCCGCAACATGACCCCGACCGCCAGCAGAAGGGCCCCGGCGACCCAGGCGGGGACCTCGCCGGGATTGAAGGCGATGAGCGCGCCACCGGCCAGAACGAAGGCCAGGGTCAGCGCGTGGACGATCAGCGACAGCACGAGAGCTAAGAGGCGCTTCACAGGCCCGATCGTAGAAACGCGTTATCCGGAATCAACCGCAATTAGATGCCGATTCGATTACCAGCCCGACATTTCCCCACCCCAGACTTTCCCACCCCGTCCCATCCCACCACCCCAGCCCTAGCCCCACACCCTCCAGCCACCCCAACCCCACCCGGCAGCCGGCACCCTGCGTCCGGCCTCACGCCTGTGCGGTCTCACTCCTGCGCGGCGTCACACCTGCGCGGTCCCATGTCTGTGCGGCTCCACCGCTTTCCCGTCCCGCGGCCCGGGTTTGATCCACGCCACCCCTCGACCCCCTCGCCCGGCCCACTGTCCATCCGGCCGGGCCCGCGCCTTTCCGATGGCCGGAGCCGCGGGCCCATCCCTGGGGGTTTGGCCCACTTGGCTCGGCCGTCCGGGCTGGTCGGCTGGGTCGGGCACGTCCCGCCCGTGCGCATCCCGCCCGTGCACATCCCGCCCGGGGGTCAGCGGTGGCGGAGGAGGTCTTCTTCGTGGACGTCGTGGGACTCGAGGCCGAGCACGTCCGCCAGCCGCTTCTCCATGATCGGCATGACCTCCTCGACCACGATGCGGCGGCCGGTCTCGGCGGAGAGGGTGGAGACGCCGGCGCCCGGGATGCCGCACGGGTCGATGCGGTTGAACCAGCGCGGGTCGTTGGCGCAGTTGAGGGCGAAGCCGTGCATCGCCACCCCGCGCGTCACCCGGATGCCGACCGCGCCCAGCATGCGGTCCGGCAGGCCCAGGGCGGCGTCCCCGACCGCCCACACCCCGCCCCTGCGCGGCACGCGCCGCGCGCTGACTCCGAAGTCGGCGCAGACCAGCACCATGGCCTCTTCGAGCCGGCGCACGTAGTCGCCGACGTCGGAGACCGCCACGATCGGGTACCCGACCAGCTGGCCGGGCCCATGCCAGGTGATCCGGCCGCCCCGGTCGACGTCGATGACCGGGGTGCCGTCGGCGGGGCGCTCGTGCGGGGCGGTGCGCTTGCCCGCGGTGTAGACGGGCGCGTGCTCCAGGATCAGGGCGGTGTCGCCCAGCTCTCCGGCGAGATGCTTCTCGTGCACCCAGCGCTGGAGGTTCCAGGCCTGCTCGTAGGGGACATCGACACCGAGCCGCACAATGGCCAAGGCGTGGCGCATGTGTCCATTGTGCCGTTCCCTCACCTATGAAGGGTAATTCAGGACGTCAGCAGCCGGGGCTCGATCCTGAACTCCTTCACGCCGCTGTCGCCGTCGTGCTCCAGGCGATACGCGTAGGCCCGGGGGTCGGCGGTGACCGCCTGGATGAACTCCGTGCCCACGTAATGCAGGGCGACGCCCTCGTCGGCGGCGTACCCTCCGGGCAGTTCGCCGCCCGCCACCGAGGCCTGCAGCATCTCGCGGCGCTGCGGCTCGGAGTTGTAGTGCACGCCGCACGAGTAGGGGAGCAGGCCCATGCCTTCCGCCCATACGTGCAGGTCGGGGCCGAACGAGTCGGTGTTGCCGCCCACGTGCCAGCACAGCGCGCCCGCGCTCTGCCCGGACAGCACCACACCGGCCTGCCAGGCCTCCTCCAGCATCTCGTCGTAACCGTGCAGCCGCCACAACGCCATCAGGTTGGCCACGCTGCCGCCGCTGACGTAGATCATGTCCTGGTCGAGCATCCAGGCCCGCGGGTCCTCCAGGTTGGGCATGGGGAACACCGTCAGGTGGCTCACCTCGACGTCCCAGTGGGAGAAGGCGCCGTACATCTTCAGCAACCAGTCGGCGTCATCGCCCATCGCCGTGGCGAGGAGACCCAGCTTGGGACGGTCCTGCCCGGTGAGGTCGAGTCCGTAGCGCAGCAGCGGGCTGGCTTCGATGAAGCCGTGGCGCCGCGTCGCCCGGAACGATCCACCACCGATGGCAAGGATGTGTGACTGGCCGGTTCTGGTCATGACTGTGCTCCCCCACATCGTGTCGGACAGACTAGATTACGGCGGCCAGTGCCTGATCGAGACGCGTATGGATGAAGCCGTAGCCGCTGTCCACCAGCTTCTTCGGTACGATGCGGTGGCTCGGGAGCAGCGCTTCCTTGGCGAATTCGCCCAGCCCCAGCTCCAGCGCGAACCCCGGCACCCCGATCGGCATGGTCGGCCGCCGGAGCGCCCGCCCGAGAGTTTTCGTGAACTCCGCGTTGGTCAGGGGAGAAGGCCCCACAAGATTCACCGGTCCCGAGATTTCCCGATTTTCCAGGACATGGAGCACGGAACCCACCCAATCCTCCACGGCAATCCACGACCAGTACTGCCGCCCAGAACCGAGGGGAGCCCCCAGCCCCATCCGGAAGATCGGCAGCATGGGCCCGAGCGCCCCGCCCTTCCCGCTCAGCACCAGCCCCGTCCGAAGCTGCACGTTCCGCACCAGCGCCTCCCGGGCAGTCCCCTCCCAGGCCTCACACAGCCGGGCGAGAAACCCACGCCCGAGCGGCGCGCTCTCATCGATCACCCGATCCCCGGTATCCCCATAGAAATCCACCCCAGAGGCCGAAACCAGCACCTCGGGCGGCGCCGAGAGCCTCCCGATCGCCTCGACGAGCGTGGAGGTGCTACGAACCCGGCTCTCCACCAGCAGCCTCTTGTACGGCCCGCTCCACCGCTTGCCCGCGATCGAAGCCCCGGCCAGATGCACAACCGCACCAGCCCCTTCAAGCGCACCCGGATCGACAACCCCCGCACCCGGATCCCAGAAGGACTCATGCTCGGCCCGCACCGGCCGCCGCACCAACTGCCGCACCTCGTGCCCACGCTCCCGAAGCGCCCCCATCAACGCCGGCCCAAGCAGCCCAGAACCCCCGGTCACGGTGATCACCATGCCCCCACCCTACGCTCCACCCACCCCACGACCCGGTCAGGACAACCCCCAAAGAAACCGAGACACGACAGCCACACCCGCCACGGCCCTGCCCTCCGAACACACGGCACGCAGGGCTGACGGGTGGGCGTGGCGCGCAGGGCTGACGGGTGCGGGCGTGTCGGCAAGGTGGACGGGCGGGGTGTGGTGCGTGGAGGTGACCAGATGGCCGTGGTCCCTGGAGGGGTTCGAGGGGCCGTGTGGGGCCCGGCGGCGGGGGCGTGAGGTGGCGAGCGACGGGTGGCGGGCACGGGTGGCGACTGGCGGGGCCTGGGGCCGCAGGCCGTGGGTGTGTGGCGCCGCGCGGTGGGGTGTGGTGGGGCTCGGCGCCCTTGTGCGGTGCTGAGCCGGGCCATGGTGTCCGGCCAAGCGTGCCTTGTGGCGGCGGGAACCCCGTCCGGCTGCCGGCCGCTCGGAAGAGGCCGCCCGCCCACGGCGGCGGTCGGTGGCCTGCTGGGCTTGCCGTAACGGAAAAGGCGCCGGAAAGGACCACACAGACAGGGCTTGCCGTGACGGAAAAGGCGCCGGAAAGGACCGCACAGAGCCCAGCGTAGGAAAAGAGCAGGGCCGTCCGACGGATCGTCGGACGGCCCTGATGGCGAGCGACTACGCCAGGCCGAGCTGGGCCTCGAAGCGGCCTTCTTCGAGGCGACGCTTGATCGTCGTCAGGAAGCGGGCCGCGTCCGCGCCGTCGACCAGGCGGTGGTCGTAGGTGAGCGCCAGGTACACCATCGAACGCACCGCGATGACCTCGCCCTCAGGCGTGTCCACCACCACGGGACGCTTGACGACCGCGCCGGTGCCCAGCATGCCGACCTGCGGCTGGTTGAGGATCGGCGTGTCGAACAGGGCGCCGCGGCTGCCGGTGTTCGTGAGCGTGAAGGTGCCGCCGGTGATCTCGTCGGGCGTCACCTGGTTGTTGCGGGTGCGCTCGGCGAGGTCGGTGACCTTGCGGGCCAGGCCGGCCAGGTTGAGGTCGCCGGCGTTCTTGACGACGGCGGCCAGCAGGCCGCGCTCGGTGTCCACCGCGACGCCGAGGTTCTCGACGTCGAAGTAGGTCACCTCGTTGGTCTCGTTGTTGATCGTGGCGTTGAGCTTCGGGTGCTGCTTGAGCGCCTCGACCGTGGCCATCGCGAAGAACGGGGTGAAGGTCAGCTTCACGCCCTCGCGGCGCAGGAAGTCGTCCTTCGCCTTGGCCCGCAGGCGGGCGATCTTCGTGACGTCCACCTCGACGACCGAGGTGAGCTGCGCCGCCGTCTGCAGCGACTCCACCATGCGCTTGGCGATCGTCTGACGCAACCGCGTCATCTTCTCGGTACGGCCCCGCAGCGTCGTGTCCACCTCGACCGGCTCGGGCGAGGCGCTGACCGGAGCCGGAGCCTGCGCGGCGGCCGGAGCGGCAGCGGCAGGGGCGGCGGCGGCCGGAGCGGCGGGCTGCGCCGGCGCGGCGGGAGCAGCGGCGGGAGCGGGGGCGGCGGCCTCGCGCTGGGACTTGGCGGCCTCCAGCACGTCCTGCTTGCGGATGCGGCCACCCACACCGGTGCCCGAGATCGCCTCCAGGTCGACGCCGTGCTCGTTGGCCAGCTTGCGCACCAGCGGCGTCACGTACGGGCTCTCACCCGACGACGGCAGCGGAGCCTGGGCCTGCGCGGGCGCCGGAGCCGCAGCGGCGGGCTGCGCCGGAGCGGCGGGAGCAGGAGCCGGGGCGGCGGGAGCGGCCGGAGCCGGAGCGGCCGGAGCCTGGGCGACGGGCGCCGGAGCCGGGGTGGGCTCGGGCTGCGGGATCGAAGAGGCGGGGGCCGGCTCCGGCTGCGGCGCGGGGGCCTCCTCGGCCGGGGCCGCCGGGGCGCCCGCCTGGCCGTTCTCGTCGATGATCGCCAGCTCGGCGCCGACCTCGACGGTCTCGTCCTCAGCCACGACGATCTTGGTGATGACGCCCGCGGACGGCGACGGGATCTCGGTGTCGACCTTGTCGGTCGACACTTCGAGGAGCGGCTCGTCAGCCTCGACGCGCTCGCCCTCCTTCTTCAGCCAACGGGTTACCGTGCCCTCGGTGACGCTCTCGCCGAGCTGGGGCATCTGTACGGAGACCGGCATGGGTATGTCTTCCTCGAGTTCTTAGTTGTGGACGTGCAGGGGCTTGCCGGCCAGTGCCAGCATCGCCTCGCCCATGGCTTCTGACTGGGTGGGATGCGCGTGGATGAGCTGGGCGACCTCTGCTGGCAGCGCCTCCCAGTTGTAGATGAGCTGAGCTTCGGTGACGAGCTCGCCGATGCGGCGCCCGACCATGTGGACGCCCACGACCGGCCCGTCCTTCTGGGCGATCACCTTGACCGCCCCCGAGGTGCCGAGGATCTGGCTCTTGGGGTTGCCCGCGAGGTCGTAGACCTGCTCGACGATCTCGATGCCCCGGTCGGCGGCCTGCTTGGAGGTGATGCCGACGGAGGCGACCTCGGGGTCGGAGTAGGTGATCCGCGGCACGCCCGCGTAGTCGATGGGCGGCGGGTTGAGCCCGGCGATGTGCTCGGCCACCAGGATGCCCTCGGCGAAGCCCGCGTGGGCCAGTTGCGGGGTGTCGATCAGGTCGCCGATGGCGTAGACGCCGGGGACGGAGGTCCGGCAGTGCTGGTCGACCACGACGGCGCCGCGTTCGATCTGGACGCCCTGCTCCTCGAAGCCCATGCCGGCCGATACGGCGCCGCGGCCGACGGCCACGAGCAGCTGCTCGGCGTCGAGGGTCTTGCCGTTGGCGAGCGTCACCACCACGCCGGTGTCGGTGGTCTTGACGCCGTCGAAGAAGACGCCGAGCTCGTACTTGATGCCGCGGCGGCGGAAGGCCCGCTCCAGCAGCTTGGAGCTGGACTCCTCCTCGGTGGGCAGCAGGTGCGGCAGCGCCTCGACGATGGTCACCTCGGCGCCGAACGAGCGGTAGACGCTGGCCAGCTCGACGCCGATGACGCCGCCGCCCAGCACGACGATCGAGCTCGGCACGCGCTCCATCGTCAGCGTGTGCTCGCTGGTGATGACGCGCTCGCCGTCGATGCGCAGGCCGGGCAGCGACTTGGGCGCCGACCCCGTGGCGAGTACGACGGCGCGGCCCTCGTAGACCTCGGAGCCGACCTGGACGCTGTTGGCGCCGGCCAGGCGCCCTTCGCCCTCGACGACCGTCACACCGGCCGACTTCAGCAGGCCCTGCACGCCCTTCCAGGCACGCGTGACGATCTTGTCTTTGAAGGCGTGGACGCCGGGCACGTCGATGCCCTCGAAGCGCGCCTTGACGCCGAAGGACTCGCTCTCGCGGGTCTCGTCGGCGACCTCCGCGGAGTGCAGGAGGGCCTTGGTGGGGATGCAACCCCGGTGCAGGCAGGTGCCGCCGATCTTGTCTCGTTCGATCAGGGCGACCGACTTGCCCAACTCGGCCGCCCGGAGCGCGCAGGCGTAACCGCCGCTGCCGCCACCTAGGACGACGATGTCGTAGGCCACAGGAAGGCTCCTTGTCGGGATCGTGATGCCGTCATCTTTTCATTTGTTTCAGGCGCTCGCGTGCCGCTCTGCGAGTCCGATGAGGGTCCGGGTGATGGCGCCGGTCCCGCCCTTGGGGGTGTAACCGTGCGGCTCGCCCTTGTTGAAGGCGGGTCCGGCCATGTCGATGTGCGCCCACTTGACGCCGTCGGGCACGAACTCCTTCAGGAAGATTCCCGCGGCCAGCATGCTGCCCCAGCGCTCCGGCTGGAGGTTGGCGATGTCGGCGATGGGGGAGTCGAGGCCTTTGCGCAGTTCCTCGGGCAGCGGCATGCCCCAGGCGCCCTCGCCGACGGAGCCGGCCACGTCGACGACCAGTTCGCGCAGGTCGTCGTCGTTGGCCATGACGCCGGCGGTGCGCCAGCCGAGCGCGACGATCTGGGCGCCGGTCAGCGTGGCCACGTCCACGATGAGGTCGGGCTCGTCCTCGGCGGCGCGGGCGATGCCGTCCATGAGGACCAGGCGGCCCTCGGCGTCGGTGTCGAGCACCTCGACGGTCTTGCCGCTGTAGCTGTGGATGATGTCGGAGGGGCGCTGGGCGGTGCCGCTGGGCATGTTCTCGGCGAGGCAGAGGTAGCCGACCGCGTTGACCTTGAGGCCCAGCTTGGCGATGCCGAGCAGGGCGCCGAGGACCGAGCCCGCGCCGCCCATGTCGGATTTCATCCAGTCCATGGAGGCGGAGGGCTTGAGGTTGAGGCCGCCGGTGTCGAACGTGATGCCCTTGCCGACGAAGGCCAGCGTCTTGGCGGCGTCGGCGTGGCTGTAGGACAGGCGTACCAGGCGGGGCGGGTTGACCGAGCCCTGGCCGACGGCGACGAGGCCGCCGAAGCCACCGTTCTTGAGCTGGACCTCGTCGAGCACCTCGACGTTCAGCCCGGCCTTGCCGCCCTCTTCCTCGGCGATCTCGGCGAAGCGCGCGGGGAACAGGTCGGAGGGCGGGGTGTTGACGAGGTCGCGCACCAGCGTGACGGACTCGGCCAGGACGCCGGCGCGCTCGGCGACGCCCGCGGTCTCGGCGGCCAGCACGGTCAGCTCGGCGACCGGGTTCTTCTGCTCGCCGTTGGTGCGGTAGCGGGCGAAGGAGTAGGCGCCCAGCAGGCCGCCGAGCGCGACGGCCTCGGGCTCGCCGCCGAGCGCGAGCGCGGCGCGCGTGGTTCCGGCCAGCGATCGTACGGCGGCGCCCGCCGCCCGCCGCAGCGCCTCGGCGCCGGGGTCCTCGCCCAGCCCGATGGCGACCAGGAGCGGCGCGGTGATGGCGCCGAACGCCGGGATCTTGGCCAGTTCGCCGGCCTTGCCGGTGAAGCCCACCGCGGTGAGCGAGGCGGCCAGCTTCCCGCCGAACGCGGCGTCGAGCCCTTCGGCGACGGGGCGCGGGCCCTCAGCGCCGGGGTGGAAACCGACGATCAGTGCGTCGGTGTCGAACGAGACGGGATCTGCTGAGTTCAGCCGCACAGTGGTCACGTAAACCGATGCTATCCGCGCTTTCAGTGTACCCACAAACAGGGGTTCATCCCATGAATCGTGGGTACGCATCATCAAGTGAATGGTGCTAGTGTCATTAGCACCATGTTGCTCACTCTCGACCTCAACGACGCCCGCCCCCTGCACGAGCAGGTGGCCGGCGCGATCAGGCGCGCCATCGGCGACGGCTCCTACGCCCCCGGCGACCGGCTGCCGTCCGCCCGCGACCTGGCCGACGTGCTCGGCATCAACGCCAACACCGTGCTGCGCGCCCTGCGCGACCTGCGCGACGAGGGGTTGCTCGAGTTCAGGAGAGGGCGCGGCATCAGCGTGGCCGGCCAGGCGGACGGCCGGGCACTGCTCGTACAGCGCGCCCGCGAGCTGCTGGAAGAGGCCAGACGATACGGCTACCGCCGTGACGACCTCATCGCGATTTTGGAGGAACTGCCATGACAACCCGGATCTTCGGCGCGGTGTGGGGGATGATCATCACCGCCGTGCTCGTCACGGTGCCCCTCTCCTTCCGGGACCGCCTGCCGGATCCGCTCGCCACTCACTGGTCCGACCGGGCCGACGGATACTCGTCGTTCACCGAGTTCATGCTGACGTCCACCCTGGTGTGGGTGGTGACGTGGGCGGTGATGCTGGGCATGGCCGTACACGGCCGGATGCTGCGCCGCCGCCTCAGCCGCGGCTACTGGTGGGGTTTCCTGGTCGGGGTCGGCCTGTTCGCCGCGGGCATCTCGCTGACCACCGTCTACGCCAACTTCGACCGGCCCGTCTGGACCGAGGCCGAGCTGCCGGGCTGGGTCGTGCTGGCCGTCGTCGTGGCGGCCGTGAGCGGCGGGCTGGCCGCGGGCTTCCTCGGCAGGGGCGAGCCCGACCAGCCGCCGCCCGCCGGTGAGGCGCCGCCCAAGCTGCGCCTGCGCGCCGGCCAGCGCTCGGTGTGGGTGAGCCGGGTCAGCAACCCCTGGCTGCTGGCCCTGACCGTGGCCGGCGGGGCGGTGTTCATCGTGGCCGCCGGCGTGGCCTTCATCGGCGCCACTCCCGGCATGGCCTGGGGATCGCTGTTGTTCGCCAGCGCGTTGGTGTTCGTGTCCGGCCTGTTCACCAGCGCCGCCATCGTGCGGGTCACCGACGACGGGCTGGCGCTGGGCTTCGGCCCGTTCGGGTGGCCGGTGCGGCGGATCCGGCTGTCGAAGATCGAGAAGGCGTGGTCGGAGGTGCGCTACCCGAGCCAGGTCGGCGGCTGGGGCATCCGCGGGGTGCCCGGCATGGCCGCGATCATGCTGCGCGGCGGCGACTGCCTCGTCCTGCGCTACCACTCGGGCGGCCAGCTGCTCATCAGCGTCGACGACGCCCGGCGCGGCGCCTCGCTGATCAACGCCCTGATCGAGGAGAGGGTGGCGTGATGGCGCTCTTCCTGGTGGTCGCGTTCGGGCTGGCATGGGCGTTCTGCCTGCCGCTGTGGCTCGGCGACGGGCTGGCCTCGCCCGCGTTCATGATCTGCGCCACGGCGCTCATGTTCACGCCCTCGCTGGGCGTGCTGGCGGTGTGGGCCAGGACCCGCACGCCGTTCCGTCAATGGGCGCGCGAGAACGGCCTCACGTTCGGCCCCGACCGCCGCCGCACGCTCCTGCTCATGGCCGCCGCCTGGATCGGCACGCCGCTGGTGGTCGCGCTCTGCCTCGCCCTGAGCGCGGCGCTGGGGCTGGTCTCGCTGGACCTGGGCGGGCTCAGCCTGTTCAGGCAGGGCATGGAGGCGGCGGGCGTCCCGGTGCCCGCCGAGGCGAGCGGCCTGCTGATCGCGCAGATCGTGTTCGCGGTGGTGGCCACGCCGCTGCTCAACGCGCTGCCCGTCCTCGGCGAGGAACTGGGCTGGCGGGGATGGCTGCTGCCGCGCCTGGTGGCCGCGCGCGGGGTGCTGGGCGGGTTGCTGCTGTCCGGGGTGATCTGGGGCGTGTGGCACTTCCCTGTCACCTTGCTCGGCTACAACTACCCGGCGCTGGGTCCGTGGGCGGGGCCGTACTTCGTCGTCACCTGCGTCCTGCTCGGGGTGGTGATGGGCTGGCTGCGGCTGCGCACCGGCAGCGTGTGGCCCGCCGTGGTGGCGCACGGCGCGCTCAACGGCGTCACGGGCACGTCCCTCCTGCTGGGCGATGCCGCCGCCCCGCCCAACCCGGCCGTCATCGGCGTCACCGGCCTCGTGGGCTGGGTGGTCCTCGCCCTGCTGGGCGTGGCCCTCCTCAAGCTCTATCCGGTACGGCCCGCCGAACCGGCCACCACCTGAAACCCCCGGCCCCTCAGGCGAGCAGGGCGCAGGTGACCAGGGCGGCGGTGGTGGCCGTCTCCACCAGGGTGCCGAGAACGTCACCGGTGATCCCGCCCAGCCGCCGCCTCGCGTGCCCGAGCAGGGCCATGGCCGCCGCCAGCCCCGCCACGACGGCCAGGGGCAGCGGCAGCCAGCCGTGATCTGGCCGGGCAGCGGGCGAGACCAGGAACCCGGTGGCCAGGGCGAGGGCCAAGGCCAGGGTGGCGACGGTGGCGGTCAAGCGGGCGGCGGGCCGTACCGTGCCGGCGACCATGGCGCCCAGGCCGTCGGGGCGGGCGGCGGGGACGCCCGCCCGGCAGGCCCACGTGAGCGCCAGCCGCCCCGTCGCACAGGCCGTGACCAGGGACGCCGCCCCCAGCCACGCGGGCAGGCCGGACAGGGCGGCGGCCTGGATGAGCAGGGTGACGACCAGCGTCAGCACCCCGAAGGGCCCGATGTCCGACTTTTTCATGATGTCGAGGGCCTGAGGCGCGGGCTTGCCGCTGCCCAGCCCGTCGGCGAGGTCGGCCAGGCCGTCCAGGTGCAGGCCCCGGGTGAGGACGGCGAGCAGCCCCAGCGACAACGCGGCGGCCAGGAGCGGCGGCGCCGGCGACACCAGCGGCAGCAGCAACGGCACCGCCGCCACCACGCCCAGGGCCAGCCCGGCCAGGGGCGCCAGCGCCATCGCCCGCCCGGCCACCTCCCGGTCCACCCGGGAGACCCGCACCGGGAAGATCGACAGCGTGCCGATCGCGAACCTCAGCCCGTCCACGGTCAGAACAGCTCGTCGATCAGCCGGTAGTAGGCCAGCTTGGCCTCGTCGGGCGCCTCCAGCCCATAGGCGGACAGGAAGGCGGCCACGGCCCGCGGCCCGAAGTCGCCGCTCAGGTCCCGCAGCGCGATGGCCAGGTCCCGGTAGCGGTCGGCCACGCCCAGCCGCGCCAGGTCGATGAGCACGCCGTTCGCCATGACGTTGGACGGGGTGAAGTCGCCGTGCGCCACGACCAGGTCCTCCCCCTCCGGCCGCTCGGCCAGAAGCCGCTCGTAGACCTGCATGGGCGTGCGGCCGAGGTTGTCGTCGTCGAAGTCGCCGGCGTCCACCCGCCCCTCGACGACGTTACGCCGCGCCTGGGCGAGCAGCACGTCCAGCCGCCCGTCGAAAGGACACTCCGTCACGGGTACGGCATGCAATGCCCGCAACGCCCCTCCCATGGCCGCGCCGACGCCCGGATCATCGGTTCCCTCGCCGGCGGCCAGCGTCTCCACCCCGATGTCGGCGGTGACCAGCACGTCCCCCTCGAACGCCGCCACCTCCGCCACCCCCGCCCACTCCCGCAGCCACACCAGCCGCGCGTGCTCGGCCACCGCCTCCGGCCCCCGGCGGACGAAGTGCGAGCCCGCACGGGCCAGCGACCCGCTGGCGCCGTCGTGGTCGAGGTCCCACTCGGGCTCCGCACCCAGAAGGGCGGCGACGGAGGGCGGCAACGGCACCGCGAGCCCCTCCACATCCACCTCCGCGAACAGCTCCGCCTCCGGCGCTCGGCCGACCTCCAGGTCCGGCTCCGACATCCCGCCGAACTCCCGGCCCGGCTCAGGCGCGTGGCCGGACTCCCGGCGTGGATCGGGAACCTCGCCGGACCGCCGGCGGAGCTTCAGCGCCTCGTCAAGTGCCTGCCTGGCCGCCTCGGGGCGCCCCTGCCCGGCCAAGGTCCAGCCCAGGTGCAGTAGCGGCAGGGCGGCCATCTCGGGAGCCTGCGCCCCGGCCAGCTCCAGCGCCATCCGGCAGATCAGCTCCGAGCCCGGCAGGTCGCCGCAGTGCCGGTACACATCCGCGAGGCCGACCCGGGCGGCGATCACCTGCTCCGGCGACCCGGCCAGCTCCACCGCGCGCCGCAGGTGCCCGGCCGCCCGCTCGTACTCGCCCAGCGCCAGCAGCGCCACACCCAGCGCCCGCAGCGACTCATGATCGGCGGCCCCTTCGACCGGCGCCCGCTCCACCAGCGCGCGGAGTTTCGGGCGGTCCGCAACGGCCAGCCGCCGCCGCGCGTCGTAGGTGATCAGTTGGCGGACCTTGTCACTCAGCATGATTTAGGACGTTATCGTGGCCGGATGCACGTGCTGGAACTCGAAGGTGTCGGTGTCCGTGTCGTCGGCAAGACTCTGCTGTCCTCGATCGACTGGCGGGTCGAATTCGGCGAGCACTGGGTCGTACTCGGCCCCAACGGCGCGGGGAAGACCACCCTGTTGTCGCTGGCCTCGGCCGTACGCCACCCGACCGAGGGGTCGGTCCACGTGCTCGGCCACCGCCTCGGCCGGGTGGACCTGCGCGAGCTGCGCCGCCACATCGGCCTCGTCGCCGCCAGCCAGCGGCTCGTGGACGAGAGCCTGATGGAGGACGAGGACGCCACCGCGCTCACCGTGGTCCTCACCGGGCACACCGGGACCAGCGTCCCGCTGTGGGACAAGCTGGGCGAGGCCGAGCGCGAGCGCGCCCTGCGCCTGCTGGCCGACCTCGGCTGCAAGGACCTGGCCGACCGGGAGTTCCGCGTCTGCTCGCAGGGGGAGCGGGCGCGGGTGCGCATCGCCAGGGCGCTCATGGCCGACCCGGCCGTCCTGCTGCTCGACGAGCCGGCCGCCGGCCTCGACCTGCCCGCCCGCGAGGACCTCATCTCCGCGATCGAGGACCTGGCCGCCACCCGCCCCGTCCTCACCACGGTCACGGTCACCCACCACCTGGAGGAGGTGCCGGCCACGACCACGCACGCGATGCTCATGAAGGACGCCCGCGTCCTCGCCGCCGGCCCGGTCGACGCGGTCCTGACCCCGGACAACCTCTCGGACTGCTTCGGCCGCCCGCTACACGCCGACCGTCTCGACGGCCGCTGGTACGCCCGCGCCGTCCGCCCCTGACAGCAACAGCTCGGTCAGCCTGTCCACGTACGGCCGCGCCGCCCCGCCCCGCCGCCGGGAGGTGGCCACCCCGATGAACCGCGACGGGCTGGGCGCCTCCAGCGCGAGCGCGACCAGATCGGCAGTTCTGTTCAGGGCGATCTCCGGGACGAGCGCCACCCCGACGCCCGCCGACACGAGCGACTGCGCGAAGAGGTAGTCGGTGGCGCTGCACGAGACCCGCAGCTCGAACCCGGCCAGTGCCGCGTAGTGCCGCAGCAGGTCCAGGGTCTTGAGGCAGCCGAGCACCCAGCGTTCCCCGCTCAGCTCGCCCAGGGCGACCCGCTCCCGCTCGGCCAGACGGTGCCCGCGCGGCAGGACCACGCGCAGGGGATCGCGGGCCAGCGGCGTCCAGTCGAGTCCCGAGCGGTCGCCGGGCCGGGCGGGCGGCAGGCCGTCGAAGTGGTAGCCGAGCGCCAGGTCGGCCCGGCCCGCGCGGACCAGCGGGAGCGAGTCCTCGGGCTCGCGTTCGAGGATGGTGAGCTCCACCTCGGGGTGTTCGGCCACGAACGTGGCCAGCGCCTTGGGCAGCACCGCCCGGCCGCCGCTGGTGAACGCGGCCACGGTCAGCTGGGCGCGCTCGGCCGACAGGCGGTCGATGCGCTCCTGGGCGTCGCTCAGCTCGGCGGCGATGGCGTCGGCCGCCTCCACGAGCATGCGGCCGGGTTCGGTGAGCGTCACTCCCCGGGTGCTGCGCTCGACCACGGCGATGCCGAGCCCGCGTTCGAGCGCGGCGATCTGCTGCGAGACCGCCGACGGCGTGAAGCGCAGGGCGCCGGCGGCGCGGTTGAAGCTGCCGTGCCTGGCCACCTCGCGCAGGATGCTCAGCCGGTGAACGTCGATCAACAGTTCTCCTAATGACCGATTGAGTAGGTCGTCACTACCGCTTTCGACTATACGGTCGGCATGCTGGCCGCATGAACGAGATCTGCGTCATCGGCGGCAGCCGCTACTTCGGCCGGCGGCTGGTCGAGAACCTGCGCGACCACGGAGCTCGCGTCACCGTCGTCAACCGGGGCTCGTCCGCGCCGCCCGAGGGGGTCACCCACCTGCGCGCCGACCGGGGTGACGAGGAGGGGATGCGGCTGGCGCTGGCCGGCCGTACCTTCGACGCCGTCGTGGACCAGGTCTGCTACACCCCGGGGCACGCCGCCGTCGCCCGCCGGGTCTTCGAGGGCAGGACCCGGCGGTACGTGATGACCTCCACGGTCGAGGTCTACGCCGATCTCGGCGGCGGCGGGCCGTACCGGGAGGACGCGCTCGACCTCACGGCGGGGACCATCCGTGCGGACCCGCCCCCGAGCGGGGAGCTCACCTACGGCGAGGGCAAGCGGCTGGCCGAGGCGGTGCTGGCGCGGCCGGCGGAGTTCGTGTTCGCGTCCGTGCGGACCGCCCACGTGCTCGGCGGCGACGACTTCACCGGGCGGCTCGAGCACTACGTGCGGCGGGTGGACGCGGGGCTGCCCGTCGGGATCTGCGCCGACCCGCGTCCCGCCTCCTTCATCGAGGAGCGTGAGATCGCCGCCTTCCTGGCCTGGGCCGCGCTCGGCGACTTCGGCGGGCCGGTCAACGCCTGCTCCCACGGCACGCTCGACGTCAGGCGGCTGTGCGAGGCGATCGGGCGGCCGCTCTACACGCGCGGGGAGTCGCCGTACTCCTTCGAGCGCGACTACACCATGGACAACGGCCGGGCCACGGCACTCGGCTTCACGTTCTCGGACGTCGGCGACTGGCTGCCCGGCGTCGTGGAGGAGGCACGCGCATGCGTCTGATCGGAGCGGTCAAGGCCGGGGCGGTGGGGTTCGGGGCGATGCCGTTGTCCATCGAGGGGCGGCCGGAGGAGGCGCGGGCGGTGGCCACCGTCCACGCGGCGCTGGACGCCGGGGTCACGCTCATCGACACCGCCGACTCCTACCACTGGCACGCGGGCGAGACCGGGCACAACGAGCGGCTCATCGCGCGGGCCCTGGCCGCCTACGGGCCCGCCGACGTGCTCGTGGCCACCAAGGGCGGGCGCGGGCGGCCGGGAGACGGCTCGTGGACCGTCGACGGCGACCCCCGCCACCTGCGCCGGGCCTGCGAGGCGTCGTTGCGGCGGCTGGGGGTGGAGGCGATCGGCCTCTACCAGTTGCACAAGCCCGACCCGGCGGTGCCGTTCGCGGAGTCCGTCGGGGCGCTGCGCGACCTGCTGGACGAGGGGAAGATCCGCATGGCCGGGATCTCCAACGTGGACACCGGCCAGATCCGGCAGGCCGCGGCCATCCTCGGGGGACGGCTGGCCTCGGTACAGAACCGCTTCTCGCCCGCGGCGCCGGAGGGGATCAGAGAGCTGCGGCTGTGCGCGGAGCTGGGCATCGCGTTCCTGCCCTGGAGCCCGCTGGGCGGCATCTCGCGCAGCGCGCTGGACGCCGGGGCCGCCGCGCCGGGGCCCGGCGCCTTCCACGAGGTCGCCGCCGAGCGCGGGGTCAGCCCGCAGCGGGTCTGCCTGGCCTGGCACCTCGCGCTCGCGCCGAACGTGATCCCCATCCCCGGCGCCACCCGGCCCGCCTCCATCAGAGACTCGGCCGCCGCCGCCGACCTGGTGCTGACCTCCGGCGAGCTGGCCCGCCTGCCGTGATCACAGGGGCAGCGGCCGCCCGGCGACCACCAGCGCCACGTACTCGGACTCGGCCGCCAGCCGTTCGTTGAGCTTGCCCAGGACGTCGCGGAAGGCCCGCCCGCTCGCCGTCGCGGGCACCACGCCCAGGCCCACCTCGTCCGAGACGGCCACGATCGCGACCGGCGTCCGCCGCCACGCCTCGACCAGCTCGTCGCAGCGCCGCCGGACCGGCTCACGCGGGCCCTCCCAGGCCCCGTGCTCGTCGAACACCGCCGCCACCCACGTCCCCAGCCCGTCCACCAGCAGCGGCGTGGTGGCCGCCGCGATGGTCCCGGCCAGGTCCGTGGTCTCGGCGGTCGCCCAGTGCGCGGGCCGCCGCTCCCGGTGCGCGCGCACCCGCGCCGCCCACTCGCCGTCACCGGCCCCCGACGGCCCGGTCGCCACGTACGTCACGTGCGGCTCGGCCGCCAGCCGCAGCTCGGCCTCGGCCGACTTGCCCGACCGCGACCCGCCCAGCAGCAGCGTCCTGCGCGGGTGCGGGACCCGCGCGGGGCCGGGCAGGTCAAGGACCGTTCCATCCGGTACGGCCCGCGCCCCCCACAACTCCAGCCGCCTGCCCAGCTCTTCCTCCGAGCGCACCCGGTGATCGAGCCCGACGGCCACGACCTGCGCGCCCTCGGCGACCATCCCGGCCCGGCGCAGTTCCCCGAGCCGCTCCGGCCGGCCGAGCAGATCGAGCAGCACCACGTCGTACGGCCCGCCCGCCGCACCATCCGGCACCACGTCGTACGGCCCGCCCCCCGCACCATCTGGCAGCGCGGCGTCCGGCTCGAACAGCAGCCGCGCCCCTCCGAGCACGTGCGAGCCCGGTGACAGGGGCCGGCCGTCCACGAGCACCTCGGCGGGCCGCCGGTGGCCGCCGGGCAGGGTCAGGCAGGAGGCGCACGGGCAGCCGGGTTCCGGGTGGCCGTGCGGCCCCGCCGTACCGGAGAGCACGATCTTCACTGTCCGGAGCCTAGCGCCGGACAGGCCGGCGTCAGGAGCGGGTGGCGTCAGGAGCGGGTGGCGTCAGGAGTGGGTGCTGTGTGCGGCGGGCCTGGCGCGGCGGCGGGTCGCGACGAGGGCGCCGCCCGCCAGCAGGACCAGGACGCCGGCGCCACCGAGGATCAGCGGCAGCGGCGGCCCGCCGGAGGAGGACGCGCCGGCGGGCGCCGAGGCCTCCGTGCCGCCCTTCTCCTGCGCGGGGTAGTCGTTGACCGCCACGACCCGCCCCTGGGCGTCCACGCGCGTCCTGGCGGCCTGGGCGAGCAGTTGCGCGGCGGTCGCCTCCGCGGCGCCCCGCACACAGGTGCGGATCGGCGCGAGAGGACGCTCGCCCGGGTAGGCGTCGTTGTCGGCGTCGCCGAAGTCCACGAGGACGGCCACGCGCTTGCCGTCGCCGCCGGCCTGCTGCCCGCACACGGCGGTGAAGCCGGCCAGTTCGCCGCTGGGCGGCTCGGCGGCGGTGCCGTCGGGGGAGGCGGCGAAGCGCCAGCCGACCACGTCGCCGTCGGAGGGCACGTCAGCGGGCGCGGCCGCCAGCCAGGCGGTGCCGTCGCTCACCCAGACGCTCCAGATGCGCACGGCGTTCGGATCGGGCGCCCCCGGCACGGGACCGCCGGGAGAAACCGGCGAAGTGCCGAGGGCGGGAACGGTGAGGAGCGTCAGCGCCGCCGCCGCACTTCCCGCGGCAACACGAATTCTGCGCAGCATCGAATGACCTCCAGCTGGGGAGTAGGGTTCCATAACCGTCGGAGGGTGCACCGGCGAACCCGCGGAAAAAGGAGCGTATGGCATGACATGGCGGTGGCGTTATGAAAATGCAAATGGTGGTGAGGTAACCGACCGCCCATTGCCGCGAGAAGTCTTTCCGAGCCAGGCCGATGCCGAGTCCTGGCTCGGGGAAAACTACCGTGAGCTGCTCGAAGCCGGTGTCGAACAAGTTGCGTTGCTGGAAGAGGACCGCGTCGAATACACGGGAATGGCATTGCGCACGGAGTAACGAAAAACCCCTTGAGTGACTCAAGGGGTTTTTGTTTTTCGCCGGGACGACGTCAAAAGACGTCAGGGGCGCTTCTCCGGGCTGACCGTCTTGGCCGGGTCGCGCTCCACGATCGGGCCCAGCGCGTCGTCGATGCGCTTCAGCACTTCCGCGTCGAGCTTGACGCCGACGGCCTTCACGTTGTCGCGTACCTGCTCGGGGCGGGTGGCGCCGACGATGGCGCTGGCCACGTTCGGGTTCTGCAGGACCCAGGCGACGGCGAGCTGGGCCATGGTGAGGCCCAGGTCGGCGGCGATCGGCTTGAGCTCCTGCACGCGGGTGAGCACGTCGTCCTCGAGGAAGCGGGAGATGAACCCGGCCCCCGACTCGGAGGTGGCGCGCGAGCCCGCGGGCGGCGGCTGACCGGGCAGGTACTTGCCGCTCAGCACGCCCTGGGCGATCGGCGACCAGACGATCTGGCTGACGCCTTCCTTCTCGCTCAGCGGCACGACCTCCGCCTCGATGACCCGCCACAGCGCCGAGTACTGCGGCTGGTTCGACACGATCCGGTCGAAGCCCATCTCGTCGGCGATCTTCAACGCCTCCGCGATCTGGCCGGCGGTCCACTCGCTGACGCCCACGTACAGGACCTTGCCCTGGCGTACCAGGTCGTCGAAGGTCTTGAGCGTCTCCTCCAGCGGCGTCTCGTTGTCGAAGCGGTGCGCCTGGTAGAGGTCGACGTAGTCGGTCTGCAGGCGGCGCAGCGAGCCGTGGATGGACTCGGTGATGTGCTTGCGGGACAGGCCGCGGTCGTTCGGCCCGGGGCCGGTGGGCCAGTAGACCTTGGTGAAGATCTCGAGCGACTCCCTGCGCACTCCCTTGAGCGCCCGTCCGAGGACCTCCTCGGCCTTCGTGCCCGCGTAGACGTCGGCGGTGTCGAAGGTGGTGATGCCCTCGTCGAGCGCAGCCCGCACGCACAGCTTGGCGGCGTCCTCCTCGACCTGTGAGCCGTGGGTGATCCAGTTGCCGTAGCTGATCTCGCTGACCAGGAGACCGCTGCGGCCGAGGTGACGGAATTCCATACGTCCGACCTTAGGCGCTCTGGGCGGGGCGCCCCACCACGGGGCCGTCCGGGTGGGGATTTCGGGATAGGGTGCCCGGCGTGCTGAAGCTCGTGCGGGTCGCGCTGACGGCCGCGATTCTGGTCGCACTGGGGGTACGGCTGCGCCGCCGCGCCCGGAGACCGAGCCCGGTGCCCCCTCCCGCTCCCCGGCCGGTGGAGGTACGGGAGAAGACGGGCATGTGGCTCGCCTGGGCGGTCATCGCGGCGGTGGTCGCGGTGACCCTGGCCGTGGCGCTGACACCCGACTACGACCGGGAGCAGGCCGAACTGACCCTGGCCCTGAACGCGCACGAGCAGGCGCGACCGGCCGGGACGCCCTCCGGCCCGGAGACGACGCCGTCCCTCGCGGAGGCGACACCGTCACCCGCGGAGGCCACGCCGTCCCCTCCGGAGGCCACGCCGCAGGCGCTGGCCGGGCCGGCCACGTGCACCCCCGCCAGGCGCCCGGTGGCGGTCCGGCCCATCGACGCGGCCGTGAAGCGGCAGGTCACCAGGGAATGGCGCAGGATCGAGCGCTGGCTCAAGGCGAACGCGCCCACCACCTACCGCACGCTCGGCGGACCGGGCAGGGCGCGCACGATCGCGGTCGCCGAGTCCCAGATGGGCGTGGACTTCCCCGACGACCTGCGAGCCTCCCTGCTGCGCCACAACGGCGGCAACAACGACGTGCTGTCCGGCGGCCTCGACCTGACGATCAGGCAGATTCGCGACACCTGGCGCGGGCGGTGCCTTGTGGACGGGGAGTGGTGGCAGGCTCCCCGGATGATCCCGTTCCAGTACCGCGGCGAAAAGCGCTGGGGTGTGGTTGACGCCGCGTCGGGCGCGGTGGCCTGGGACGACGAGACCACGGTCGCGGGCGTGGAAGAGCCGCCCGCCTCCTTCACCCTCCTGCTGCGCACCACCGCGGACGTGCTGGAGCGCGGTGGTGGCCTCTCGGGCTGGATGCCACGGGTGAAGGGCGGGGTGCTCCAGTGGGTGCCGGAGTTCTGACCGCGCCGTACCAGAAAAAGATCTCCTACTTCTTGGGCGGGACGGGCTTGCCGCCGGGAAGAAGCTGGGGGGGCGGGAAGCGCAGCTTGCGGATCTGCAGCGCCCGCATCGCGGCGTAGAATCCGACGCCCTTCATGGGCTCGTTCGGGAACTTGGCCGCCGCCTCCTTCTTGACCTTCCAGGAGACGTACACCGACGTGAACAGCACGCCGACCATCATGATCGGCCAGCCCGTCAGCATCACCCAGTAAAGGACGACCTCCCGCTGGCCGGCCGGCCAGGGAATCCAGGTCAGCAGCAGGATGAGCAGGGAGAACGGCAGGAAGTACTGGCTGGGCAGGCGGCGCGAGTCGACCCAGTCACGGGCGAACTTGCGCGCGGGCCCCCGGTCACGGACCGGGAAGTACTTCTCGTCTCCGGCCAGCATGCCCTTTCTGGCACGGTCGCGCTCGGCGGCCTGTTTCGCCCGCGCGGCGCGGTAGGCCTCCTTGCGGTCCTTCGGCGCGGAGACCGGCTGGCGCCTTCTGCCTTCGGCATCCCGGCGCTTGGGTGTGGGACGACCCTTACCCTGGGGTTTAGGATCGTCAGCGGGGACGGGGGTGTCGTCCACGGAGGTCTGGGAACGGCGTCGCAACACGTCGTCAACCCTACCTGTACTGCAACTTAGTGACGCCCTCGTGCGTTATGCGTAGGGTAATCCCAAGGCGGCTGCGCTGCAGTGGGTGACCAACAGCACGACCTAAGAAGGGGACGGCCGACGCGCATGAGCGTGATGAAGAGACTTTCGATGATCTTCAAGTCCAAGGCCAACAAGGCCCTGGACAAAATGGAGGATCCACGCGAGACCCTCGACTATTCGTACCAGCGCCAGCTTGAGCTGCTGCAGAAGGTACGCAGGGGCGTGGCCGACGTCGCCACCTCCCGTAAGCGGGTCGAGCTGCAGATCAATGGACTGGAGCAGCAATCCAGGAAGCTGGAGGACCAGGGCCGCAAGGCGCTGTCCGTGGGCCGTGAGGACCTCGCGCGTGAGGCGCTGAGCCGTCGCTCCGGTCTGCAGACGCAGATCGCCGATCTGCGTATCCAGCACGACAACCTTCAGGGCGAGGAGGAGAAGCTCACCACGGCCTCCCAGCGCCTGCAGGCCAAGGTCGACTCCTTCCGCACGAAGAAGGAGACGATCAAGGCGACCTACACGGCCGCCGAGGCGCAGACGCGCATCAACGAGGCTTTCTCCGGCATCTCCGAGGAGATGGGCGACGTCGGCCTGGCGATTCAGCGTGCCGAGGACAAGACCGCGCAGATGCAGGCGCGGGCGGGGGCGATCGACGAACTGCTGGCCAGCGGCGCGCTCGACGACTTCAGCGGCACCCGTGGCGACGACATCCAGAACGAGCTCGACCGGATGGGCGGCGGCATGGACGTCGAGCTGGAGCTGGCTCGCATGAAGGCCGAGCTCGGCCAGGGCCCGGCGCCGCAGGGCTCGATCGAGCAGGGGCAGCCGCAGCAGGCCCAGCAGCCTCAGCCGCAGGCCCAGCCGCAGCAGCAGCCCCAGACCCAGCAGCTTCCCAGGCAGGGGGACGGAGCATGATCGTACGGATCATGGGCGAGGGTCAGGTGGAGATCTCCGCCGACGACATCGCCGTCCTGAACCAGCTGGACAGCGAGCTCGAGTCGGCCATCGAGGCCGACGACGAGGAGAACTTCCGGGTACGGCTGCACGCCCTGCTCGACAAGGTGCGCCACGTGGGCAAGGCGCTTTCCGACGACAGCCTTGAGCCGTCAGAGCTGATCCTTCCCCCCGCGGACGCCTCGATCGAGGAAGTCCGGGAGATGCTGGGCGACCAGGGCTTGATCCCTGGTTAACCCGTGCGCACGCGGTTCGCGTCCGACAGCGGCCTGACTCGCCGCATGGTCGTGACGATGTTCCTGCTCGGGTTGCTTTACGTCGCTTTCGTCGGCGTTCTCATCGCCTTGGGGGTGAGGGCGCTGACCGTGTTGGTCATCGCCGGTGTCATGCTGTTCGCGCAGTACTTCCTGTCCGACCGGATCGCCTTGTTCGCGATGGGCGGGCGGGAAGTATCGCCGCAGGAGGCGCCCGAGCTGCACGGCCTGATCGACCGGCTGTGCGCGCTGGCCGACATGCCCAAACCGCGCGTGGCCATCGCCGACTCCGACGTGCCGAACGCCTTCGCCACCGGCCGTAACCAGAAAAAGGCCGTGATCTGCGTCACGACCGGCCTGCTGCGCCGCCTTGAGCCGCAGGAGCTCGAAGGAGTGCTGGCCCACGAACTCTCGCACGTCGCCCACCGCGACGTCGCGGTGATGACGATCGCCTCGTTCCTCGGCATCGTGGCCGGGCTGATGACCCGCTTCGCCCTCTACGCCGGCCTCGGCGGGCGCGGCCGTGAGGACCGGGGCGGCCTGCCCATCGGCCTGATCATCCTGCTCGTCTCCATCCTCGTCTACGCGGTCAGCTTCCTGCTGACCAGAGCGCTGTCGCGCTACCGCGAGCTGGCGGCCGACCGTGCCGGGGCCCTGCTCACGCAGCGGCCGAGCGCGCTGGCCAGCGCCCTGACCAAGGTGAGCGGGGAGATGGCCAGGATCCCGACCCGCGACCTGCGCGCGGCGGAGCCGTTCAACGCCTTCTACTTCGCCCCGGCGCTGTCGAAGGGGGAGTCGCTGGCGAACCTGTTCGCCACGCACCCGCCGCTTCAGAAGCGCCTGGACAACCTGGCCAAGATTTCGGCGGAGCTGGGCCGATGAAGTGGCTCGACTCCCTGCTGGGCCGGACGAAGGCCGTCAAACCCAACCTCGACGCGCTGTTCGCGCTGCCGTCGGCCGCGGTGACGCTGCAGGCCGCCACCGGGCTGGCGCCGACCGGGCTCGGCTCGGTGAGCTTCCGCGCGGCCGAGGGCGGCGCGTTCGCCACGCTGGAGAGCGACGTGCGCGCGCTGCTGGGCGAGCGCGTCGAGCGCTCCACCGACGCCTACGGCTACACCTGGCTCCTGGTACGGCGGGCTCCGTCCGACCTCAGCGACCTGGTCACCGAACTCCACGCGGTGAACTCCTCGCTGGAGGGCGCCGGGTTCGGCCCGTCGCTGCTGTGCTCGCTGGTGTCCTTCGCCGACCCGGCAGACCGCCGCATGGCCGTGGTCTACCTCTACAAGCGCGGCACCTTCTACCCGTTCGCCCCGCAGCCGGGCGAGCGCCGCGACAACGCGCTCGAACTCCAGGCCAGGGGCGCGCTGGCCGGTGAACTGCCGATCGAGGAGGATCTGTCGCGCTGGTTCCCGGTCTGGGGCGCGCCCGGTCTCTGAGACGGTGCCCCGGAGCGCCGGAATTGTCACGCAGAGTGATCTAATGGCGACGTGGAGCGTCGTCTGATCATGGTCTCGGCCTGTGCCTTCTTCGTCGCGGGCGTGGTGTACAGCGCCTGGGTGCCGGGCCAGTTCGCCAGCCCGGCGGTCGACCCGGCCGAGGGCTACCTCAGCGAACTGGCCGCCCGCGACCAGCCCTGGTCGCGGCTGTTCCGGCTGGCCGACGTGCTGGCCGGGCTGGCCGTCGTGGTCGGCGTCGCGCTCGCGCCCAGGGCGCCCGCCGCGTGGGGCGGCTGGCTGGCCCTGGCGCTGTTCGGCGTGTTCACGATCGCCGACGGCGCGCTGCCGCTGGACTGCGCGGTCGTCAGCGATCCGGCGTGCGAGCGCGGCCCGCTGTCGCTGCCGCACCACCTCCACACGCTCACCAGCACGCTCGCCTCCGTCGCCGTCCTGGCCGCGATGGTGGAGCTGGCCAGGAGCTGGCGTACGCGCACCGCCGTCCTCCTGGCCGGCGCGTACGTGCTGGCCAGTGTGCTCACGCTGGTCGCGGTCACCGCCGCCCACCTCATCGGGGTGGCACAGCGCTTCCAGGTCCTGGTGATCGCGCTCTGGCTGGTGTACGTGGCCGCGCGCCTGCTGGCCGCGCCCCAGCCCGTGCGGGACGAGAGCCGCCCGCACGTGGTCGAGGACGGCCGCGGCCCCGCCGTCCTGGTGGCCGCCGGGATGGGCGGCGCCTGGTTCCATTGGGATGCCGTGGCCGCCGGGCTCGCCTCCGCGCACCGCGTGATCCGCTTCGACCGCCCCGGACTCGGCCGCAGCCCCGCCCCCCAGACCCCGCCCACCCTGTACGGCGAGGCCGCCCGCCTGGCCGCGCTGGCCCCCTCCCACCCCGAGAAGGTGGCGGTGATCGCCCATTCGGTGGCCGCCTGGCACGCCGAGGCCTTCGCCCGCCTGCACCCGCTGCGCGTCTCCCGCGTGGTCCTCGTGGACCCGAGCTGCCGCACGAAGCCCGGCCGCGGCACCTCGGCCCCCGGCAGGGCGCTGGGCCGCTGGCTGCCGGCCTTCGGCGGGACGTGGGCCGCCGCGGCGCTGGCGCGCTGCTTCGGTCCGCTGGCGCACCGGCTGGCCGGTGGCGGGCCCGACCGGGCGGGCGTCTACCGCGAGGGCAAGGTGCTGGCGGCGGTCGCGGGGGAGTGGCTGGCCTACCGGGACATGGCCGCCGAGCTGGAGCTGATCCGGCGGGAGCATCCCTATCCGCGGGTGCCGACGCTGGTGATCACGGCCGGGCGTACCGACGGCTGCCAGGAGCGGCTGGCCGACGCGCTCGGCGCGGACCTGTTGCGGCTGCCGCGGGTGGGGCACCAGGTCCAGCTTGACGCTCCCGAGGCCATCACCAGGTCATTTAACGGAAAGTAGCCGGGTATATCCGGCCAATGACGACGCGCTGGAGGTGGGTGCCGAAGGTCCTGGCCGGGATCCTGGCCGCCCTGGCCGTCTACTGCGCGCTGATCGCGCTGGTCCGGCCCCTGCGCGCGCTGCTGCGGCCGGTCACCGACACCTTCAACGACCTCGTCTTCCCCGCCGAGCCCAACCTGGCCTACGCCGTCTTCCTGGCCCTGCTGGCCGGGGCCGTCGCCCGGCGCAAGCGGGCCGCGTACCGGCTGATGCTGGTCTTCCTGATCTTCACGCTGGTCCTGCTGGCGCTCTACGGGCTGATCGTCTGGCTGGAGCCGGCGGCGGGCGAGGACTATCCGGCATGGAGGGTCGCGGTCAACTTCGGCGTGACGCTCGTCCTGCTCCTGCTGCTGGTGGCCGCGCGCGCGGAGTTCTTCGCCAAGACCCAGCGGGCCGCCTTCCGCAAGGCCCTGCTCACGCTCGTGGCCGGGCTGCTGGTCTCGGTCGGCGTCGGGTACGCGCTGATCAGCGCCTTCCACGGCACGCTCCGGCGGCAGGACCGGCTGCCGTGGGTGATCGAGAAGGCGCTCGGCGGCGCGATCACGCTCGACTTCGACCGTGAGGGGTACGGGCCGGCCTGGGTGGCGTTCACGATCGGGCTGCTGAGCGCGATCGCGCTGCTGTGGGCGTTCGCGGTGCTGTTCCGCTCGCAGTGGGCCATCGCCGAACTGCTGCCCGGCGACGAGGCCAGGCTCCGCGAACTGCTGGCCGCCGAGGGCGAGCGCGACTCGCTCGGCTACTTCGCCACCCGCCGCGACCGGGCCGCGATCTTCTCGCCGAGCGGCAAGAGCGCGGTCTCCTACCGCGTCGTCAGCGGGGTGAGCCTGGCCGGCGGCGACCCGATCGGCGACGTCGAGGCCTGGGAGCCCGCCATCGCCCGCTGGCGGCGCCAGGCAGAGGAGTACGGCTGGACGCCCGCCGCCATCGGCGCCGGCGAGGAGGGCGCCCGCGCCTACGCCCGCGCCGGGCTCAAGATCCTGCAACTCGGCGACGAGGCGATCCTGCACGTGGCCGCCTTCACCCTCGACGGCCGCGAGATGCGCGGCGTACGGCAGGCGGTCAACCGGGTCGGGCGCGCCGGATACACGCTGCGGATACGCCGGCACGCCGAGCTGTCACCCGAGGAGATGCGCAGCGTCATCGCCAAGGCCGACGCCTGGCGCGACACCGAGACCGAGCGCGGCTTCTCCATGGCGCTCGGCCGGCTCGGCGACCCTGCCGACGGCCGCTGCGTGCTCGTCGAGGCGCTCACCGCGGGCGGCGACGAGGCGGCGATCCTGTCGTTCGTCCCGTGGGGCGAGCGCGGGCTCTCGCTCGACCTCATGCGCCGCGACCGGGGTGCCGACAACGGGCTCATGGAGTTCATGGTCACAGGCTTGGCCGAGCGGGCGCCCGAGCTGGGCGTCGAGCGGATCTCGCTCAACTTCGCCGTCTTCCGCGCCGCCTTCGAGGAGGGCGCCAGGATCGGGGCGGGGCCGGTGCTGCGGGCGTGGCGGCGGCTGCTGCTGTTCTTCTCGCGCTGGTGGCAGCTGGAGTCGCTCTACCGGTCGAACGTGAAGTACCGGCCCGAGTGGGTGCCGCGCTTCCTCGCCTACGCCGACAACCGCGACCTGCCCAAGGTCGGGCTGGCCTCGGCGGTGGCGGAGGGGTTCCTGGCCGGGCCGAGCCTGCCCACGCTGCTGCGGCGCGGCGAGGGCCGGGCGGTCGCGTCCGTGACGCCGGTCGCCCTCGAAGCGCCCGCCGCCGAGGCCGCGCCCGCCGCTTCCGCCGGGCCGCCGGAGCAGGACGGGGTCCGGGCGGGGAAGCTGGCGCTGGTGGCGGAGCCGTACCCGGTGAACTTCCCGCGCACGCACACGACGGCGCAGGCCGGTCAGGTCGGCGAGATGGTGGCGGTGGCCGGGCGGGTGATGCTGGTGCGCGACCACGGCGGCATCCTGTTCGCGACGCTGCGCGACTGGGCGGGGGAGCGGCAGCTCATGATCACCGACCCGGAGCTGCGGGCCCGCTGGCGGCGCGTCGTGGACCTCGGCGACCACGTCGGGGTCCACGGGCGGGTCGAGCGCTCCGGCACGGGCGAGGTCTCCGTGCTGGCCCGGGACTGGACGCTGACCGGCAAATGCCTGCACCCCCTGCCCGACAAGCACCGCGGGCTGACCGACCCCGAGGCCCGCGTGCGCCGCCGCCACCTCGACCTGATCACCTCACCCGCCGCGCGGGAGATGCTGCGGGTACGGGCCGCCGCCATCCGGGCCCTGCGCGACGGCCTGGTACGGCGGGGTTTCCTGGAGGTCGAGACCCCGATCCTGCAGCCGGTGCACGGCGGGGCGAGCGCGCGCCCGTTCCGCACCCACATCCATGCCTACGACCTGGACCTGTACCTGCGGATCGCGCCCGAACTCTACCTCAAGCGATTGTGCGTGGGCGGGGTGGAACGGGTGTTCGAGCTGGGCAGGACGTTCAGGAACGAGGGGGTGTCGCACAAGCACAACCCGGAGTTCACCATGCTGGAGGCCTACCAGGCGTACGCCGACTACCGGGACATGCTGGACCTCACCCGCTCGCTGATCCAGGAGGCGGCCCAGGCGGCGCTGGGCGGACTGATCGTGCAAGGGGTGGACATCTCGGGCGAGTGGCCCGTCGTCCCGGTCAACCAGGCGATCTCCGCGGCCGCCGGTGAGGAGGTGAGCGCGGCCACCGGGGCGCCGGAGCTGAGGAAGCTCTGTGACCGGCTCGGCGTGCCGTACCACCCGAAGTGGCGGCGTGGGGAGCTGGTCCTGGAGCTGTACGAGCGGCTGGTCGAGGCGCGGACCACCGCGCCCGCCTTCTACGTCGACTTCCCCGCCGACGTCTCGCCGCTGACGCGCCCGCACCGCGACGACCCCCGGCTGGCCGAGCGCTGGGACCTGGTGGCGTTCGGGGCGGAGCTGGGCACCGCCTACTCCGAGCTGACCGACCCGGCCGAGCAGCGACGGCGGCTGGCCGAGCAGTCGTTGCTGGCCGCCGGGGGCGATCCCGAGGCGATGGAGCTGGACGAGGACTTCCTGGCCGCGCTGGAGTACGCCATGCCGCCGACCGGCGGGCTCGGCCTCGGCGTGGACCGGCTCGTCATGCTCCTGACCGGCGCGCCCATCCGCCAGACGCTGCCTTTCCCGCTGGTACGTCCCGCAAAGAGATGACGAGATTGCCAGACACCCACCACAATGGCCGGGAAAGTCGCCAAATGTGGGGGTGGGGATGCCGGAGCTCGTTGCCCTGCGGGCGGGAGACCCCGGCAGGGTCGGGGCCTACGACCTGACCGGCCGCCTGGGCGAGGGCGGGCAGGGCACCGTCTACCTCGGCGAGAACTCCGCCGGAGTCAAGGTCGCCGTCAAGCTGCTCCGCGCCGACCTGGCCGGGGACGAGGACGCCTCCGAGCGTTTCGTCCGCGAGGTCGCCATGGCCCGCCGGGTCGCGCCCTTCTGCACCGCCCAGGTGATCGAGACCGGGCTGCTGAACGGCCGGCCGTACATCGTCAGCGAGTACATCGACGGGCCGACGCTGCACGAGGTCGTCCAGCGGGAGGGGCCGCGCTCCGGCCCCGCGCTGCACCGCCTGGCGATCGGCACCGTCACCGCGCTGGTCGCGATCCACCAGGCCGGGATCGTGCACCGCGACTTCAAGCCGTCCAACGTGGTGCTCGCCCCCGACGGGCCGCGGGTGATCGACTTCGGCATCGCCAAGGCGCTCGACCTCACCTCCACGCTCACCGCCACCGCCATCGGCACGCCCGCCTTCATGGCGCCGGAGCAGCTCACCGACGCGGTGCCCGGTCCACGGGCGGACATGCACGCGTGGGCCTCCACGATGCTGTACGCCGCCACCGGGCACACGCCCTTCGGCGCCGACAGCCTGCCCGCCATGGTCAACCGCATTCTCAACGCGGCGCCCGACATCAGCGGCATCGCCGATCCGCAACTGCGCGCGCTGGTCCAGGACTGCCTGGCCAAGGACCCGAGCCGGCGGCCGAGCGCGGGGGACGCGCTGATGCGCCTGCTGGGGCACGCGCCGGGTGGTCCCTTCGGGCAGGCGCCCGACTCGGGCCCGTCGGCGCCCGGCCTGCTGGTCGAGGGCACGGCCGTGGCCGCGGGGCCGGGCGGGACGCCGTTCGCGCCCCCGGACGCCCGCCCCTCCACCGGCCCCACCGGGATGCCGCCGGGCCACGGGACGCCGCAGCACACCGGGCCACCGCAGAACATGGGCATGCAGCCAGGCCACGGGATGCAGCAGGGCCACGGGATGCAGCAGGGCGCCGGGATGCCGCCGCGGCAGGGAGCCCCGCAGACGCCATCGCCGCAGGGGATGCCGCACGGGCAGCGGATGCACGGAGTGCCTCCCGGGCAGGGGACGTGGGTGGGGCCGCCGGCCGTACCGGCCGCTCATCTGCCGCCCCCGCAGCACTCGCGGCCCATGCGTCAGCCACCGGCCACCGTGCCGCGCGGCATGCGCACGGGCTGGGTGATCGCGGCGGCCGCCGTCGCGGTGCTGGTGCTGGCGGTCGTCGGCGTGGTCACGGCCACCCGGCTGGCGGGCGGCCCGGTGACGACCTCCGCAACCCCCAGGACGTCGCGCCCGGCCACGCCCGCCCCCACCACCCGGAACCCCTCATCGCCGCCGGTGGCCACCAAACGGTTCACGCTGCCCGGAACGGTGATGACGGTCGAGGAGCACGAGGACGACCCGATCAAGCTCATCTCCTACAGCGCCGACAGCGGCAAGCGCGTCTACGTCAGAAAGGCGGGCGCCGACCGCTTCGTCCTCAACCGCGCCTACTTCGAGTACGCGCTCAACACCACCGGCGCCCGCGCCCTGGCCACCGACGCCGACTACAGCAGCGACGGCTACTCCCAGGTCTCGATCGTCGAGCACGTCACCGGCGTCAAGCGCACGATCAAGCTGACCGCCGCCCCCGTCTACCCGAGCGCGCCCCGCTGGTCGCCGGACGGCAGGCTGGGCCTGTTCACCCTGTACAAGGCCACCGACAACGACAGCGTCCCGTACGGCTACGCCATCCTCGACATCGCCACCGGCAAGCCCCGCGTCTTCCAGATCAAGGACGTCGACACCAGCACCTACGACTACTTCTGGGACGGCGACGGCGAGTCCGTCGGCACCTGGGCGAACGGCGACATGCGCTTCTTCGACCTCGAAGGCAAGCCGGTGGCCCGCACTCTGCCGGACGGCGGCCACCCGCTGTGGGTCGAGAGCGACGTGCTGTCGCCCTCGGGCACCCACTACCTCGCCTACTGCGACGAGGCGGGCAGCAGCCTGTGCGCCAAGCCCGTCTCCGGCCAGGGCGGGAGCAGACCGCCCATCCCGGTCCAGACCAACCGGCTGATCGGCTGGTGGGACGAGGACCACGTCGCGATCTGGCGCGTGCACGCCGGCGGCTACCAGGCCGTGGTCGTCGACATGAAGGGCGACACGAAGCGGGTCCTGGCCACGGCGCCCAGGAAGAAGGACTTCGACGCCATGGGCTTCCTCTACACGCGAGGAGCACACTAGGCGCTTAGGATCAAGAAGCTCCGGACGCCTCAAAGGGGGTACACGTGGACAGCCAGCAGATCACCGTGCTCGGTCAGGGCGCGGTCTCGGCCGCCCCCGACGCCATGCGGCTCAACGTCGGCGTCGAGGTGCGCAAGGCGAGCGCCGGTGAGGCCTTCGCCGCCGTCCGCGCCGCCGCCGTCCGGCTCCTGCGGACGCTGGGCGAGGCCGGCCTGGCCGCCAAGGACCTGCGCACCAGCGAGCTGTCGCTGGGGCCCGAGTACGAGAACTACCCGAAGATCTCCGCCTACCGTGCCGCCCAGGGCGTCGAGGCGATGGTGCGCGACCTGTCGCAGGCCGACCGGATCATCGACCTCGTGGCGGGGGTCGGCGAGGAGGCCAGGCTCAACGGCGTGAGCTTCGAGATCTCCGACCCGGTCGCGGCGCTCAAGGACGCGCGCGACCGGGCCTTCAAGGACGCCAGGGCCAAGGCGGAGCAGTACGCGGGCCTGGCGGGCCGTCCGCTCGGCCAGGTCGTGTCCATCAGCGAGGAGGCCGACGCCCCGCCGCGGCCGATGATGATGGCCGCGGCGGCCATGGCCGACCAGTCCTCGATCAGCCCGGGTGAGCAGTCCGTCACGGTGTCGGTCCGCGTCGTCTACGCCTTCGGCGGCTGATCCGTTACGGCAGCGCCAGCATGCGGTCGAGGGCGACCTTGGCCCAGTGGGCGGTGTCCGGCTCGACCGTGATCTGGTTGACCGTCTCACCGAGGGCGAGCGACTCCAGCGCCCACACCAGGTGGGGCAGGTCGATCCGGTTCATGGTGGAGCAGTAGCAGACCGTCTTGTCCAGGAACGAGACGCTCTTGTCGGGGAACATCTGGGCCAGCCGCTTGACCAGGTTCAGCTCGGTGCCGATGGCCCAGCTGGACCCGGCGGGAGCGGCCTGGAGCGTCTTGATGATGTACTCGGTCGAGCCCACGTAGTCGGCCTTCAGCACGACGTCATGCCGGCACTCCGGGTGCACCAGCACGTTGACGCCGGGGATGCGGGCCCGCACGTCGTCCACGGACTCGGCGGTGAAGCGCCCGTGCACCGAGCAGTGGCCCTTCCACAGGATCATCTTCGCCCCGGCGACCTCGCCGATGTCGTTGGGCCGGTGCGGATTCCACACCACGCAGTCCTCCAGCGACATGCCCAACTCCAGCACCGCGGTGTTGCGCCCGAGGTGCTGGTCGGGCAGGAACAGCACCTGCTTGCCCTGCTCGAACGCCCACTCCAGAGCCCGCCTGGCGTTGGAGGACGTGCACACCACGCCGCCGTGCCGTCCGCAGAAGGCCTTGATGTCGGCGCTGGAGTTCATGTACGTGACGGGCACGACGTCGCCGGCCAGCCCCGCGTCCTCCAGCGCCTCCCAGCACTCCTCCACCTGGTCGAAGGTGGCCATGTCGGCCATCGAGCACCCGGCCGCCAGGTCGGGCAGCACCACGCGCTGATCCGGCCCGGTCAGGATGTCGGCCGACTCGGCCATGAAGTGCACGCCGCAGAAGACGATGAACTCGGCTTCCGGCCGGGCGGCCGCCTGCTGGGCCAGCTTGAAGGAGTCACCGGTCACGTCGGCGAACTGGATGACCTCGTCGCGCTGGTAGTGGTGGCCGAGCACGAACACGCGCTCGCCCAGCGCCTCCTTCGCCTTGCGCGCCCGTTCGACCAGGTCAGGGTCGGAGGCGGCGGGAAGCTCGCCGGGACAGTCGACGCCGCGCTCGCTGCCCGCGTCGGCGCTCCTGCCAAGGATGAACAGCTGGGTGGTGGTCATGGCCGAACCCCTTATCGTCGGATTGACGATACTCATGATGGCATATCCCTTCCCTGTGCTTTGCCGTACCCCACCCCTTTTGCGGGGGTACGGCCGCCCGCACGGACGGTGGGGAATGTGAAGAGGCCGGCCGGTGTTGCTAACGTCTTAGTAGGAAGTCAGAAACAGACCGCGGGAGTTCGCACATGACGGTTGAGAGCAGCGAGACCACGACGCAGGGCCTGATCCTGACCGACGCGGCCTCGGCGAAGGTCAAGAGCCTGCTGGAGCAGCAGGGTGAGGAAGGCCTGCAGCTGCGGGTGGCCGTCCAGCCCGGTGGCTGTTCCGGCCTGCGCTACCAGCTCTTCTTCGACGACCGTTCGATGGACGGCGACGTGGTGACCGACTTCGGCGGCGTCGGTGTCGTGACGGACCGGATGAGCGCGCCGTACCTGCTGGGCGCGACGATCGACTTCGTCGACACCATTGAGAAGCAGGGCTTCACCATCGACAACCCCAACGCCACCGGCTCCTGCGCCTGTGGTGACTCCTTCAACTAAGAAGGCGTCCGCCGATCCGCCCCGGACCGCCTGACGGCGCCGGGGCTGTGGTCGTCGTCCAGCCGGCCTGGTGGCCGGTTGGTGGGAGGCCGCGTTCACCTTGGTGTGGACGTGGCCTTCGCATATCCTCGTGAGGCTCTACTTGGCCTGCAGACAACGAGGAAGAAGAATCCCGTGCGCATCGCCGTCACCGGCTCCATCGCGACAGACCATCTGATGACGTTCCCAGGAAGCTTCGGCGATCAGCTCATCGCCGAACAACTGGATCGGGTGTCACTTTCGTTCCTGGTCGACGACCTGCAGATCCGGCGGGGAGGCTGTGCGGCGAACATCGCGTTCGGCATGGGCTGCCTGGGCTTGGCCCCCATCCTTGTGGGCGCGGTCGGGCCCGACTTCGCCGACTACCGCTCCTGGCTGGAGCGCCACGGCGTCGACTGCGACTCGGTGCACGTGTCGGAGACTCACCACACCGCCAGGTTCCTGTGCACCACCGACGAGCACCACAACCAGATCGCCTCCTTCTACACGGGCGCGATGGCCGAAGCCAGGAACATCGAGCTGCAGCCGACCGCCGCCCGCGTGGGCGGGCTCGACCTGGTGCTGATCAGCCCCAACGACCCCGACGCGATGCTCAGGCACACCGACGAGTGCCGCCAGCGGGGCATCCCGTTCGCCGCCGACATCTCCCAGCAGCTGGCCCGCATGGCCGACGAGCAGATCCGTCAGCTCGTCGACGGGGCCGCGTACCTCTTCTCCAACGACTACGAGAAGGGGCTCATCGAGCAGAAGACCGGCTGGTCCGACGAGGAGATCCTGGACCGCGTGGGCGTGCGCATCACCACGCTGGGCCCGAAGGGCGCGGTCATCGCGCGCAAGGGCGAGCCGTCCATCCAGGTCGCGCCCGCGCCCGAACTCGGCAAGGCCGACCCGACCGGCGTCGGCGACGCCTTCCGCGCGGGCTTCCTGTCGGCGCTGGCGTGGGGCCTGTCGCTGGAGCGCTGCGGCCAGGTGGGCAACCTCACCGCCACGCACGTGCTGGAGCGCGTCGGCGGCCAGGAGTACGAGCTGGGCCAGAAGTCCTTCCTGGAGCGCTTCACGGCCGCCTACGGCGCCGAGGCGGCCGCCGAGATCTCCGGCCACGTCAAGTGCCACTACGCCTGATCCAGGCGACGGGCGCGGCCGTCAACGCCGCGCCCGCTCCCTCCCCGGTACGGCCCGGCCGTCACACCCCCGCGTAGACGCGGTGCACGAACCCGGCGAGCTGGTCGTCCGGCAGGTGCTTGGCCAGGTCCGCCTCGCTGATCATTCCGATGATGCGGTGGTTCTCGATCACCGGCAGCCGGCGGATCTGGTTCTCCTCCATCCGGGCCAGCGCCTCCTCCACGGTGGCGTCGGCCGGGACCCACACCAGCCCGGTGGCCAGGTCGCCGGCGGTGACCCTGGACGGGTCGTGGCCCTCGGCGATGCACTTGGTGACGATGTCACGGTCGGTGATGATGCCCTTGAGCCGGTCGTCGGAACCGCAGATCGGCAGCGCCCCGACCCCGCGGTCGCGCATCATCTGCGCCGCCCGGTCCAGGGTCTCGTGGGCGGCGATGCACTCCACGCCCGCGCTCATCAGGTCGCGGGCGGTCTCGTGCGGGTGTCCAGCGGTCATCGGATTCCCCCCGAAATGAGATGACATTCCCGCACGGTTCTACCCAAAATCGCAGGTCAGTAATTGCGCCGCACGTGGATCGCCCAGCCGCCGCCGGGCAGCTCGTACGTGCCCACGTGCGGATGCGATTTCAACCGGCACCAGGCGGGCACGTCGGTATAGGCGGCCGGATCGTCGGCCAGCACCGCCACCACCGCGTTGAGCGGAACGTAGTTGATCTGCTCGGCGAGCATGATGATCGGGATCGGGCACTTCTTCCCGAGCGCGTCGATCGTCAGTGCGGGCTGAGTCACTTCTGTCATGCCACTCCTGCGTCCTGCCGGATCCGGCGCACCATGTCGGGAAGGACCTCCAGGAACCTGTCCACCTCCGCCGCGGAAGCGCCACGGGGCAGCGAGACCCTGACGTTCCCGTGCGTGAGCACGCCCATCGCCTCCAACACATGCGATGGTCGAAGCGTACTAGCGGTGCACGAACTCCCGGACGATACCGCGAATCCCGCCTTGTCCAGCTCGGTGAGCAACACCTCCCCGTCGACGTACAGACAGGAGAAGGTGACGATGTGCGGCGCCCGCTCGACCGGCTCCCCGATGACCTCCACGTCGGGGACGATCTTCGGCACCGTGTTCCTGATCCGGTCCACGAGGGCCGACAGCCGCGCGTGCTCCTGCGCCGCCTCCGCGCTCATCGCGCGCAGCGCCGCCGCGGCCGCCACGATCGCCGGAACGTTCTCGTAGCCGGGCACCCGGCGGCGCTCGCGCTCGTCCTCCGGCAGGAACGAGCGGAACCTGGTGCCCTTGCGCACCGCCAGCACGCCCACCCCGGCCGGCCCGCCCCACTTGTGCGCGCTGGCCGTCAGCACCGACCAGCCCTCCGGTATCGGCAGCCGCCCCGCCGTCTGGGCGGCGTCGACCAGCAGCGGCACCCCGTGCTCGCGGCAGGCCGCCGCCGCCTCGGCCACCGGCTGGAGCGTGCCGACCTCGTGGTTGGCGGTCTGCAGGCAGGCGAGAGCCGTACCCTCGGCCGCGACCGCCGCCGTGAAGGCGGGCAGGTCGACGCGGCCGGTCAGCCCGACGCCCACGGTCTCGACCGTGCCGCCGTCGCGCTCGTGCACCCCCGCCGCGTGCAGGACGCTGGAGTGCTCCACCGCGCTGGTGATGAGATGGCGGCCGGTACGGCGCCGCCCGTGTAGGGTGCCGAGCACGCCGAGATGCACGGCCTGCGTGCCGGAAGAGGTGAACGACACCTCGTCAGGACGCGCGCCGAGTGCCTCTGCCACCTCCGTGCGGGCCTGCTCCAGCAGCAAGTGCGCGCGGCGGGCCTGGTTGTAGAGCCGTGCCGGATCGGCCCAGCCGACGTCCAGGGCCGCCAGATACGCCTCGCGTGCCTGGGGGTGAAGCGGCTCGGTGGAGGCCGCGTCGAAGTACGCCACGCGACTTATCGTCCCACTCCCGGCGCGCCATCGAGGGGGCGGGCGGGAGGGCGGGGCCCCTCCGCGCTAATGTGTCTGCAATCAGCTGTGCATTTGGAAATACGAGCGCCCAGGAGTGACTCCTGGGCTTCATCTGTGGGGTAGGCGATCCGTGAGTCCGACTCGCCGTTCGACGCGGCGTTCGTTGGTCCGGGGCAGAGTGCCACGCGCCGCCGCTTTGGCGTTGCTGCTGGCCTCCGCTACGGCGTGTGCGAATGATGTTCCCGAGGCCGACTGGTCCAGCGGCCTCCTGCCGAAGGGCGTAACCGAGCAGGGAAATGTCGTCGAGAGCCTCTGGAACGGGGCCTGGATCGCCGCTCTCGCCACCGGTGCCGTTGTCCTGGCCTTGATCCTTTGGGCATGCATCTTCCACCGTAAGCGGAAAAAGTCGGCCGAGCTGCCGCCGCAGGTTCGCTACAACCTGCCGATCGAGATCTTCTACACGCTCGTTCCGCTGGTCATGGTGTCGGTGTTCTTCTTCTACACCGCGCGTGACAGCAACACGCTGGAGAAGGTGTCGGCCACTCCCGACGTCAAGGTGAAGGTCGAGGCCTTCCAGTGGAGCTGGCGCTTCACCACCGAGGTCGGCGGCAAGAAGCTGACGCCCGTGGTGGGCCAGCCGGTCAGCGACTACAGGCAGGGGCCGCAGCTCGTGCTGCCCGTCGGCAAGACGGTCCAGTTCGACCTGTCCTCGCCTGACGTGATCCACTCCTTCTGGGTGCCCGCGTTCCGGTTCAAGCGTGACGTGATCCCCGGCATCAAGGAGGGCAACCCCGGCCGGGTCTTCGAGGTCAAGACGCTGAACGAGCCCGGTGTCTACGCGGGCCGTTGCGCGGAACTGTGCGGCGTCGACCACAGCCGCATGCTGTTCTCGGTGAAGCTCGTTGCGCAGGATGACTACGACAAGTACCTCGCACAGGCCGGGAGCACCCAGTGACCGCCATCCAAGAGCCGATCACCACGGCGCGTCCGACTCCCAAGGGCCGGATCATCGCGAAGTGGCTTTCCTCGACCGACCACAAGATCATCGGTCACCTGTACCTCATCACGTCGTTCGCGTTCTTCCTGATCGGCGGCGTGATGGCGCTGATCATGCGCGCCGAGCTGGCGCAGCCGGGCCTGCAGTTCACCTCGAACGAGCAGTTCAACCAGCTGTTCACCATGCACGGCACGATCATGCTGCTGATGTTCGCGACGCCGCTGTTCGCCGGCTTCGCCAACGAGCTGATGCCGCTGCAGATCGGCGCCCCCGATGTGGCCTTCCCCCGGCTGAACATGGTCAGCTACTGGCTCTACCTGTTCGGCAGCATCATCGCGGTGTCCGGGTTCTTCACCCCGAACGGCGCGGCCAGCTTCGGCTGGTTCGCCTACACGCCGCTGTCGAACGCGATCAGCTCGCCGGGACTCGGCGGTGACCTGTGGATCATGGGCCTGGCGCTGTCCGGCCTGGGCACGATCCTCGGCTCGGTCAACTTCATCACCACGATCATCTGCATGCGCGCGCCCGGCATGACCATGTTCCGGATGCCGATCTTCACCTGGAACGTCCTGCTCACCAGCATGCTCGTGCTGATGGCCTTCCCGGTGCTGGCCGCCGCGCTGCTCGCCCTGGAGGCCGACCGCAAGCTCGGCACCCACATCTTCGCCAGCGAGACCGGAGGCGCGCTGCTCTGGCAGCACCTGTTCTGGTTCTTCGGCCATCCCGAGGTGTACATCATCGCGCTGCCGTTCTTCGGCATCGTCACCGAGGTCCTGCCGGTCTTCAGCCGCAAGCCGATCTTCGGTTACATCTCGCTGGTCGCCGCGACCATCTCCATCGCGGGCCTGTCGATCACGGTCTGGGCGCACCACATGTTCCCGACCGGGCAAGTGCTGTTGCCGTTCTTCTCGTTCATGACGTTCCTCATCGCGGTGCCGACGGGCGTGAAGTTCTTCAACTGGATCGGCACGATGTGGCGGGGACACCTGTCGTTCGAGTCGCCGATGCTCTATTCGGTCGGCTTCCTGGTGACCTTCCTCCTGGGCGGCCTGACCGGCGTCATCCTGGCCTCGCCGCCGCTCGACTTCCACATCTCCGACACCTACTTCGTCGTGGCCCACTTCCACTACGTGGTCTTCGGCACCGTGGTGTTCGCGATGTTCGCGGGCTTCTTCTTCTGGTGGCCCAAGTTCACCGGCAAGATGCTCGACGACCGGCTCGGCAAGCTGCAGTTCTGGCTGCTGTTCATCGGCTTCCACACGACGTTCCTGGTCCAGCACTGGCTCGGCGTGCTCGGCTTCCCGCGCCGCTACGCCGACTACAGCCCGGCCGACGGCTTCACCGACCTCAACATGATCTCGTCGGTGGGCGCGTTCGTCCTGGGCATCTCGGTGCTGCCGTTCTTCTACAACGTGTGGAAGACCGCGCGCAGCGCGCCCAAGGTCACCGTGGACGACCCGTGGGGCTACGGCGGCTCGCTGGAGTGGGCCACCTCGTGCCCGCCGCCGCGGCACAACTTCACCTCGCTGCCGCGCATCCGCTCCGAGCGGCCCGCGTTCGACCTGCACTACCCGCACGTTTCGGCCAAGCAGGAGGTTGAGGCCTGATGAAGGTACAGGGTTGGCTGTTCCTGCTCTGCGGCCTGTTCTTCGCCGCCGTCGACGTCGCCTACTGGTTCTGGACCAAGTCGGCGACCGGGCAGGGCGAGCCGGTCGGCACCACGGCCATGGCCATCTCGGTCGGCTTCGCGTTCATGATCGGCTACTACCTGATGTTCACGGCGCGCCGGATCGGCGACCAGCCGGAGGACAACAAGCAGGGCGAGATCAGCGACGGCGCCGGTGAGATCGGCTTCTTCAGCCCGAGCTCCTGGTGGCCGCTGTTCCTCTGCCTGGCGGCGGCCTTCGCCTTCGCCGGGTTCGCGATCGGCCTCTGGATGTTCCTGATCGGGCTGTTCATGGTCGTCATGGCCATGATCGGGTTCGTGTTCCAGTACTACCGGGGCAACTTCTCCCACTGAGTCGGCGAAACGGGTGTTCTCCTCCGAACCGGGGGAGGGCACCCGTTTTTCGCGTTTTTTACCGCTTGCCATACGTGGCGTTTCGCTCACTGAGGGTAGTAACGGGACGTGAGCGGAGTGATCACATACGGGGGAGTTGTCGTGGGGCGCGTAACGACTGGATCGGCCGGGCTGCTTGCCCTGGCACTGGCGACCGCGTGCTCGGCGAGCAACGCGGCCGGAGCGGACGAGGGCGCGAGCCCGGTGGCGGCCGCGGCGGGAACCACCACCGTGTCGGTACTTCCGGCCAACCAGGCCGTGAACATCGGCACCGACGAGACCGTGATCGTCGCCGCGCCGGGCGGCGGCACGCTGAAGAGCGTCCGCGTCACCGGCCCCGGCACCACGCTGGCCGGCGTGCTCAGCGGCGACGGCACCCGCTGGCGCAGCACCCGCACCGCCAGGCCGGGCACCACCTACACCGTCTCCGTCACGACCGGCGACGGCAAGCAGACCACCAGCACGTTCACCACGGTCAAGGCCACCAAGAGCTTCGAGATCGAGCAGCTGACCCCGCACAAGGACAACACCGGCCTGACCGTCGGCGTCGGCATGCCCATCATGATCGTCTTCGACCGGGACATCACCGACCGGGTCAGCGTCGAGCGCAACCTGTACGTCAAGGCGAGCAAGCCCGTCGAGGGAGCCTGGCACTGGTTCGACGACCGGCACGTGGACTTCCGCCCCAAGACGTACTGGCCCGCGCACACCAAGGTCCGCCTCGAAGCGCGCCTGGCCGGCGTACGCGGCGGCCCCGGCATGTACGGCAAGCGCGACCACGTCCTCGACTTCAAGATCGGCCGCGAGCAGATCACCAAGGGCAGCACCGACACCCATTACCTGACCGTGCGCCGCGACGGCAAGAAGATCCGCGACATCCCGATGAGCGCCGGCCAGGGCGGCGTCTGGAAGTACCACACGACCTCCGGCGTCCACCTGGCGATGTCCCGCGAGCCGGTCACCATCATGATCTCGCCCGGCATCGGCCCCGGCTCGGCCGGCTACTACCGCATGACCGTCTACAACACCGTCCGCATCTCCAACAGCGGCGAGTACGTCCACAGCGCCCCCTGGTCCGTCGGCTCCCAGGGCTACTCCAACGTCAGCCACGGCTGCGTGAACATCAGCCCGACCAACGCCTCCTGGTTCATCAGGAACACCCTGATCGGCGACCCGATCATCATCACGGGCACGCCGCGCAAGCTGGAGCCCACCAACGGCTGGGGTCACTGGCAGGAGGACTGGAAGCAGTGGCTGCAGTGGAGCTCGATCAAGGCCGGCCGCACCGACGCGATGTAGGTCGCCCGGTCATGTAGAGAACGCGCGTGCCGTTCCGACTCTCCCGTGAAAGCAGGAGAGACAACGGAAAGGACGCGCCATGACGGCGACGAAGGCGGGACGCCGCGAATGGATCGGGCTGGCGGTGCTGGCCCTGACCTCGCTGCTGGTCTCCATCGATGTGTTCGTGATGCTGCTTGCCCTGCCCCACCTGGCGGCCGACCTGGGCGCGAGCAGCACACAGCAGTTGTGGATCACCGACATCTACGGGTTCGTGCTGGCCGGGTTCCTGGTGACGATGGGCACCCTCGGGGACCGGATCGGCCGCCGCAGGCTGCTGCTGATCGGCGCGGCCGCCTTCGGCCTCGCCTCGGTCGCGGCCGCCTACTCCACCAGCCCCGGCATGCTGATCGCCGCGCGGGCGCTGCTGGGACTGGCCGGGGCGACGCTGGCGCCGTCCACGCTCGCGCTGATCAGCAACATGTTCACCGACGCCCGCCAGCGCGGCCTGGCCATCGGAGTATGGCTGGCCTGCTTCATGGGCGGCGCCGCGCTGGGCCCGATCGCGGGCGGCGCGCTGCTCGAGCACTTCTGGTGGGGTTCGGCGTTCCTGCTGGGCGTACCGGCGATGGTGCTGCTGCTCGTCCTCGGCCCGGTGCTCCTGCCCGAGTACCGCGCCCCGTCGGCGGGCCGGATCGACCTCACCAGCGTCGCGCTCTCGCTGGCCGCCATCCTCCCCGTGGTCTACGGCCTCAAGGAGATCGCCAAGCACGGCTGGCAGCCCGTCGCCCTCGCCTGCCTCGCCCTGGGCCTGGCCATGGGCATCCTCTTCGCCCGCAGGCAGGGCAGGCTCGCCCACCCGCTGCTGGACCTGAAGCTGTTCACCCGCCACGCCTTCAGCACCGCCCTCGCCGGCATGATGGCCGCCACCCTGCTGATGGGCGCCCTCATGTTGTTCCTCACGCAGCACCTGCAGCTCGTCGAGGGCCTGTCGCCGCTGGCCGCCGGCCTGTGGATGCTGCCCGCCGTGGCCGCCAACGGCGTCAGCTTCCTGCTCTCGCCGCTGCTGGCCCGCCGCGTGCGCCCCGCCTACCTGATCGGGTACGGCCTGGCCGTCTCGGTCACCGGCCTCCTGGTCATCACCCAGGTGGACACGGTCTCGGGCCCGCTGACGCTGGCCTGCGGCTGGATCCTGATCAACCTGGGCGCGGGCCCGCTGGTGACGTTGAGCACCGACCTGATCGTGGGCTCGGTCCCGCCCGAGAAGGCCGGCTCGGCCGCCGCCCTGAACGAGACCAGCGGCGAACTCGGCTTCTCCCTGGGCATCGCCATCCTGGGCAGCCTGGGCGCCGCCCTCTACCGAGGCACCCTGGCCCTGCCCGACTCCCTGGCCCCGGCCGTGGAGACGGCCTCCAGGGACACGCTGGCGACCGCACTGGCCGCAGCCGAGGGAGTGGGCGGAGAAACGGGCGCAGCCCTCGTGACGACCGCCAGAGAGGCCTTCACGACCAGCCTGAACGTCGTGGCACTGGTCGCCGCGGTGGCCCTGGCCGCGATGGCGATCCTGATAGCCCGCCTCCTACGCCACGTCCCACCCACCCAGCCGGCCCCTACGGAGGAACTCACCCAGGCAACCCACTAACCCCTCGAACCGGCCGAGACCGTCCCGGGGATACGAGCCCTCGGGGGCGTGACCGGGAGGCCACTGGAGCCTTGGCGGAAGGCGCGGGGAAGGTCTGTGGGTGGGGTGCCCGTGAGACGGGCACCCCACGCGGGGTTCGGGGCGCCGCGCGGTGGGGTGGGGGTCGGTGGGGCTCGGCGCCGTTGGGCGGTGGCCGGGGTGGGGCACGGTGGCCGGTCAAGGGCGGAGTCGTAGCGGCGAGTACCCCGTGAGCCCTCACGACCGGCGCTCGACAGACCTCAGCTCACGGCGGCGAGTCCGGGCAACCACGGCGGAAGCCGTAACGGATGGAAATGCCCTTGAAAGTCACAGAGGACGATGAGAACGACTGGTCTCGATCCAGCGGTCCAGGGTGGCGGCGGCGCGGCCGGAGTCGATGGCCTGGACGGCGCGCGCATAGCCGTCGATCATGGCCGAGTCGAGGTCGTCGCCCGCGCCGTCCAGCGCGACCAGTGCCGCGGCCGTGTTGAGCAGGACCGCGTCGCGGATCGGGCCCTTGTCGCCGCGCAGCAGGTTGTGCACCGCCTGGGCGTTGAAGTCGACGTCGCCGCCGCGCAGCGCGCCTACCTCGGCGCGCGGGATGCCGAGCACCGCCGGGTCGAACGTGGTCTGTGTCGCGGTGCCGTCCCTGACCACCCACACCGTGGACGTGGTCGCGATCGTGAGCTCGTCGAGGCCGTCGTCGCCGCGGAAGACCAGCGCGGAGACCCCGCGCTCGGCGAACACGCCGGCCAGGACCGGCAGCATGTCCGGGTCGTAGACGCCGATGGCCTGCGCGGTGGGGCGGGCGGGGTTGGTGAGCGGGCCCAGGAAGTTGAAGACGGTGGGGACGCCCAGTTCCTTGCGCGGGGGACCGGCGAAGCGCAGCGCCGGGTGGTAGACGGGCGCGAAGCAGAAGGCGATGCCGGCCTCGTGGGCCACGCTTGCCGTCTGCTCGGGGGTCAGGTCGAGGCGGATGCCCAGGTGCTCCAGCACGTCGGCGGCCCCGCACGAGGAGGACGCGGCCCGGTTGCCGTGCTTGACGACGCGGGCGCCCGCCGCGGCGGCCACGATCGCCGCCATCGTGGAGACGTTCACGGTGTGGGCGCGGTCGCCGCCGGTGCCCACGACGTCCACCACGGGACCGTCCACGTGCAGCGGGGTGGCCAGGTCGAGCATGGTGCGCGACAGGCCCACGACCTCGGCCACGGTCTCGCCCTTGGCCCGCAGCGCGATCGCGAACCCGGCGATCTGGGCGGGTGTCGCCGACCCCGACATGATCTCCCGCATGGCCCAGGCGGTCTCGTCCGCGGTGAGGTGCTCTCCGGCGAGGAGGGCTGACAGCAGGGCGGGCCAGGTCGTGCGGGAGTCCATCGTCGGGTACCTACTTCGCGTTGAGTCGGGAGGCGGAACGGCGGCGCATGAGACCGGCGACGGCGTCGGCCAGCACGATCGGCTCGATCGGCTGGGGGACCACGGCGTCGGCCTTGGACCAGTCGGCCAGCCAGCGGTCGTCGCGGCGGGCGATGATGAGGCAGATGGGCGGGCAGTCGTAGACCTCGTCCTTGGCCTGGCGGGAGACGCCCATGCCGCCCGCGGGCTGGGTCTCGCCGTCGAGTACGGCCACGTCGATCTCGCCGGAGCCGAGCCACTGGTGCACCTTGGGCTCGGTGGCGCACTCGACGATCTCCACGAACGGCACGTCGGCCGCCGGGCGGCGCCCGATCGCCTGCCGCACCTTGTCCCGGGTGCCGGCGTCGTCGCTGTAGACGAGGACCTTCATGGTCTCGTCGGTGCTCCCAGTGGTGCTCACTGCTGCGCTCGCTATCGGTCGTAGAGGTAGGGTCAACTGGATCGTACCGGGGGCGCGGGACGGAATCCCAGGCCGCCGGGCCTGGCGGGTGATTTGCCCTAATTATCCCTGGTTGGTGGCATGTTTGTTCCTGCTAACGGGGGGTCGTGCGCCGGACCGACCACAGGAACCGCAATAATGCTGCCCGTGGCGACAGCATCCGCAATAACTTCGACGACGACAGCACATTCGTCGCGCAGACCGAACCTGGTCAGCGTCGGGACGATCGTGTGGCTGTCCTCTGAGCTCATGTTCTTCGCGGCGCTGTTCGCGATGTACTTCACCATCCGGTCGGTGAGCATCGGTGACGGCTTCGAATGGGGCCCGTCCCTCCAGCCTGCGGGCACGGAGGCGGCTGCTCACCTGAACATCCCGTTCGCGACGGTCAACACGATCATCCTGGTTCTGTCTTCCGTGACGTGCCAGCTGGGCGTGTGGGCCGCGGAAAAGGGCCAGGTCGGCAAGCTCCGGTTCTGGTACTTCGTCAGCTTCCTCATGGGCGCGGTCTTCGTGGCCGGTCAGCTGTATGAGTACGCGGAGCTGGCGAGCGAGGGCGCGACCCTGTCGGCGAACGCCTACACCTCGGTGTTCTACCTGACGACGGGCTTCCACGGCCTGCACGTGACCGGTGGCCTGATCGCGTTCCTGTTCATGCTGGGACGCACGTACGCCGCGAAGCGCTTCACGCATGAGCAGGCCACCAGCGCGATCGTCGTGTCCTACTACTGGCACTTCGTCGACGTCGTCTGGATCGGTCTTTTCGCGACCATCTACATCATTCGTTAAGGAACGGGATCTCTGTGACTAGGACCACCGCCTGGCGGCGGCATCCCCTCGCGAGATATGCCGTCCTGGTTCTGGCCTTGGCGCTGATCGGGGTGGCTTACGCCACGCTCGTCCAGGGAAGCCGGCCGGCGGACGCGGCTCTCGCGTCCGGCAAGCTCGACGACGTCGCACAGGGCAAGAGCCTCTTCCAGGCCCACTGCTCCAGCTGCCACGGCCTCAACGCGGAGGGCACCTCCACGGGCCCCACGCTCGTGGGCGTGGGCGCCGCGGCCGTCGACTTCCAGGTGAGCAGCGGCCGCATGCCGGCAGCCAACCCCGGCGCCCAGGCGCCGCGCAAGCCCACCCCCCGGTGGGTGAACGAGGAGACGACCCGCCAGCTGGCCGCATACGTGCAGTCGCTGGGCGGCGGGCCCACGATCCCCTCCAAGGACCAGATCGACCCGGCCATGGGCAACGCGGCCAAGGGCGGTGAGCTCTTCCGCGCCAACTGCATCCAGTGCCACAACTGGGGCGGCGCCGGTGGCGCGCTGACCCGCGGCAAGTACGCCCCCAGCCTGAACGAGTCCTCTCCTCAGCAGATCTACGAGGCGATGGTCACCGGCCCGCAGGCGATGCCGGTCTTCAACGACACGACGATCACGCCGCAGGAAAAGCGCGACATGATCGCCTACATCACCGAGGTCCGCTCCCAGAGGGACCCCGGAGGCTTCGGCCTGGGCCGCATCGGCCCGGTCACCGAAGGACTCGTGGCGTGGGTCGTGGGTATCAGCTTCATGGCGCTCGTCGCCATCTGGATCACCGCGAAGAAGCGGAAGAAGTCATGACAGACAACGAGCACGAGAACGAGCAGCCGGACGAGCGCGTACCCAAGCGTGTCATCGGCACCCCCGCACCGGGCACCTCGATGCTCGGGGCGAAGGAGACCGTCGAAGACGCCGACGTGCCCGGCGTGATGATCCCCGACGAGAAGTCGGCGCGTAAGGCGGAGAAGGTCGTGGCGCTCTGCTTCACGATCACGTTCCTGTCGGCGATCGCCTTCATCATCCTGTACGTGCAGATCCAGGTCGGCACGCCGGAGTCGACGGGCCAGTCCAACCTGGCCCTCGGCGGCACGCTGACGCTGGCGCTGCTCGGCCTGGCCGTCGGCGTCACCGTGTGGGTGCGGTCGATCATGCCGAAGTACAACCTGATCCAGGAACGCCACGACCTCGCCACGGACGAGACGACCCGTGAAGAGGTCGCCGACACGTTCCTGCAGGGCGCCAACGAGAGCGGCTTCGTCAAGCGGCCGCTCCTGCGCCGCACGCTGCTGCTGGCCTCCGCGCCGCTCGGCCTGCTGCCGCTGGTACTGCTGCGCGACCTCGACAACTCCAAGATGACCGGCGCCAACTTCAACAAGCTTCTGCGCCACACCGTGTGGGCGGAGACGCTCAAGAAGCCGATGAAGCTGATCGTCGAGGGCACCGGGCAGCCGATCCGCGCCGCGGACTTCAACTCGCCCGGCGGCATCCTGTCGGTCGTGCCCGAGGGTTACGAGCACGACATGAACGCCCTGGCCAAAGCCACGCTGATCCTGATCAAGTTCAGGCCGGAGGACCTCAAGCCGGGCACGAACAAGAACTGGACGCACGACGGGATCGTGGCGTACTCCAAGATCTGCACGCACGTCGGCTGCCCCGCGGCCCTCTACGAGCAGACCACGCACCACATCCTGTGCCCCTGCCACCAGTCGACGTTCGACGCGGCCGACGGCGCCAAGGTCATCTTCGGCCCGGCCGCGCGGCCGCTGCCGCAGCTGCACATCGGTGTCGACGCCGAGGGTTTCCTCATCGCCAAGGAAGACTTCAACGTCCCCGTCGGCCCCAGCTACTGGGAGCGCGGTGACGCCGAGCAGGCGGCCAGGGAAGGGAGCACGGCATGAGTGAGCTCACGTCAGTGCCCAAGGCCATCAGCGGGCCGTCGAGCTTCCTCGACGACCGGCTGGGGGCGGGCAACTTCCTCAAGCGCAACCTTCGCAAGATCTTCCCGGATCACTGGACGTATCTGCTGGGCGAGGTCGCGCTCTACTCGTTCATCATCCTGTTGCTGACCGGTACGTTCCTGACGCTGTGGTTCAAGCCGGGCATGGAGCACGTGATCTACGACGGCTCGTACGCCCCGCTCAAGGGCGTCGGGATGTCGCAGGCGTACGCGTCGTCGCTGGAGATCAGCTTCGACGTGCGTGGCGGTCTGCTGATGCGGCAGATGCACCACTGGGCCGCGCTGCTGTTCGTGGCCAGCATGATGGTGCACATGCTGCGGGTGTTCTTCATGGGCGCCTACCGCAAGCCGCGCGAGCTGACCTGGCTGATCGGTGTCATCCTGCTCACGCTGGCGCTGGCCGAGGGCCTGACCGGCTACTCGCTGCCGGACGACCTGCTGTCGGGTGCTGGTCTGCGTATCACCGAGGGTGTGGCGATCTCGCTGCCGCTGGTCGGTACGTACATCACGTTCTTCCTGTTCGGTGGTGAGTACCCGGGCATGGATGTCATCTCGCGGTTCTACTCGCTGCACATCCTGCTGATCCCCGGCATTCTGCTGGCGCTGATCGGCGCCCACGTGGTCCTCACCTGGGTGCAGAAGCACACGCAGATGCCCGGTCGCGGCGCGAACAACCACAACGTGGTCGGCGCGCCGTTCTACCCGGCGTTCATGCTCAAGGCCGGGGCGATGTTCCTGTTCACCTTCGCGCTCATCGCGGGGCTGGGGACGTTCGCCCAGATCAACCCGATCTGGATCTTCGGGCCCTACAACCCGGCGGACATCTCGGCGGGATCGCAGCCCGACTTCTACATGGGCTTCCTGGAGGGCTCGCTGCGGCTCATGCCCGCCTGGGAGATCAACCTGTTCGGCACGTCCCACGCGGGCACGCTGCCGCTGAGTGTGATCATTCCGGCGTTGTTGCCGATGGGCATCATCATGACGGGCCTGGCGCTGTATCCGTTCCTGGAACGCTGGGTGACCGGCGACCACCGCGCCCTGCACGTCTCCGACCGCCCCCGCAACAACCCGCACCGGACCTCGATCGGCATGTCGGCCATCGTGTTCTACGGCGTGTTGTGGCTGCTGGGCGCCAACGACGAGATCTCCAACGTCTTCCAGATCAGCCTCAACGTGACCACGTATGCGGGCCGGGTGCTGGTGCTCATCGGGCCGGTGCTGGCGTACATCATCACCTACCGGATCTGCCTGGGGCTGCAGCGTTCCGACGCCGCGGTCATCGGCCACGGCGTGGAGTCGGGCGTCATCAAGCGGCTGCCGCACGGTGAGTTCATCGAGGTGCACACGCCGCCGATCGACACGGTCGAGGACTCGCTGCGGGCCAAGGAGCCGGTGCCGATGGTGGCGGTCGCCGAGGACAGCGCGGGCATCCCGCCCAAGGGGATGCGCGGGCCGCTCGGCAAGCTGCGCGCGGCCATGTCCAAGTCGTACGGCGGGGAGAAGATCCCCCTCGACGACGGCCACGAAGACGACCACGCCGCCGTAGGCGCCGGCGACAGCGGCGGTGACAAGTCCATCACGCGCCACTAGTTCACCAGCAACTCCGTTAAGGGCCCGAGCCATGCGTTCGGGCCCTTTGCGTGTTTCTGGCTCTCCGTGTGGTCGGGCTGCTTCTGGGGCTGTCCGTTCAGGCGCACTTTCCGTTCGGGCGCACCTTCCGTTCAGGCGCACTTTCCGTTACGGCAAGCCGCCCCACCGCCACCCGCCGCCGTGGGCTAACGCCGATCGTGGGGGTCGCTTCTCACGTCGGACGTGGTCCCCACCGCAACGGCCCACCTTGACCCCTCGCCGCCGAAACCCTTCGCCGGCCAGGAGACACCGTGCAAGCGGAGGGGGAGGCGGTCAACGGGAAGATCCGGGACCGGGAGTTATGGTTCCGGGGCGGCTGATGGGCGCTGGTGCCGGGTTGGGGTTCGCGGGCGCGTGCTGGCCTTGGCCGTTGCGGTGGGGTGTTGTCCGACCTGAGATGCGATCCCCACGATCGGCCTGAGCCCACGGCGGCGGGTGGCGCGGGGCGTGGCTTGCCGTAACGGAGAAGGCGCTTGAACAGAGGCTTGCCGTAACGGAGAAGGCGCTTGAACAGAGGCTTGCCGTAACGGAGAAGGCGCTTGAACAGAGGCTTGCCGTAACGGAAAGAGGCCCTTCAGGGGCGTGCGGCGCGGAGGTTCTGAGGGCCGACAGAGAAAAGTGATCAGTCGGTCTCGGGGAGGCCGATGGAGAAGGCGGACTCCAGGTCGTGTTTGGAGTACGTGCGGAAGGCGATGTGGGTTTCGGTGTGGAGCACGCCGGCCACCTTGTTCAGGCGGCCCGGGATGACCTCGGCGATCTGCTCGTAGGCCGACACGCGGACCATGGCCAGCAAGTCGTATTCGCCGGTGATGGAGTAGACCTCGCTGACCCCGTCGATCTCGGCGATCGTCTGCGCGACCTCCGGGATGCGGTCGACTTCGGCGTTGATGTGAACGATTGCCGTGACCATGGCTGCCACCTTATCGCAGCGCCTTGTGGTCGAGTCCGCGGTAGGCCAGGTCGATGCGGGCCTTGTGGCGGGCGGCGCCGCGGGCGGGCAGGCTCCATTCGCCGTCGACCTCCACGAGGCGGATGCCGGGGGACTCCAGCCAGCGCAGGATGCACTCCGTCTCCTCGGCGGTGGCGGCGTGGGTGGGGCCGGGGCCGGGGATGACGGTTTCGGCGGTGGCGACCAGTGACTCCACATAGGGGACGGGGTGGGTGCCGCGGGCCATGACGCCGGCGGCGGCGAGGCGGCCGTAGCGGATGACGTGGATGTCCCAGCCGCCGTCGAACGCGGGGCTCGCGGCGACCATCTGCGGGATGCCGGTCAGCGCGGCCAGGCGTTGCATGCGCGCGGCGGCGCGGATGAACGTGGCCAGGCGGTCGCGGTCGACGGAGGCCTCCTCGTAGCGCTGCTCGACCGACAGACGTTCCATGCGGGCGCTGACGGCGGTGTAGACGGCGCCGGCGTCGTGTTGCATGGCGCGTCTGGCGGCCTCGGTGTGCAGGGAGTAGTCGGCGGGGCTCTCGTGGCCGGCGCACGGGGCGCCGCAGCGGCCCATCTCGTGCAGGGCGCAGGCGGCGACGCGGGTGGAGGCGGTCAGGCGCTGGGTGCACTGGCGCAGGGGGACGGCCTCGTGCAGGGCCGTTCTGGCGTCGTCGGCGGCTCTGGTGCTGCTGAAGGGGCCGAGGTAGGCGGCGTCGTCGTCGCGTACCTCGCGCACGATCGAGAGCCGGGGGAAGGGCTCCTGGGTCAGCTTCAGCCAGACGACCTTCTCGGGGAAGCGGGAGCGGCGGTTGTAGCGGGGTTTGGCGCCGCCGATGAGGCGCAGCTCGCGTACCTCGGCCTCCAGGGCGGTGGCGCAGACCACGTGGCGCACGCGTTCGGCGATGCCGATCATCTCGCGCACCCTCGGGCGGGTCTCACTGGCGGTGAAGTAGGAGCGGACGCGGTTGCGCAGGTTGTTGGACTTGCCGATGTAGAGGACCTCGCCGCGCTCGTCCTCGAACAGGTAGACGCCGGGGGCGTGGGGCACCGACTCGGCGAGGTGGCGCTTGCGCTGCTGCTCGGGCGTGGGGGCGCGGACGAACGACTTGAGCTCCTCCAGCGTGTGGACCTGGAACGAGCCGGCCCGGCCGATCAGGCCGTGCAGGACGTCGACCGTGGCCCGCGCGTCCTGGAGGGCGCGGTGGCAGGGCTCGGTGGGGCTGCGGAAGAAGCGGGCGAGGGTGCCGAGCTTGGCGTTGGGCACCTCGTCGCGGGTGAGCACGCGGCGGGCCAGGTCGACGGTGTCGACCACCGGGTTGAGCGGGGGCGGATAGCCGAGCGCGGCGCAGGCGGCCTTGATGAAGCGGGTGTCGAACCCGGCGTTGTGCGCGACCAGGACGGCGCCGCTGACGAACTCCAGGAAGCTCGGCAGCACCGACTCGATGCGTGGCGCGGCCACGACCATGGCGTCGGTGATGCCGGTCAGCACCGAGATGAACGGCGGGATCGGTCCACCCGGGTCGACCAGTGTGGAGAACTCGCCGAGCACCTCGCCCGCCTTGACCTTCACCGCGCCTATCTCGGTGATCGCGTGCTCGGCGGGGGAGCCGCCGGTCGTCTCAAGGTCGAAGACGACGAACGTGACTTCGCTGAGGGGAGTGCCTAGCTCGTCGAGAGTGCCTTGAACCGCGTCCACGAACCAAGACCATAGAAGGGGGGACCGACAGTTATCCGCCCGCATCCCCTGTCCAGCCGATCGGATCGGGGTTCGGGAGCGTACCTGACCGATAAATCCTGATCTTTCGTTAGTCTCCTACCTATGTCCGGGGGACGACTCGCCAACAGGTACGCCCTGATCCGGCCGCTCGGCAGCGGCGGCATGGGCCGCGTCTGGCTGGCGCGGGACGAGATGCTTGATCGCGAGGTCGCGGTCAAGGAACTCACGCTGCCCGAACACCTGGCCCCGCGCGAGCGCCACGAGGCCGTGACCAGGGCGGTACGCGAGGCGCAGGCCACCGCCCAGCTACGCCACCCCGGGATCGTCGCGCTGCACGACGTCATCGTCGAGCACGACCGGCCCTGGCTGGTGATGGAGCTGCTGCGCGGCCGCGACCTCGGCGCGCTGGTGGCCGCTCAGGGGCCGTTGCCGCCCGCCCAGGTCGCCCGCATCGGCGCCGAGACCCTCGACGCGCTGTCGGCCGCCCACGCCCGCGGCCTGCAGCACCGGGACGTGAAGCCGGGCAACGTGTTCCTGACCGACTCGGGCCGCGTGGTGCTGACCGACTTCGGCATCGCCCGCCAGGAGGGCCAGGCCACGCTGACCGAGCAGGGGCTGATGATCGGCTCGCCCGGCTTCATCGCGCCGGAACGCCTGGAGGGCCACCCGGGCGGCCCCGCCAGCGATCTGTGGTCCCTGGCCGCCACGCTCTTCCTGGCCGCCGAGGGCAGCCCCGTGTACGACGGGCCGGTGGCCGAGCGGATCAAGAACACGCTCACCAGGCCGCCCAGGCCCGCCCGCGGCCCGATCGGCCTCCTCCTGGCCGCCATGCTCGCCCGCGACCCCGCCGCCCGCCCCGACGCGGCCACGGCCCTGCACGCGCTGCGGCAACTGGCCGCCGGCCAGAACCCCGAGCTGCCCAGGGGCCACGACGCCACCGTGCCCACGCGGCGCAAGGGCCGCGGCCGGGCCTGGATCTGGATCGCCGCCGCGGCCGCCGTGCTGCTGGTGGCGGGCGTGGGCGGCTTCTTCCTGCTGCGGCCGGGGGACAACGCGCCGCCGAGCGCGTACAACGTGCCGCTCGACCTGTGCAAGCTGCTCACCCCCGAGGAGGTGGGCACGCTGCTCGACACCCGCCAGGCGCCGGCGGTCAAGCCGTCCGCCGACGAGGTGGGGCCCAAGTGCGGCTGGACGCTGCAGGGCGCCGGTCTCGGACTGCAGGTGCAGAAGGACTCCGACACCCCCGACCCCTGGCGGATGACCCCCGCCACGGCCGGTCGCCTCCTGACCAACCAGGAGCGCTACTGGAACCGTTCCGCCAAGCTCCAGTGGACCTGGCCGGAGATCGGGGTCAAGCAGAGCCTGCCCGCCAGCCGCGGCGCCATCAGGAAGGTCGCCGCTCCGGGAGAGGGCGGCTTCGCCTTCGAGCTGTCCGGCAAGACCGGGAGGGTCCACAGCTCGTTCGTGTTGTTCCGGACGGCGAACCTGGTCGTGCAGGTCGAGTACACCACGATCAACAACAAGCCCACCGACGTGGAGATCAGGAACACCGCGCAGAAGGCCGCGCAGCTGATCGAACAGGGGCTGCGCCGTGCGGGCTGACGGCTCCGGCTCCTATCTCCTCGCCGGCCGCTACCGCCTGCTGGAGCGGCTCGGCGAGGGCGGCGCCGGCACGGTCTGGCGGGCGCTCGACGAGACCCTGCACCGTTCCGTCGCGGTCAAGCAGGTCAGGGTGCCGGGCGGGCTGAGCCCGCACGAACGCGCCGAGTTCGCCCACAACGCCATCCACGAGGCCAGGGCCGCGGGACGGCTGCGCGACCCGGCCATCGTGCTCATCCACGACGTGGTGCTCGACGGCGACCAGCCGTGGATCATCATGGACCTGTCCACCGGCCGCTCGCTCGACAAGGTCGTCAAGGAGCACGGCCCGCTGCCGCCCGGCCTGGTGGCGGCGATCGGGCTGCGCGTGCTGTCGGCGCTGGAGACGGCGCACGCCGCCGGGATCGTCCACCAGGACGTGAAGCCGGCCAACATCCTGCTCGACGCCGACGGCACCGCGATGCTCACCGACTTCGGCATCGCCGCCCCCGTCGGCGGGCGCGGCGACCGCTACGGCAGCGCGGGCTCGCCCGGCTACATGGCGCCGGAGCGGCTCAACGGCCACGCCTCCGGGCCCGCCTCCGACCTGTGGTCGCTCGGCGCGAGCCTGTACACCGTGGTGGAGGGGCGCCCGCCGTTCGAACGGGCCATGCCCGCCGCGGTGGCCGCCGCCGTACTGCTGCACGAGCCGCCCTTCCCCACGCGCGCGGGCAGGGATCTGGGCGGGCTGCTCATGGCGATGCTGGCCAAGGAGCCCGCCGCCCGGCCCACGGCCGCGCAGGTCCGCGCCGCGCTGTCGGGTGGGCCGCCGCCGCGGGTCCAGGCCTCCGGGCCGCGCCGGCGCCGGTGGGCGTTGCCGGCCGCGCTCGCCGCCGTTCTCGTGCTGGGGGCCGGGGCCTGGTACGGCGTGGCCGTCCTGACCGCTCCGGACACCGGAAAGTACGCCACCTCCCCCGACCCGTGCACCCTGCTCCCCGCGGCCCAGGTGGCCGAACTGCTGAAGACGGCGGCCAAGGCCGAGCGCACCCGCGAGGGCGAGTGCCGCTGGCGGGTCTGGCGGGGTTCGCGGCCGGCCCGCGAGCTGACCGTGCGCACCCGTGCCGAGCAGCCCCGCGGGGGCCTGGACGGGCCGGGCGCGGCCCGCACGCTGTTCGACGCCGACCGGGTCAACAGCAGCGCCTCGAAGGGGACCACGTTCCGGCTGACCACCGGCGACGTCGCCGACGTACCCGGTGTGGGCGAGGCGGCGTTCGCGCAGTCGACGTTCAAGAAGCACCTGACGGGAAGCAACGGGCAGGGCACCGCGCGGGTGCTGTTTCGCGACAGCAACCTCATCGGGGAGGTCCTGGTCTACGAGCAGGACGCCCGCGAGGTCGGCGCGGAGGACAAGGACCTGGCCGCGCGGGCCGCGAAGGCCGTCGCGGGCGCCCTGAAGGGCTGATGCGTATGGGACGGAGCGTAAGGGGCTGATGCCTGCAAGTGCCTTGCAAGCCCCATGACTAGCATGTTTCCCCACCGTTCCCGGGCAAGTCAGGAGTGACGCAGTGAACCCCGGTAGCCAGTTCGAGCCGCCGACCAACCCGTACCGCGGACCGTTCGAGCAGCCGACCATGCCGCCGGCCCAACTGCCGCCGCCCCGCCGCAGGGGCTGGATCGTCGCGCTGGTCGCCGCCGTGGTCGTGGTGGTCCTGGGGGCCGGGGCCGTGGCGGCGCTCGTGCTCACGGGCAAGGCCTCGCTGCCCGGCACCCGGCCGCCCGCGGCCAAGCCCACGGGCGTGCCTTCCGGCTCGGGCTCGGGCAAGCCGGCGGCGCCGGCCGCGCTCGACGTGTGCGCGATGGTGCCGCGGAAGGAGGCCGAGCGGCTGGTGCCCGGCGCCACGGTCAGCGGCGACTCGCGCGACGCCCCCGACTCCTACACGATCTCCTTCACCTGCAACTGGACCAACCGCCGCATCTCCTACAACGAGTTCTGGCGCAGCCGCGAGATCGACATCCGTGTCGAGCAGCACAAGGGCGAGGGCGCCAAGACCGGCCGTGCCATGGCCCAGAGTTCCTACGAGCTTGACCTCAGCGGCGCCAAGTACCGCGAGACCGCCAAGCCGGAGCTGCGCAAGGACGAGAAGGAGTACATCTCTCCGATGCGGGAGATCCCGGGTGTGGGCGAGGGCGCCTTCGTCCAGTACACCTGGCGGCGCTCCGGTGACCTGCTGTGGTACTCCTTCGGCGAGGCCCAGGCCAGGAACGGCGACATGACCGTCAAGGTCAAGTTCCAGGCCAGCCAGCAGCCCAAGGACGCCAAGATGCTCACGAACGAGGGCACCAAGTCCATCAACGAGGAGAACGCGCTGCGCGAGGCGAGCGCCCTGGTCGGCCACGTGGTGAAGGGCATGGCGGCCTGGCAGGCGGCCAACCCGAACGTGCTCGCCCAGCCCAAGCCCAAGGTCTCCGCGTCGCCGACCGCCCGGCCCACGCTGTCGCCCACCCCGGTGGCGGTCTTCCCGCCGGTGTGCCAGAAGGTCGCGCAGGTCGCGCTGGAGCTCGTGCCGGAGGGCGAGACCCGCGCCCGCGGCGCCGAAGCAGGCCAGGAGCGCCAGAGCGAGTGCCGCTGGCTGAACAAGAAGATCCCCATGGAAGGCGCGGGCTACAAGCTGCGCAGCGCCATGATCACGGTCCACGAGTTCACCAACCGGGCGGGCGCCGAGGACCAGGGCGCGGCCAGGGGCATGTACGCGCAGAAGCGCGGCGCCAACCAGGAGATGGGCTTCGGCGGCATCACCTGGAGCAAGATGACGGACATCAAGGACCTGGGCGACGGCGCCTTCAGCCAGTACGTCAAGTACAAGAAGGGGCTGCTCCACAACGGCAGCGGCACGATCGTGCTGCGCGTCGGCGCCAAGGTGGTGCTCGTGGACTACGCCGGCGTGGACGTCCCCGAGGGCGCCGCGCCCAACACCGCCAAGGCGCGGCTGCTGGCCGACCAGGAGGCCCGCGAGGGCGCGCTCAAGCTGGCCCGCGCCTTCGTCGCGGCGATGAAGGAACAGCCGATCGGCAGTTGAGGTTCCTGCAACTGGGTTGCAAGTGCGATGACTACGGTTGTCAGTCAAAAGTCACGCTTTGCCCAGCACAGGGGCCTGGGCAAAGCGTGACTCGTCTCATCGCCTGACGACGAAGGGCTCCAGCAGCCCCGGCACCGCGACGGACGCCGTGCGCAGGCCCTCGTCCTGGGCGACGTCCAGGACGTCGTAGTGGCCCTTGCCCGCCGCCGTGGTCGCCGAGACCGTCAGCAGCCCGGCCCGGCGCTGGAAGAACGACTGGCGTACCGTCCACCCCACGATGCCCGAGCGGTCCAGCGCCACCGTGCTGCGCAGCGCCGAACCCGACCGGGTGAGCAGGTGCCTGGGCCCCAGCCCGTGCCCCAGCCCCCGGTACGCGTCCACCGCGAGCCCCAGCGCCACCGGCAGGGCCGCGACCGGCGCCGCCCAGGCCCAGACCGGCACCCACGCGAACACCGCGTCCAGGACGCCCACAGCGGCGGCCAGCACCACCACGTACGCCACGGCCCAGCGCAGCCGCCTGAGCCTGGCCGCGCGCGGGTGACGCAGCAGCACCGGGTGCTGCTCGCCGGGGAGCGCGCCGTAGACGGCCGAGGCCACCAGCCAGGCCAGTTCGCGCGGCATGGGCGGGGTGAGCGCCGCCACGTCCTCGGTCTCGTTCTCCTCGGCCTTGCGCAGGCCCGTGGCCACGGCCTTCACCTTGGCGCCGCCGCCCAGCCTCAGCAGCAGCGGCTCCGCCACCTCCACGCCGCGCAGCCGCCGCTCCTCCAGCGTCAGCGAGCGGGTGGTCAGCAGGCCGCGGTGCAGGCGCAGCCGTCCGGGCTCGCGCTCCAGCCGGTAGCGTCCCCACGTCTCGGCGAAGAGCCCCAGCGCCCCCACGACGCCCACGAACGCGTTGGCGCCCACGAAGGCCAGCGCGGCCGGCCACGGGTGCTCCCGTACCCACGACCACGCCTCCTTCAGCGTGCCTTCCTTCACCAGGTCGAAGCCGAGTACGTCGAGCAGCTTGTAGAGCGCTCCGGCCACGATCGCGCCGCCCACGAACGTCCAGATGCTCAGCGGGGCGTACCTGATCCAGGCCCAGTCCAGCCGCGCCACCGCCACGTCGGGCCCCGCCGTCTCCGCCGGGCGCTCTCCCTCCAGCAGGGTACGGCGCAGCGCCTCCGCCTCCGGCCTGACCAGCGGGTCGAGGGTCAGCTCCTTGGTCTCGCCGGTGTGCTCGCCGGTGCCGACCTTGACCACGGCCAGCCCGAACGCCCGCCGTACCGGATCGGCGGTGATGTCCACGCTGCGCACGCGCTCGAGCGGCACCGACCGGTGGCGGCGCTCGGCGATGCCCGAGCGCAGCTCCAGGCGCTCGCCCGTCAGCCGCCAGCGGGTCGTGCGCAGGCGCAGCACGTCGTAGACCGCCACGGCGGCCATGATGACGACGGCGGCGAGCGCGCCGACGCCGGCCACGGCGCCGAACGACCAGTCCTGGCCGAGCAGGATCCGGCCGAGCACCACGACCACGGGCACGATGATGGCCACCGACATCACCGTCGAGGCGGCCACGCTCCTGCCCGCCAGCTTCCGCCAGCCGTCCTGCTCGGGCAGCACGTCCTGCTCCTGCGCGGTGGTCATGTGGCGTCTCCCGGGGTGGCCTGGGTGATCGCGGTCAGGCGCTCGGCGAGCCGCGCCGCGAGCTCGTGGTCGAGCGCCTCGATCTTGATGTGGCCGGCGGCCGAGGCGGTGGTCACCGTGACGTCGGCCAGCCCGAACAGCCGTTGCACCGGCCCCCGCGCGGTGTCGACCGTCTGGATGCGCGACATCGGCGCCACCCGCCAGGTGTGGGTCACCCAACCCTGGCGGGTGTAGACCGCGTCGTCGGTGACCTCCCAGCGCTGCACCCGGTAGTACGCACGCGGCGCCACCAGGGCCAGCACCAGGCAGATCAGGACGAACGCGGCCACCACCAGCCCCAGCCACAACGGCCGGTCGGAGAAGAACCAATACGCGGCCCCGGCGGCCGCGGCGATCGGCACCGCCAGCAGCAGCGACTGAACCGTCCACCAGGAGACGGCCCTCGGGTCGGCCTGGTGGCTCGGCGGGCGCAGGGCGAGCGTGCTCATCTCACGCCTCCCTCTTCTTGGCCGCGCTCGTGGCGGCCAGGAGCGCGCCGCCGAGCACGCCGAGGACGATGCTGGCGAACACCTCGTATCCGCTCAGGAACGACAGCCTGTTGACCAGCAGCAGGTCGTGCGCCCAGCTCCACCAGCCGAACAGGGTATTGATCACGCCGCCCGCCCCCTGCAGCAGGAGGAGCCAGCCGGCAATCTCGAGGACCACTCTCATGGCTCCAGCCTGGCCCCGCGCCCGTTGACGCCGCCTCGGCCGTAGGTTGAGCGAGACATCGACTTTGGTCGCTGTCTTTCTGTCGTAGGAAGGCTCTAACCTCGGGAAACGATGAAGGAGTCGGACGTCGCCCGGGCACCCGGGCAGGAATATCGATGGGCGCTGCCCTCGGTCCTGCTCGGCGACGGCGAGGAGGGGCGGCCGGTCAAGCGCTCGACGCGCGACTGGATCGTCGACACGCTCATGTTCGTGCTGGCCTGCGGCCTCACGCTGCTCACCCTGCCCGAGATCAGCCGGCTTCCCGAGCCGCTCCAGGCCACCGAGCAGGTGCTCGGCGCGCTGGCGTGCGCGGCGCTGTGGCTGCGGCGGCGCTGGCCGGTCACGCTGGCGCTGGCGCTCACCCTGCTGTCGACCGGGCTCGTGCTGGTGGGCGGGGCCTCAGCGGTGGCGCTCTTCACCGTGGCCGTGCACCGGCCGTTCAAGATCTCCGGTCCGGTGGCGCTGGCGAACCTCGTCACGCTCTTCCCCTTCGCCTACTTCCGGCCCAGCCCCGACCTCGGCTTCTGGGGCAACTTCATGCTCGGCGCCTCGATCGTGACCGTGCTGTTCGCGTGGGGGCTGGTGGTGCGCGCCAGGCGGCAGCTCGTCTGGTCGCTGCGCGTCCAGGCCGACACCGCGGCCGAGCAGGCCAAGCATCTCGAACGCGAGCGCATCGCCAGGGAGATGCACGACGTGCTCGCCCACCGCCTGTCGATCCTGAGCCTGCACGCGGGCGCGCTGGAGTTCCGCCCCGACGCCAAGCCCGCCGAGATCGCCAAGGCGGCCGGCGCCATCCGCGAGAGCGCCCACCAAGCCCTGCAGGACCTGCGCGGCGTGATCGGCGTGCTGCGCCACGCCGCTGGCGACGACCCCGTCCCCGACCGCCCACAGCCCACGCTCGCCGACCTCAACGCCCTGGTCACCGAGTGCCGCCAGGCCGGCATGGACGTCGCGCTGATCCTGCCCGACCGGGAGGGCGTCCCCGACGCGCTGGGCCGCAACGCCTACCGCATCGTCCAGGAGGCGCTCACCAACGCCCGCAAGCACGCCGCCGGCGCGCCGGTGACGGTGCGGGTCTCGGGCGGTCCCGGCGACGGCCTCACGGTGGAGGTGCGCAATCCGGTCGGGGTACGGCTCGGCCCGCGCATCCCCGGCGCGGGGGCCGGGCTGATCGGCCTGACCGAGCGCGCGGAACTGTCCGGCGGCCGTCTGGAGCACGGCCCGCGACCCGATGGGGATTTTCTGGTGAAGGCATGGCTACCGTGGACGACATGACCACCGCACCGATCCGCGTCCTGATCGTCGACGACGACGCCCTGGTCAGAGCGGGGCTCTCGATGATCCTTTCGGGGGCGGGCGACATCGAGATCGTGGGCGAGGCGGCCGACGGCGCGCAGGTGCCGCCGAGCGTGGCCGAGCACCGGCCCGACGTGGTGCTCATGGACATCCGCATGCCCGGCGTCGACGGCCTGGCCGCCACCGAGGCCCTGCGGGCCACCGCGTCGCCGCCGGAGGTGGTGGTGCTGACCACCTTCCACGCCGACGCCCAGGTGCTGCGGGCGCTGCGGGCCGGGGCCGCCGGGTTCCTGCTGAAGGACATCCCGCCCGGCGACCTGGTGTCGGCGATCCGCAAGGTGGCGGCCGGGGAGCCGATCCTGTCGCCGGTGGTCACCCGGCAGCTCATCTCGCATGTGTCCGACGGGGGCGTGGGGCAGCGTACCGACCGGGCGCGGGTCCTGCTGGCGCGGCTGAGCGAGCGCGAGCGGGAGGTGGCCGTCGCGGTGGGGCAGGGCAGGTCCAACGCGGAGATCGGGGCGGAGCTCTACATGAGCGTGGCCACGGTGAAGGCGCACGTGTCGCGCATCCTCACCAAGCTGGAGCTGAACAACCGGGTCCAGATCGCGCTGACCGTCTACGACGCGGGCCCCTGATCCCCGGCGAGTATCCGCTCGATGGCGGCGCGGTGCATGACCAGGTCATCGGGGTTCTCGGGGTCGGCCTGCTCGCCGAAGTGGATGCGCCGCTGCCAGACGCGGGCCATGATGATGCCGTGCCGGAGGGCGGCGTACATCTCGTAGAAGTCCATGTCGCGAGGCTCGTAGCCGGTTAGTTCCTGATATTTCCGGCAGACGTCGTCGCGGCGCATGAAGTCTGGCATGCCGGGCAATTCCAGCATCTCGGCGATGTCCTGGAAGAAGCGGTGCAGGAAGATCATCCAGCCGAGGTCCAGCTCTCGCGGGGCCGCGGCGGCCATCTCCCAGTCCAGCACGGCCACCGGGCGGAAGTCCCGGTACATCGCGTTGCCCGGCCGGGCGTCGCCCCAGGTCAGCACGTCGGGGCCGGGGTCCTTCGGCCAGTGCGCCTCCAGCCAGTCGAAGGCGCGTTCCAGCACGGGGATGCGGCGCCTGCCGTGCGCCCAGGCGTAGTAGGCGCGCTGGTCCTCCACGTGCGCCCGCAGCCCGGCGGCGCCGAGGAAGGCCAGTTCGGCGGGGCGGATGGGCGCCTCGTGCACCGCCGCCAGGATGGCCACGGTCTCGTCCTGAAGCGTCCGCGCCCTCTCGGGGCCGGCCTCCAGCAGCCAGCCCTCGCAGGTGTACGGCATGACGTCGGGCGGGACCAGCCCCTCTTCGCGTTCCATCACGAAGAACGGCATGCCGAGCGGCGCCGGGTCCGGCTCGAACCACAGCGCCCGGGGCGCCGGCACCCCCGCGCGCTCGCGGACCAGCCGCATGACCTCGAACTGGGCGCCGAGATCGTAGGCGGGGAAGACGGGCACCGCCTCGGTGGTGGGCGCCATGCGAGCGACGCACCGTGTGGGCTTTTCGGCCCATTGTGCTGTGAAAAATAACGTTTCGCTGGACATTCCGTTGCCCGAGGGACGCTCCAGCCCCGACACCGGTACGGCCCGGCCGAGCTTGGCCCCGAGCCACGCGGACACCCGATCGTGCAGTTCCTCCAGGTCACGCGTGGAGGTACGCATCTGCTCCGTCACCCTGGACCTCCCTGGCCTGGCACAGTCGTATACCGCCAACCAAGCGCTTGTCCAGATGCAACGCACAGTTACGGTTAGGTACGCGGCAGCCGTACCCTTGACTGAAAGAGCAAGGCGCGAAGGGACACAACGGGATGAGTTCAGCCGGTGAAGGCCTGTCTCGCCCGCTCCCTGAGCAGGTAAGACTGAACGTCGTCGACCTCGCGGCGCAGGTCCTGGGGTCGATGCCGGCCGCCATCGTGCCTCCGCCGCTACGCGGGATCGCCAGGTTCGATCCGCGCAAGCGCGCGAAGCTCGGCAGCGCGCCCATCGCCGCTCAACTGGAGAGCGACAAGGAGTTCCGCGAGGCCGTGGCCGAGTCGGTCGCGGCCGGCTGGCCCGAGCTCGTCGCCGCGCTGGCCGAGGGCAACGTGCCGCCCGCCGCCGACCCCGTGCTGGTGGCCGCCGCCGCCTACCTCACCCGCCCGCCCGGCTGGGCGGAGATGGTGGAGATGGCGCGGGCCGACCTGGAGCAGTCCGCCGTCGCGGCCGAGGGCTCGGCGCAGGAGCAGCAGGTCGTACGGCTGCGCGAACAACTCGCCGGGGCGAAGACCGCCGCCAAGGAGGAGTCCGACCGGCTGCGCGAGCAGCTCAAGACCGCCCGCGCCGAGAACTCGGACCTGCGCCGCAAACTCCACGAGGCCCGCGAGCGCGCCAAGGCGGCCGAGCAGCGCGTGACCGCCGTGGAGCAGGCCGCCGTCGAGGTGAAGACGGCCGCCACGGCCGCGGGCAGCGCGGGCGAGGCCGAACTGCGCCGGGTGCGTGAGCGGCTGAGCGACGTGGAGAAGCAGCTGGAGGCCTCCCGCCGGGCCGCGCGCGAGGGCAGAAGCATCGAGGACGCGCGCATCAGGGTGCTGCTCGACGCGCTGCAGGACGCGTCGGCCGGTCTGCGCAGGGAACTGGCCCTGCCGACCACCATCAGCCGCCCCGCCGACTCGGTGGCCGCGGTCTCGCCCGGTGCCCCCGGGGTGCGGGGCGTACCGGCGCGTGCCCTGGCCGACGACGATCCGCAGCTGCTCGACCAGTTGCTGGCGTTGCCGCAGGTGCATCTGATCATCGACGGCTACAACGTGACCAAGACCGGCTATGGCAACTTCACCCTCGCCGACCAGCGGGCCCGCCTGATGACCGGCCTCGGCGGGCTGGTCGCCCAGACCCGGGTGGAGGTCACGGTGGTCTTCGACGGCGCCGAACTCAACTCGCCCGTGCAGGTGGTGGCTCCGCGGGGGGTCCGCGTCCTGTTCAGCGCCCCGGGCGAGATCGCCGACGACGTGATCCGCCAGCTGGTCCGCGCCGAGCCGCCGGGGCGCGCCATAGCCGTGGTGTCGTCGGACCGTGAGGTGGCCGAGTCGGTCCGCCGCATGGGCGCCCGCCCCGTCCCCTCCGCCCTGATCCTGCGCCGCCTCGGCCGCGTCTGACCCCTCCCAAAGCCGCTCGCGCCCGCGCGCTCCGGGCTTTGGGCTCCGCCCGTCGGCCTGTGCTCGGCGCAGTGCTCCTCGTCCTCGCGTTCCGGGTTTCGGGGTTCTTGCCGGGGTCACGTGACGCCTGTGTCTTGCGCCTTGGTTTTGGGGTTTGGAGCTCTGGGGTGGGGGCGGCCGGGGGTGTCAGACCGGATTGGTCTGCCGGGGTGCGCGGGCGCCCCGGCCGGGCGTACCTTCCGATCTGCGCCCATCGGCGCGGCCGGCCGCTCGACGGGCACCCCCAGCGGTCCCGGGCATCCGGACGGCGGCCGGTCGCGCGGTGGGGCCGCCCGTTGTTGTGCCTGGTGGTGGGTGGGGGAGGTGGGAAGGGTGGGGTGTGGGTTACAAATCAGGCTAAAGGCTGAGAACACACCCAGCACTTCTGTACTATTTGCCCCCAGGTGTGATCACTGGGAGGCGACGCTGTGAGGTTTGGCCGGGTTTCGTTGGCGACTGGTCTGGCGATCGGGCTGCTGGCGTCGCCGGTCGGCGTGGCCGTGGCTGATCCCAAGCCCACGATCAAACAGGCCAAGGCGAAGCTCTCCCGCCTCAACAACAAGGCCGACCACGTCGTCGAGCGCTTCAACACCGCCACCGAGCGGCACAAGACGGCGAAGAAGAAGTACGGCCGGCTCAACTCCTCCTACAAGGACAAACTGGCCACCGTCGCCCGCCTGCGGGTCCAGGTCATCACCATGGCGGTCAACGACTACCAGCTCGGCGCCGACGTGACCTCGTGGCCGGCGATGATGGGCGAGGGCGACCCCATGAGCATGCTCAACGGCATGGCCCTCACCGGCCAGCTCCAGGCCGAGCGGGCGGAGAAGCTGGCCGCGTTCGACCGGGAGAACAAGGGCCTCAAGACCGAGCGCGACCTGGCCCAGGACGCGCTGGTCGCGGCCGACAAGGAACGCGACGAGGTCGAGAAGGAACGGGCCGAGATCCTCAAGCTGATCCAGGAGCAGAAGAAGCTCCTGCGCGAGCTCGGGGCGTACAAGACCGGCGATCCCAACAGCACCGGCATCAAGTACACGGGCCCGGCCACCGGGAACGCGGCGGCGGTGCTGAAGTTCGCGTTCGGGCAGGTCGGCAAGCCGTACATCTACGGCGGCACCGGTCCGCGCGGGTACGACTGCTCGGGCTTCACCCAGGCCTCCTGGCGGGCGGCCGGCGTCTCGCTGCCGCGGACGACCTGGCAGCAGTGGGCGTGGGGGGCCAAGCGCCGGGTCTCGCTCGACGCGCTGCGCCCCGGTGACCTGATCTTCAGCGAGGGCCTCGGCCACGTCACCATCTACGCGGGCAACGGCAACATCGTGCACGCGCCCCAGACGGGTGACGTCATCAAGGTCGTCAAGTTCTCCTCGTACGGCAGGCGCGTCGTGGGCGCGATCCGGCCCTGAGGCCCCGGCCGGCGTTACGGCCCGCCGTACCCGAGCATGGTCCGCAGAAGCTCCTCCACGGCCGGTGAGCGGCCGGGCGCGGGCAGGACGGCGGCGAAGACGCGGCGCGCGGGCAGGGCGGGCTCGGGACGTAGGAGCCTGATGTCCGGGCGCAGGGCCGCGCCGCCCGCGATCGACGGGAACACCATCACCCCGACGCCCGCCGCCACGAGCCCCTGGCGCCCGTTCCAGTCGTCGCACAGGTGGCTGACGCGCGGCGGCGCCCCCAGCGCCGCGGCGAGCTCCGACAGCGGCCCGAGGCAGTCGGGGTGGCTGCCGTCGATCCACGCCTGCCCGGCCAGAGCGCGCAGCCGCACGCTCTCCCCGGCCGCCAGCGGGTGACCTTCCGGCAGCGCGACCAGCAGTTCGTCGTCGAGCAGCGGCACCAGGTCCAGGCCGGCGGGCGCGGGGTCCCACGAGGTGACCAGCGCGAGGTCGGCCTCTCCGGCGAGGACGGCGGACGCGCCGCCGCCGACGGTCAGGGACAGCTCGACCGCCGGGTGGCGGGCGGCGAAGACGCGGAAGCACTCGGGCACGAACGCGGTGGCGGCGCTCGGGAAGGCCTGTACGCGCACCCGCCCCCGCTCGCCCGACGCGTGCGCGGCCAGCCGGGTCTCCAGCAGCACGATCCCGTCGAGCACGTACGCGGCCTGCTCCAGCGCGGCCTGCCCGGCGCCGGTGGGCCGTACGCCGCGCGGCAGGCGGTGGAACAGCAGCACCCCCGCCCGGCGCTCCAGCGCGGCGATCTGCCGGGAGACGGCCGGCTGGGTCATGGAAAGCGCCTCGGCCGCCGCCGAGAACGACCCGAGCCGGCCCACCTCTGACAGCACCTTCAGCGACCAGACGTCAAGCATGCATGGAGCTTATGCCTTTCATGCCGAACCCGCAGTGGTACGCATGGCTCGCGCGCAGCACGATCGGGGCATGGACACCTGGATTCTCTCCGCGCTGCCCGCGGCTCCCGCCCGCGTTCTCGACGCCGGTTGCGGCGACGGCGCGCTGGCCGGTGCGCTGATCGCGCGCGGCCACGACGTCACTGCCATCGACCTCGACCCGTCCGCGGCGCTCGCGGCGGGCGTGCCCGCCAAGCGCGCCGACCTGACGGTTTATGAGGACGACCCGTTCGACGTCATCGTGCTGTCACTGTCGCTGCACCACATGCACCCGCTGGGGGCCGCACTCGACCGGGCGGCCGCGCTGCTGAAGCCGGGCGGGCTGCTCGTGGTGGACGAGTTCGCCTGGGACTGGGCCGACGAGGCCGCCGCCACCTGGTTCTACGACGCCGGAACCCTGCTCGGCCGCTTCGACGGGCCCGAGCGCGACCCGGTGACCCGCTGGCGCGAGGCGCACGTCGATCATTCGCCCGCGGGGGACATGCTCGACGCCATCGCCGCCCGGTTCGAGATCCGGCGGACGCGGCGCGTGCCGTACCTCTTCCGCTATCTCGGCGGCGAGCACGCCGCGCGGCTGAAGGAGATCGAAGAGGTACGGCACACGCCGACCGGCTTCCGGCTGACCGCTGTGACGCGTGTGACAGGAGGGGCGGAAGGGACCTGACTCACCCCTGGAGCTCCAAGTGTGAGGAGGGTCACATTTGAGTAACGGGACCCCGCTGTCCAGCAGGAGTTCCCGTCCTGACAGGGTCCTTTATCTGATCTTTACAGCTTTGCCAGGACTTTGCCGGGTCATGAACCCGGGAGTACGTTCTGGCGTCGCGGCGAACAAGCCATGGCGCCGCGAACCGGCATCGGCCCCGTCCGGGCTCGATGAGGACCCATAGAGATCCGCCGGTCGCCCCCGTCCGACAAGGGGCCGCGACCTGCCGAGTCCGTGCAGCCAGGAGGCACGGAGCCGGGGAACCACCGATCCCATTCCCCCGGGATCAAGGGGTGAATCGGCGCGTTCAGCGTGCCGTAGGGCGACTTCCAGGCCCGAATCCGTCAGCTAACCCGGTAGGCGTTCGTGGAAGAACCAAGGAGAAATCCTGTCTACCTCCCTGCACAACCCCCGTCTTGTTCTCGGTGGCGCGGCGCTCGCCATGACCGTGACGGCCGGAGGGTTCGCCCTCCATGCCCCGGCGGCCCAGGCGGCGACCACGGCCAAGACCACCACCTCGGCCAAGACGGCGACGCAGTCGACGACTGCCCGGCAGAAGAGCAAGGCCCGCAAGGCCGTCTCCGCGGCAAGGGCGCAGATCGGCGACCCGTACCGCTACGGCGGAACGGGACCCGGCGCCTTCGACTGCTCCGGTCTCGTCCAGTTCGCCTGGAAGAAGGCCGGAGTCAAGATCCCCCGCGTGACGCACAGCCAGTACGCGCGCATCAAGAAGAAGATCTCGTGGAAGTCTCTGCAGCCGGGTGACCTGCTGTTCTTCCGCGGTCGAGGCCACGTCGGCATGTACGTCGGCAACGGCAAGATGGTCCACTCGCCGAGTTCCGGCAAGCGGGTGCGCATCGAGCGGCTCAGCGGATGGCGCAAGTCGTCCTTCGCGGGAGCCGTCCGGCCCGGTCTGTAGTCGTCCGGACCGAAAGGCCCCGTCCCCTCCCGGGACGGGGCCTTCGCGCGTCCGGCTACCATCAGGGCCGTGGTCGTGAGCCGTCGCGCCGCGCTCGCGGCCCTCCTGGTCTTCGCGCTGGGCTGCGCCCCCGAGCGGGCTCCTGACGCGGGAGCGGACCGCGGCGACCTTCAGCGGCGCGCCGAGCGGGCGGCGGCGCGCGTCGCGGCGATCCTCGGGCAGCCGGTACGGCCCAGCGTCGAACTCGCCGAGAACGCGGCACACGCGGCGCGGACCGCGGGCGTGGGCTCGGTCGAGGGCCTGGCCGCGATCGCCCACGACGGCAGGGTCATCGTGATCCCGGAGAACTACGCCAAACTCACCCCCACCGGACGCGACGTCGTCCTCGCCCACGAGCTGACTCACGTCGCCGCCGGCACCGGCGGGCTGCCGGCCTGGCTGTACGAGGGGTTCGCCGACTACGTGGCCTACAAGGACGCGGGCCTGGCCGTGCCCGTGGCGGCGGCCGAACTCGCCACCGAGGTACGTGCCGGACGGGTGCCCGGGAAACTGCCCGGGGCGGACGCGTTCGCGCCCGGGGCCGCGCGGCTGGCACAGTCCTACCAGGAGGCCTGGCTGGCGTGTCGCTTCCTGGCCGCGCGCTTCGGCGAGGACAGGCTGGTGAGGTTCTACCGCGACGCGCGGCGGCTGGGCGTGGAACGGGCCGTGCCCCTGCCGTCCGGCGAGCTCGTCGCCGGATGGCGCGCCTATCTACGGGAGGAACTCGAGTGACCGATCAGCGGGACAAGGCCCCCGCGCGGATACGGCGGCAGGCCGGGATCGCCGCCGTCGTGCTCGGCGCCGTCGTGGTCGCGGTCGCCGCGTTCACCACGCCGTGGCGGGCGCTGCCGCCGGGAGCGCCCCAGGTCGCCCCCGATCCGGCCCGCGACTTCTCCGCCGCCGAGATCGCCAGGTCGCAGGCGTTCGACGCGGCCACCAGCGTGCCGTCGTACCTGTCGTTCGGGCTCACGATCCTGTTCGCCGGGCTGCTGGTCGCCACGCCGCTCGGCGCGAAGGTCCTCCGGCGGCTCAAGGGCCCGTGGTGGCTGCGGGTCCTGCTGGGCGTCCTGCTGCTCACGGTGCTGGTCGAGGTCGTGCGCTGGCCGCTCGGAATGTGGTTCGAGGTACGGCTGCGCGAGTTCGGCCTGTCCACGCAGGACTGGGCGGGCTGGAGCGGCGACCGGCTGAAGAACATCGCGGTCCGGGTCGTGCTGCTGTCCATCATGATCGTGGCGGTGGTGGGCCTGGCGCGCAGGTTCCGGCGCTGGTGGGTGCCCGCGGCCGTGGGCGCCGCCGCGCTGACCGTCGCCGCCTCGTTCGTGTATCCGGTCGTCTTCGAGCCGCTGTTCAACGACTTCCGGCCCATGCCGCCGTCCCAGTTGCGTACCGGCCTGCTGGCCATGGCCGAGCGCGACGGCGTACCGGTCGAGGACGTGCTCGTCGCCGACGCCTCCCGCCGCACGACCGCGCTCAACGCCTACGTCTCCGGCTTCGGCGCCACCCGCCGCATCGTCGTCTACGACACGCTGCTCAAGGCGCCGGAGCGGGACGTCGAACTCGTCGTCGCCCACGAACTCGGCCACGCCAAGTACGACGACGTTCTCAACGGCACGCTCATCGGCGCGCTGGGCGCCGCGTTCGGCGCCGCCCTGCTGTTCGCGTTCTTCCCGCTGGTACGGCGGCGCGCCCGCGTCACCGCCATCACCGAACCCCTGGCCGTGGGCGCCGTCATGGGCCTGATGAGCCTGGCCACCGTACTGTCCGGACCCGCCCAGAACGTCGTCAGCCGCCACGTCGAGGCCCGCGCCGACGCCCACGCCCTCGACCTCACCCGCGACCCGGCGATTTTCACGGCCATGCAGAAGCGGCTGGCCACGACCAACATCTCCGACCTCGCGCCGGACGCCGTCGAGTACGTCCTGTACGCCTCCCACCCCACCGCGCCGCAGCGCATCGCCATGGCCCGCTCCTGGGCGCTGCTGAACGGCGTTCCGGAGCCGTGAGGCGCGTCCTCATCGTCACGAACGACTTCCCGCCACGTCAGGGTGGCATCCAGTCGTTCGTGCACGGGCTGGCGGTGCGCACACCCGGGGCCGTCGTCTACGCGCCCGCCTGGGCGGGCAGCGCCGAGTTCGACCGGCGGCAGCCGTACCCGATCGTCCGGCACCCCACCTCGCTCATGCTGCCCACGCCCGGCGTCGCGCGGCGGGCCGCCCGGCTCGTGACCCGCCTCGGCGCCGACACCGTGGTCTTCGGCGCCGCGGCCCCGCTGGGGCTGCTCGCGCCCCGCCTGCGCGCGGCGGGGGCGCGGCGGGTGGTGATGCTGACGCACGGCCACGAGGCGTCCTGGGCGAGCACACCGCTCCTGCGCGGCGTGCTGCGCCGCATCGGCGCGCACGCCGACGTGGTGACCTACCTGGGGGAGTACACGCGCGCGCGGCTCGCCGGGGTCGTTCCCGCGGCCAAGCTGGTACGGCTGGCGCCCGGCGTCGACACGGCGGCCTTCCATCCCGGCGTGGCGCCCGCGGGCTCCTTCGGGGGGCCGGTGGTCGTGTGCGTGTCCCGGCTGGTGCGGCGCAAGGGGCAGGACCAGCTGATCAAGGCCTGGCCCAGGGTGTTGCGGGCGGTGCCGGACGCGGTGCTGCTGCTGGTGGGGGACGGGCCGGACCGGCGCCGCCTGGAACGGCTGGCGGCCCGGACCCGGTCGGTGGTGTTCGCCGGGGCGGTGCCGGGGGAGAGCCTGCCGGGGTACTACGCGGCCGGTGACGTCTTCGCCATGCCCTGCCGTACGCGGTTGCGGGGGGCGGACGTGGAGGGGCTCGGAATCGTCTTCCTGGAGGCGTCGGCCAGCGGGTTGCCCGTGGTGGCGGGGGCCTCCGGCGGGGCGCCGGATGCCGTACGCCAAGGGGAGACCGGGCTGGTCGTGGACGGCGGGTCGGTCGGCGCGGTCGCTCAGGCGCTGGTCGAGCTGCTGGAGGATCGGGAGCGGGCGGGGAAGATGGGGGCGCTGGGGCGCGAGTGGATCACGTCCGCTTGGTCGTGGGAGCTGGTGGCGAGGCGTTTCCGCGACATTCTCTCCGGGTGACGTCGGGGTGATGCTCTTCTGCGTCAGCCTGTGGCTTGCCATGACAGCATTCTGATGTCATGATGACGTCATGGACCTGACGCCCCACATCGACACCCTCCGCAGGGAGCTCACCGCCGCCGCCGACGTGGGCGGCGCGGACATGCGGGCCGCGGCCGAGTCGCTGACCTCGGCGCTGGAGTCCTCCGTGCGGCTGACGCTGCTGGAGGTGCTGTCGGACGCGGCGGAGTCGGTGACCAGCCAGATCGAGCCCGGCCTCGTCGAGCTGCGGATCCGCGGCAGGGAGCCGGAGCTGGTGGTCACCGTCCCACCCGGCCCCGACCCGAACTGGGGCGCCGCCCCCGGCCAGGCCCCGGGCGCCTACGGTCCAGGCGGTCCAGGCGACCCCGGCCCCGGTGGCCAAGGTCCGGGCGCCTACGGTCCTGGTACCTACGGTGCTGGTGCCTACGGCCCTGGTGCCTACGGTCCCGGTGGCTCCGGCCCCGGCGGTGGCCTCGGTCCCGGTGGTGGCTACGGGCCCGCCGGTGGCTACGGGCCTGGTGGTGGCCACGGGCCTGGTGGCTACGGCCCGCCCGGACCGCCCGGCTGGCCCGACGCCGCGTGGCCCGGCCCGACCCCGCCCATGCCCCCCACACCCCCGGTCCCGCCTTCGCCCCCCGAGCCGCCCGGCCCTGGCGACGGCGACGCCGGAACCGCCAGGATGACCCTGCGCCTGCCCGAGCCGCTGAAGTCCCGCATCGAACAGGTCGCGGGCCAGGCGGGCATGTCGGTGAACGCCTGGATGGTCCGTGCCCTGAGCCAGGCCGTCTCCGGCCAACCGGCGGCCCCGCCCTCCGGCTTCCCCGGCCAGCGCATCACCGGCTGGGCCCGCTAACCCACACCTTCTTGCCGGGGCCGTACCCCAGCCGGGGGTGCCGTGCCCCCGCTTGGGCAGTACCCCAGTCAGGGACCTACCCGAGCCGGAGACCTGCCCGAGCCGGGGACCTACCCGAGCCAGGTCCGCCCGCAGCGGCCACCCGCGGGCAGCACTCCCCGTCCGAGGCCTGTCCCGGGCGGGCGTCGCATCATCCCCTCGCCGCGCCTGACCACGAGGGTGTTCTGACCACGCCGATCGGAGATCTCGCCATGCCCACTTTCAGCACCCCGGACCCCATCGCCCTCCACGTGAACTTCCCGGCCGGTGACCTGGTCGTCACCGCGTCCGACCGTACGGACACCACTGTCGAGGTCACCCCCGAACACCTGGACCAGGGCGGCGTGGCTGACTACGCCGAATCGGTCAAGGTCACCCACCGCGACGGCGTCGTCCAGGTGAAGGCCCCCGACGGCTCCCGCCTGCGCCGCACTCCGAGCCTGGACATCGTCGTAGAGGTCCCCACCGGCTCCCGCGTGGTGGTCGAGACCGCCTCCGCCGACGTCAGAATCCGCGGACGGCTGGCCGGAGTCGAGTTCTCCAGCGCCTCCGGTGACCTGGACGCCGCCCACGCCGCCACCGCGATCGCCAAGACGGCGTCAGGTGACGTCAACTTTGACGTCATCGATGGCGTCGCCGGCATCAACACCGCCTCAGGCGACGTACGCATCACCGAAGCCCGCGGCCCCATCACCGCCACCGTCGTCTCCGGCGACCTGGTGATCGGAAAGGCCTCCTCCGACGCCTCCATCACGTCGACCTCCGGCGAAGTGTCCCTCCGCTGCGTGACCAGCGGCAAGATCGGCATCCGGACCACCTCGGGCGACGCCACGGTGGCCGTGCACGAGGGCACCGCCGCCTGGCTCGACATCAACTCCCTGACCGGCCGCGTAACCTCCGCCCTCACCCAGGACGCCACCGAGCCGTCCCCCGCGGAGCAGACCGTCGAGATCACCGCCCGCAGCCTGAGCGGCGGCATCGCCATCACCAGAGCGGAGTCCACCCGATGAACGAACACATGATCACCGAGTACGTCCGCACCCGCCACGCCGACCTCATATCCGAAGCCGCCGCCGAACGCACCGCCACCCACCACAACCGCCAGACCCCTTCCCAGCCCCCCGCCCTCCGACCTAGAACCACCACCTCAGGCGTCGCCACCTCACGAGCTGCCGCCTCCGGCGCCGCGCACGGCCTCCGCCACCGAGCGGCCCGCGCCCTCCACACCCTCGCCAACGCCATCGACCCCCACCCAACTCCCCACTAGCCTCCGCCCAACCCCGCCACCACGTTCTGGTCTGAACCCCACGCTCTGAACACGGTCTCACTCCGCACCCCGGACCTGTCCATGTTCTGGGCCCCGCCCACGCCTCCCCCTGGTGCTTACCTCTGGCCCGTTCGCCCGTCCTACGGGGCCGCTTCGGAGGTCAGGGTGGCGCCGCCTCGCGGGGGCGGTGGTCAGGTGGGGAGGCCTACGGCGCGTTCGCCGCTGCGGCGTTGCTGGATCACCACGGCCACGACGAGGAGGGCGCCCTGGGCGACGTTCTGCCAGAAGGTGCTGATGCCGTGGAAGGTGAGGCCGTTTTCCAGGGCGCCCAGCAACACCACCGCCAGGAGCGTGCCGCCCACTCCGCCCTTTCCGCCCTTCAGGGCGCAGCCACCCAGGGCCGCGGCGGTGATGGCCTTCAGTTCCAGGCCGGCGCTGCCCGAGGTGGGGTGGCCGGAGCCGATTCGGGCGGTGAGGATGATGCCGGCTATCGCGGCTACCAGGCCCGCCAGGGCGTACACGGCTATCAGGTATTTGTTGATGTTTATGCCTGCGAGGCGGGCGGCGGTGTCGTTGCCGCCTATGGCGTAGAGGTTGCGGCCTATGTCGGTGTATTTCAGGAGGATGTGAACGGCCAGGGCTACCAGGATGAGGATCCACACCATCGTGGGCAGGCCTGCCAGGCTGCCCCGGGAGATGAAGATGAACAGGTCGTCGCCCAGCACGTAGCCCTGCGCGGCGCCGCCGGACAGCAACTGGGCCAGGCCCTTGTACGCGGCCAGCGTGGCCAGGGTGGCGATGACGGCGTTGACGCGGCCGTACACGATGATGATGCCGTTGATGAGACCCAGCAGCAGGCCCACGGCCAGGGCGGCGGCCATGCCGAGCGTCGGGTCGCGGCCGGTGGACATGAAGGCCATCGCGCTGACCACGGACGCCACGCCGGTGGCCGAGCCGACGGAGATGTCGAGGGCGCCGCAGATGATCACTACCGTCTGGACGACGGCCAGCAGACCGGCGATCGTCACGGCGTCGCCGATCACCCGGATGTTGCTCCACGCCAGGTAGCCGGGGTCCAGCACGCCGAACAGCGCGCCCACGGCCACGATGGCCAGCACGAGGATCAGGTTCTGGGCGCCGATGGCGGCGACGGCTCCCGCCCACCGGCCGCGGTTCTCGCGTGGGTCGGTGGGGGCCTTGTGGGCGCTGGTCTGGGAGGTCATCGCGCGCCTCCGGGCATGGGGTCGGCGTGCTCTGCTGCGGTGGTCATGGGTGTGCGGGCCTCGGCGGGAAGTGGCGGTCAGGTGTACGGCGGTGCGCCGCGCTGAGCGTGGGTGCTGGACGCCTCGGGGGATCTCCGAAGGCGGCGGGGGTGTGCGGGCCTGGGGGAGGGGTGGGCGTTGGGGGTGTGGTTGAGGGGCGAGTGGGGCCCGGGGTGGGGTTAGGAGGGGGTGGGGGTCAGGTCGTCGGTCATGGCGAGGGAGAGGATGGCTTCCTCGGTGGCGCGGGTGCGGGGGAGTTCGCCGGTGATGCGGCCGTTCTGCATGACCAGGATGCGGTCGGCCAGGCCCAGGACCTCGGGGAGTTCGGAGGAGACCACGAGGACGGCCACGCCGGAGCGGGCCAGGTCGGCGATGATGTGGTAGATCTCCGCCTTCGCCCCCACGTCGATCCCCCGGGTCGGCTCGTCGAGGATGAGCACCTTGGGGCGGCGGGCCAGCCAGCGGGCCAGGACCACTTTCTGCTGGTTGCCGCCGGACAGCTTGCGGACCTCGTGTTCCAAGGACGGGGTGCGGACGCGCAGGCGGGTCACGAACTCGGCGACGGCCCGGTTCTCGGCGGCGCGGCGGACGAAGCGGAACGTGCGCAGGCGGTCGAGGATGACCAGGGAGGTGTTGTCGCGTACGCTCCGGTCGAGGAAGAGGGCCTGGGCCTTGCGTTCCTCGGGGGCGTAGCCCAGCCCGGCCCGTACGGCGTCGCCCGGGTGGCGCAGTCGCAGCACCCGCCCGGCCACGCTGACGGTCCCGGAGCGGATGGGCAGGTCGCCGGCCAGGGCGCGGGAGAGTTCGGAGCGGCCGGCGCCGACCAGCCCGGCCAGGGCGACGACTTCGCCGGCCCGCACCTGGAAGGTGATGCCGCGCACGTCGTCGGTGGTGACCTCGTGGACGTCGAGGATGACGTCGCCGGCCTCGGTGCCGGGGCGTTCGAACATGGACGACAGGTCCCGCCCGACCATCATGCGCACGATCTCGCCCTCGCTCGCCTCGGCGGCCTGCCGTACGCCGGCCAGGGCGCCGTCGCGCAGGACGGCGATGCGGTCGGCCAGGCGGAAGATCTCCTTGAGGCGGTGGGAGACGTAGACGATGGCCAGGCCCTGTTCGCGCAGCCGGGTGATGAGGGCGAAGAGGGCTTCGGTCTCGTGTTCGCCGAGGGAGGAGGTGGGTTCGTCGAAGGCGATGACGCGGGCCTCGCCGGTCAGGGCGCGCAGGATCTCGACGAGCTGGCGTTGCGGGGGGGTCAGGGCGGAGCCGAGGGTGTCGGGGTCGAGGGCGTGTTCGAAGCCGAGCCGTACCAGCTGGGACTGGACGCGCTCGCGCAGGGCGGCGCGGTCGAGCAGGCGGCCGCGGCGGCGGGGCAGGGCGCCGGCGTGGACGTTCTCGGCGACGGAGACGTGCGGGATGATCTCCGGCTCCTGGGGGATGACGCGGATGCCGTGGCGGCGGGCGTCGGCGGGGGAGTGGAGGTCGAGGGGGTGGCCGTCGAGCAGGACGCGGCCGCCGTCGGGACGGTGGTCACCGTTGACGATCTTGATCAGCGTGGACTTGCCGGCGCCGTTCTCGCCCATGAGGGCGGTGACCTGGCCGGCGGGGAAGTCGCAGGTGACGCCGCGTAGTGCCTGGACGCCGGAGAAGTGTTTGGCCAGCTCCTCTACCCTGAGCACGCGATCACCGGGTCTCCCCAGGCGGCCGCGTCACCGGTGGGGCCGTCGCCCGCGTCGGTGACGACGAGCCTGACGAGACGGGCGCCGGTGACGTCGGCGGCGAGCTGCAGCGCCGCCATGGCGCCGGTCCGCACCCCGGAGGCGGCGGCCTTGCGGCCGTCGGCCCAGATCTCGAAGGTGACGGTGCCGCCCGTGCCGGCGGTGTCGTCGACGCCCACGTGCGCGGTGAGCTTGGTGCAGCGCCCGCCGAGGTAGTAGTCGAGGGTGCCGGGGGCGTGGGCGGTCAGGCCCTTGGCGTAGGTGGCGCCGTTCACCACGACCTTGCGCCGCTCGACCGCGCCCTTGCCGTTGGCCATGCTGAGCCAGCGCAGGTCGCTGACGTAGGCGGTGCCGGTGGGGGCGGGCGGGGGCACGACGAAGACGGAGGCGGCGCGCAGCTTGGCGGCGCTCGCCTCCAGCCAGTACGCGTTGCGGGGCAGGTCGGCCGGGGTGGTGAGGTTCCAGGCGGTGGCCAGGCGCTGGCCGGGCCCGAGGACCTTGGCGGCGGCCGGGGTGGCGGCGGCCGACAGCCAGCGGTCGGGCGCGCGCAGCGCCGCGGTGACGTCGGCGGCGTTGGTGAGCCCGTGGTTGGTGACGACGGTGGTCACCTGGGCGGTGGCGCCGGGCTCGATGAGCGCGGCGGCCCCCTGGTAGGGGGCGGGAACCTGGAGGTCGAACTCGAGAAGCGGCGGGTAGGAGGACCAGGCCGCGTCCCGGGAGATCTGGTAGAGCATCGCCTGCCTGGCGGGCACGTTGGCGGCCAGGACGCCCGCGGTGTGGGCGTCGGCGCCGGTTAACAACTCGCGTACGCGGTAGGCGGGCGCCGCCGCCGGGAGCCCGATGTCGGTGACCGTGGTGGCGATGCGCTGCGGGTGCCCGCTGTCGTTGTAGAGCGCCACCGCCATGTCGCCGTTGGGCAGGTGTTTGGCCACCACCCAGCGGCCGTCGTCGACGCGCACGACCCGGCTGCCGTCGCCGAGCAGGGCGCCTTCGGGCACCTCGTCGGCCGCCGCCGGGTTCGCGAGCGTTGCCAGAGCGGTGGCCGCCGCCGCGGCGGCCACCGATAACCGTGTCAGGCGCTGCACTTGACTCCCTCGGCCTGCCAGTTGGTCGCATCCACCATCTTCGTCGGTGCGAAGGCCTCGGCCGGCATGGCGGTGCCGTTCTTGATGTTGTCGAACATCGTCTGCACGGCGAGCTTGCCGACCTCGTATCCGTTGATGAACAACGCTGCCTTCATACCTGAAGGTTTGCCGCTGTTCCAGTCCTTGCACGCGAGATAGGCGCCCAAACCCACCCCGATGATGTTCTCCGGTTTGATTCCGGAGTTCTGCATGGCGGTGACGCCGCCGCTGACGTTCTCGTCGTTGCAGCCGAGCATCACCCAGTTCTTGACCGCCCGGTTGCCGCTGATCGTGGCCGCGACCTTGTCCTGGGCGCCGGTCGGGGTGTTGTCGGTGCCGACCTCGATGACCTTCACGCCGGTGACGCCGGCCGCCGCCTCGAACGTGGGCACCGCGGCCTTGACGCGGTCGGTGCAGACGGTCACGTCCTGCTGCCAGGCCGTGATGATCGCGGAGTCCTCCTTCTTCCATCCGGCCTTCTTGAACTCCTCGCCGGCGCGGGTGCCGACGGACTCGCCCATCTGGGTGCCGGAGAAGCCGACGCGCGGCACGAGCTTGGACTTGTCGCAGGCGGCCGGGTCGGGGCCGTCGACGCAGACCTGGTCGTCGGAGGTGAGCAGCGGTACGCCGCCGTCCTTGGCGAGCTGGACGATCTGGGGGCCGACGGCGGGGGCGGGCACCACGATGATGATGCCGCCGACCTTCTTGCCGATGGCCGCCTGCGTCTCGGTGACCGCCTTGTTGGTGTCCTCGCCGAGGTCGACGACCTGCAGGTCGACGCCCAGCTCAGCGGCCTTGTCCTTGGCGCCCTGGGCCTCGCCGATGAAGTACTCCTGGTCGCCCTGCTTCTGGAGGTAGGCGATCGAGATCTTGCCGCCCGCCGGCGCCTTGCTCGCGCCCGCGGTGGTCTCCTCCTTGCCGGACGAACACGCGGCCAGCACCAGCGCGGCGACGAGCAACGCGGCGGCGGTTCTGGTGGACGGCAGGATCATGGGGGGTGCACCTGCTTCCTTGCGTTGACTGAGATCTTTTTCCGTTTGTCAGGCCGGCTAAACTCACCCCTTCGTGGCACCGCCGGTGAGTCCCTTGACGAACTGCTTCTGCAGGGCGAGATAGAAGATCAGGACGGGCAGCGTCGACAGGAACATGAGCGCGAACACGCCGCCGTAGTCGAAGGAGTACTGCCCGAGCGAGCGGTAGATGCCGGTGGTGACCGTGGTGCCCTGCCCGGGGCCGAGGATGATGAGCGGGCTGAGGAAGTCGTTCCAGATCCACACCGACAGGAAGATCAGGACACTGGCGGTGGCCGGGCGCAACAGCGGGAAGACGATGCGCCAGAACGCCTGCCCGCGCCCCGCGCCGTCGATCGCCGCCGCCTCCTCCAGGTCGGCGGGGATGCCCTTGAGGAACCCGGTGAACACGAACACCCCGAACGGGATGTAGTAGCCGACGTTGAACAGCACCAGCCCCTGGACCGTCGTCATGAGGCCGAGGGCCCGCAGCACCTGGGTGATCGGGACCAGGATGACCTGGGGCGGGATCATCAGGCCGCACAACAGGAGCACGGTGACGAGCCGGCCCCAGCGGCCCGCCGTACGGGCGAGATAGTGGGCGAGCATCGCCGACAGCAGCGTCAGCGCGATCACCGACAGCGTCGTGACGATGACGCTGTTGGCCAGGCTCGCCCAGAACAGGTTGGTCGGGTCGGTGAGGACCGCGCTCAGGTTGTCCAGCGTCGGCGGGATCGGCAGCGCGATCGCGCCAGCGCCTGGGATGAGCGCGCTCGGCTTGACGACGTTGACCAGCGCGACGTAGAGCGGCACGAAGAAGACGCTGGTGACCGCGAGCGTGACGAGCGGGCGTCTCACAGCTGCACCTCTCTTCTCTGGAGTACGCGCAGCGCGACGACGGAGGCCACGGCGATGATCACCAGCATGACCACGGCCATGGCCGAGGCGTAGCCCTGGTGGTTCTCGACGAAGCCCTCCTGCATGATCGTGAAGGCCACGGTGGCGGTGGTGCCGGTGCCGGGCCCGCCGTTGGTGATGACCTTGACGTGGTCGAAGATCTTGAAGGTGGTGATCAGCAGGACCACGGTGTTGACGGTCAGGGCGGGGGCCAGCAGCGGCCAGGTGATGCGGCGAAAGCGCGTCCAGGGTCCGGCGCCGTCGATGGAGGCGGCCTCGGCCAGCTCGTTCGGCACACCCTGTAGTCCGGCCAGGTAGACCACGACGCAGAAGCCGAGCATCTGCCACGAGACGATGCCGCCCAGGGAGAACAGGGCGTAGCCGGGGTCGGACAGCCACCCCGGCGGGTCGGCGACGCCGAGGAAGCGCAGCGCCTGGTTGAGCGGGCCCTCGTCGTCGAGTACCCGTGTCCAGATCACGCTGACCACGACGGAGCTGAGCACCATCGGAGTGAAGTAGACGCTGCGCATGGCGTTGTAGAACCATCCGCGGCGATCCAGCAGCACCGCGATCGCCAGCCCGAGGAGGTTGGGCGCGACCAGGACCATGACGGTCAGGATCGTGGTGACCCGCAGGGAGGTCAGGAACGCCTGGTCGGTGAGGAGCAGCTCGTAGTTGCGCCACCCCACCCAGGTCCAGCCGGGGCGCAGCAGGCTGTAGTTCGTCATGCTGTAGCCCACGCTGAGCAGGATCGGCACGAGCACGAAGCACACGTAGATGAGCAGTCCGGGCGCGCCGAAGCTGAGAAAGTACCAGGCCCTCCTGTACGCGACTCTCAAGAGGACTTGTCCCACTCGTCGTCGAGGTAGCTCAGCACGTCGTCCACGGTCTTCTTGCCGCTGACGAGGTCCTGGGCCGAGGACCACCACTTCTCCTTCATGCCGGGCAGCATGGCGTCGTCACCGGCCTCCCAGCCGAACGACGGCACGATGGCGCCCGCCGTCTTGGCGTCCGACCAGGCCTTGTACGACTCCGTGAACACGGGCCCCATCGACGGCGGCGTGTAGCCCTTGATCGCCGGGAAGAGCGCGTCGGCCTTGACCGAGGCGTCCAGGTTGGCCTTGTCGAGCTGGAAGGCCAGGGCGAACTTCTTGGCCGACTCCAGATCCTTGGCGGCGGCGCTGACCGTGAGCCCGCCGCCGGTGAACCCGGCCAGCTTGTCGGAGCCTGCCTCGCCGGGCCAGTTGAAGCGGCCGATCTCGATCTTGTTCTCCGGGTTGTCGCCGGCGCCGGGCGAGGCGAACCAGCTGCCCATCGGGTACATGGCGCCCTTGCCTTCGAGGAAGGCGGTCTGCGTGGCGCCGTAGTCGCGGGAGAGGTCCTTCTTGTCGATGTAGCCCTTGGCCGCGAGGTCGGCGAACTTCTGGGTGGCGGCCTTGAAGCCGGGGTCGGAGAACTTGACCTTGCCCTCGCGCCGCTGGCGCATCCAGCCGGGGTTCTCGGCGTACACGTCGGTGGTCAGGACGCCGGTCCAGGCCAGGGTGGAGGCGAAGGCGTCGGGGCCGCCGCCGGTCACGAACGGCGTGATGCCCTTGGCCTTGAGCTTGGCCGCGGCGTCGAGCAGTTCTGCGTAGGTCTTGGGCGGGGCGGTGATGCCGGCCTTCTCGAACAGGCCCTTGTTGTAGTAGACGTTCGAGTGCGTCTGCGTGTTGGTGGGCAACTGCACGACCTTGCCGCCGGTCGCGCCGCAGGTGGCGCACTCGAAGTCCTTGAGGTCCTCGGGCGTCCAGGAGTAGAGGTTCGGCGCGAAGCCGAGGATGTCCTGCAGGCCGATGTGCACGTCGGGGAACTGGCCCGAGGCTATGAGCTGCTTGGCGAACTCGTCGCGGCTGCCCGCCGCGGGCGCCACGACCTTCTTCACCGTGATGCCGGGAACCGCGTCGGTCGCCCGCTTGATCTGCGCGTCCCAGTAGGCCGCGTTCAGGTTGGGCGACTCGAACAGCAGAAACGTGACTTCCTTGGCGCCTGCCGGGGCCGGCGATGACGGCGCGGCCGCCTCGTTCACCGAACACGCGGTGAGCGCGAGCAGGGCCGCTAAGCCTGCTGCGAGGGTCCTGTACACCCTTGCCGCCTTCCTCGCCGGGCGTGACGAACCGGCGGGTTGACTGTGCGGCCCATTCATCGGAGCACTGCTAGTCAGGGCCGCTGAATGATACGACCTCTAGTAGCTGTGATCCGTCTCAAGTTGTCAATATCGGCCCTGCAACCGTTCTCAAACAGAAAAGTGATCGGAGGGGTTACGCGGTGTAGAGGTCCTCGACCGTGTCCGCGAAGTCGCGCATGACGATGTTGCGCTTGATCTTCAGCGTCGGCGTCAGGTGGCCGCTCTCCTCGGTGATGTCGATGTCGAGCACCACGAACTTCTTGATCTGCTCGGCCCGCGAGACCATCAGGTTGGCGGTGTCGACCGCCTTCTGCACCTCGGCCAGGATCCGCGGGTCGCGGCTCAGCTCGGCCCCCGTCGCGCTTTCCGCGCCGTTCTCCTTCTTCCAGTGCTCCAGCGCCTCGGGGTCGAGCGTGATCAGCGCGCCGACGAACGGCCGGTCGTCGCCCACGATCATGGCCTGGGAGACGAGCGGGTACGCGCGCAGCGCGTCCTCCAGCGGACCGGGGGCGACGTTCTTGCCCGCCGCGGTCACCAGGATCTCCTTCTTGCGGCCGGTGATGCGCAGGTAGCCGTCGTCGTCCAGTTCGCCCACGTCGCCCGTGTGGTACCAGCCCTCGGCGTCGATGGCCTCGGCCGTGGCCTGGTCGTTGTTCCAGTAGCCCGCGAAGACGTGGCGGCCCCTGACCAGGATCTCGCCGTCCTCGCCGATGCGCACCGTGACGCCGGGCAGCGGCTTGCCGACCGTGCCGATCTTGTTGCCGCCGGGCAGGTTGACCGTCGAGGGGGCCGAGGTCTCGGTCAGGCCGTAGCCCTCGAGCACCTCGATGCCCACGCCGCGGAAGAAGTGGCCCAGGCGCTCGCCCAGGGCCGAGCCGCCGCAGATCGCAGTGGACAGCCTGCCGCCGGTGGCCGCGCGCAGCTTGGAGTAGACAAGCTTGTCGAACACCGCGTGCCTGAGCCGCAGCCCGAACCCGGCCTTGCCGGACGCCTTGCTGTAGGCGACCGCCACGTCCACCGCGCGGGCGAAGATCTTGCCCTTGCCGCCCTGGATCGCCTTCTGCTCGGCGCCGTTGTAGACCTTCTCGAAGACCCGCGGCACGCCCAGCAGCAGCGTCGGCTTGGCCGAGACCAGGTCCGGGGCCACGTTCTTCATGTTCGGCGTGTGCGAGAGGACCGTTCCGGTCTCGATCGCGACCACCTGGATCAGCCGGGCGAAGACGTGGGCCAGCGGCAGGAACAGCAGCACCCCCGGCTCCTCGGTCATGAACACCGTCTCCAGCGGCCCGCCGGCCACGTTGCGCGCGGTGAACAGCATGTTGTCGTGGGTCAGGCGGCAGCCCTTGGGCCGCCCGGTGGTGCCCGAGGTGTAGATGATCGTGGCCAGGTCCGCGCCGGTCAGAGCGGTACGGCGGCGCTCGATCTCCTCACCGGTCACCCCGGAGCCGTCGAGCTCCTCGTCCATCCGCCAGATCGGCTTCAGCTCCGGTGCGGCCTCGCGTACGGTCTCCACGTGGTTGTCCAGCTCGGCGAAGACCGCCTTGGCGCCGCTGTCGGACAGGATCCAGCGCACCTGCTCGACCGACGAGGTCTCGTAGATCGGGACCGAGACCGCGCCCGCGGCCCAGATCGCGTAGTCGGCGAGCGTCCACTCGTAGCGGGTGCGGGAGATGATCGCGACCCGGTCGCCCGGCTCGATGCCCGCCGCGGCCAGGCCCTTGGCCAGCGCCACGACCTGGTCCCTGAACTCGGCCGCGGTCACGGCCGGCCAGTCGTCACCCGATTTGCGCCGTAGCACCACCGCGCCCGGCTCCTGTTCGCCTCGCCTGAACACGGTGTCGGTCAGGCTGGCCGAAGCCGGCACATCCACCAGGACGGGGACGCTGTACTCGCGCACGGATCAAACTCCTCTTCGGGGACCGGCGAGACGTTACCGCGTTAAGTTACGCACCGGTAGCTTCGTCATACAGGCGTTATGAAGGGCAAACCTCATGCTAGCCGCCGCCGCTCATAGGATTTCCCGCATGCGGGTCCATGTCGTGAGCGATGTCCACGGAAGCGCCGAGGCGCTGGCCCGATCGGGCGATGGGGCCGACGCCCTGATCTGTCTCGGCGACCTCATCCTCTACATCGACTACGACGACCACGCGCAGGGGATCTTCGCCGACCTGTTCGGCGCCGAGAACGCGGCCGCGTTCATCGCGCTGCGCACCGCCAAGCGCTTCGACGAGGCCAGGGCCATGTCGGCGGAGCTGTGGAAGGGCCTCGGCGGCGACCCGCGCGAGCACATCGAGTCCAACGTGCGCAGGCAGTACGCCGCGCTGTTCGCCGCCATGCCCGAGCCCGCCTACCTCACCTACGGCAACGTGGACGTGCCGCGCCTGTGGGCCGACTACCTCAAGCCGGGGCACCGGGTGCTCGACGGGCAGGAGGCGGAGATCGGGGGATGGCGCTTCGGGTTCGTCGGGGGCGGGCTGAAGACGGCGTACCGCACGCCGTACGAGATCGAGGACGAGGAGTACGCGGCAAAGGTCGCCGCGCTCGGCGAGGTGGACGTGCTGTGCGCGCACATCCCGCCCGCGGTGCCGCAGTTGCTGTACGACACGGTCGCCAGGCGCTTCGAGCGCGGCAGCGAGGCGACGCTCGACTACATCCGGCGCGTCCAGCCGCGCTACGCCCTGTTCGGGCACGTCCACCAGCCGCTCTACCAGCGCACCAGGATCGGCCGCACCGAATGTGTGAACGTCGGCCATTTCCGGGGAAAGGGACAGCCGTTCGTGCTGGAGTGGTGAGCGGACCGATACTGTGGTCGCATGGCTGATCGCACCACTTCGAGCATCACCATCTCCGCCGACAGGGCCGCGGTCATGGCGGTCATCGCGGACCTGCCCGCGTACCCGGAATGGGCCGGTGCGGTCAAGAGCGCCGAGGTCCGCACCACCGGCGCCGACGGGCGGCCGGCCGACGTGCGCTTCGTGCTCGACGCCGGCGTGATCAGCGACTCCTACACCCTCGGCTACACCTGGGACGACGACACCGGTGTCAGCTGGCGGGTCGTCGAGCAGGGCAAGATGATCTCCGAGCTCAGCGGGAGCTACCGGCTCGCCGAGACGGGCGGCGGCACCGAGGTGACCTACGAACTCGCCGTCGACCTCAAGGTCCCGATGATCGGCATGATCAAGCGCAAGGCCGAGAAGGTGATCGTCGACACCGCGCTCAAAGGCCTGAAGAAGCGGGTCGAGGCACGCCCGTGAGTCCTCGCGTCCTGCTGTTCACCGGCAAGGGCGGCGTCGGCAAGACCACCGTCGCCGCGGCCACCGCCACGCTCGCCGCCAGCCGCGGGCTCAAGACGCTGGTGATCTCCACCGACACCGCCCACTCGCTGGCCGACGCCCTGGCCGTCCAGCCCGGCGAGATCGCCCCCGGCCTGCGCCTGCACCAGGTCGACACCCAGAAGTCCCTGGAGGAGCACTGGGGCGAGCTGCAGGACTACGCCCGCGGCGTGCTCGGCGAACTCGGCCTCGACCAGATCACCGCCGAGGAGATCACCGTCCTGCCCGGCGCCGAAGAGGTCATCGCGCTGCTGGAGCTGCGCGAGCACGCCCGCTCCGGCGGCTGGGACGTCATCGTGGTCGACTGCGCGCCCACCGCCGAGACGCTGCGCCTGCTCGCCCTGCCGGAGGCCCTCGACTGGCACGTCAGCCGCCTGCTGCCGGTCGGCCGCCGGATCATGAAGGTCATCTCGCCGTTCATGCGCAGCGTCGCCCACGTCAGCGCGCCCGGCGACGACGTGGTCAGCGCCGGCGAGCGCCTGCACCGCGGGCTCATGGAGATCCGCGAGCTGCTCACCGGCCCCGGCGCGTCCGTGCGCCTCGTCCTCACGCCCGAGTCGGTGGTGCTCGCCGAAGCGCGCCGCACCCTCACCTCGCTCAACCTGTACGGCTACCGCGTCGACGCCGTCATCGCCAACCGGGTCTTCCCCGCCGGCGACGCCGACGAGTGGCGCGCCCAGTGGGTACGCGCCCAGGCACGGCTGCTGGCCGAGGCCGAGGAGTCGTTCGCGCCCCTGCCCATCCACGTGGTGCCCTACCTGCCTTCGGAACCCGTCGGCGCCGACGCCCTCACCGCCCTCGGCGAGAGCCTCTACGGCGAGAGCGACCCGTTCGCCCCGCCGGCCGTCGAAGCGCCGCTGGTCCTGACCGCCGACGAGCTCAGCCTGGCGCTGCCCGGGGCCACCAAGGGCGAGGTCGACCTGGCCCGCAAGCGGGACGAGCTGATCGTGACGGCGGGGCCGTACCGCCGGATCATCGCGCTGCCCGCGGCGCTCGCCCGCAGGAAGATCGGTGCCGCGGCGCTCCAGGACGGGTTCCTGAAGGTACGGTTCGTCTCAGAAGCGAATCCGACGCAGCGAACGGAGTGGACGACCGACGGAGGAGGTCGGCCGCGTAGTGAGTGAGGAGGATGAGCGACTCTTCGGCAGGGAGGGCCAGATGACTGAGACGAGCAACGACAGGGACCCGATCGGATCCGTGGCGGACGAGGCGCGCAAGCTGTTCGGCGTGATCCAGGACCGCGCGACCAGGCAGGTCGGCAAGACCGTCTTCAACTCCGTCGCCAGCACCGTCACCGGTGGCGGGCGCAAGGAGAAGGACGTGTGGGGCGAGGCAGTGTCCGAGCCTCATGACGAGTACATCTGCCGCGCCTGCCCGGTCTGCCGGGCAATCGCGGCGCGGCGGGAATCCGGCTCCGACGTGGCCGGGCACCTGGTGGCCGCGGGCGGCGAGCTGTTCGCCGCGGTCCGTGGCGCGTTCGACGCGCTGAACAGGCCCACCCCCGGGGCAGCCGAGAGGACTCGCGACCGCACGCGCGACGAGCGCGGCGGCGACGACGTGGAACACATCGACCTGGGGTGAGCATGCTGACTATCGGGGTGGACATCGGCGGCACGAAGGTCGCCGCCGGCGTGGTCGACGAGGACGGCGAGGTCGTCGCGCACGCGCTGCGCCCGACGCCGGCCGACCAGCCGGACCTCGTCGCCGAGACCGTGGCCGACGTGGTCAAGGAACTCGCCGAGGGCCGCGAGATCGAGGCGATCGGCGTCGGCGCGGCCGGGTTCGTCGACGAGACCCGCTCGATCGTGCGCTTCGCCCCGAACCTCGCCTGGCGCGAGGAGCCCCTGCAGAAGAAGATCACCGGCCTGGTGGGCCTGCCGGTCGTCGTCGAGAACGACGCCAACGCGATGGCGTGGGGCGAGACCAACTTCGGCGCCGGACGCGGGCAGACCCACGTCGTCTGCATCACCGTCGGCACCGGCATCGGCGGCGGGCTCGTCTTCGACGGCAAACTGTTTCGCGGCCGGTGGGGGATGGGCGCCGAGCTCGGGCACATGCAGGTCGTTCCCGAGGGACGGCTGTGCGGGTGCGGCAACCTCGGCTGCTGGGAGCAGTACGCCAGCGGCAACGCCCTCGTCGCCGACGCCAGGGAGATCGCCAGGCAGCAGCCCGAGCGGGCGCGGATCCTGTTCGAGCTGGCCGGGGAGAAGATCGAGGGCGAGGAGGTGACCGAGGCCGCCCGCAAGGGCGACGACGCCTCGCTGGCCGCCTTCGCCTCGCTGGCCGACTGGCTGGGGCAGGGCATGGCCGATCTGGCCGCCGTCCTCGACCCCGGCTGCTTCATCATCGGCGGCGGCGTCTCGCGCGCCGCCGACCTGTTCTTCGACCGGGCCAAGGAGACCTTCGCCCGCCAGCTCACCGGCCGCGGGCACCGTCCCGTCGCCGACATCCGGCTGGCCGAGCTCGGCGCCTCGGCCGGGGTCGTCGGCGCGGCCGACCTGGCGCGGCAGCGCTGACAGCGGCGCCGGACGGGGTTAGATTCCCCAGCGTGAGGGTCGGCACGTACAACGTGCGCGGGCTGAAGGACAGCGTGCCCGCGCTGGTCCGCGTGATCACGGCGATGCGCGCCGACGTGCTGTGCGTGCAGGAGGCGCCGCGCTTCCTCTACTGGCGCGGACAGCGCCAGGCGCTGGCCGAGGCGGCGGGCATGCGGGTGGCGGCCGGCGGCCGGCTCGGCGGAGTGTCGGTCTACGTGGGCCCGCGGGCGCGGGTCCTGCATGCCGAGCACCACGTGCTGAAGATCTTCCTCGGGCTGGAGATCCGGGGCGTGGCGATCGCCGTGGTCGAGCTGGAAGGGGTACGGCTGGCGGTCGCCTCCATCCACCTCGACCTGAGCGCCGCGGCCCGCTTCCACCACGCGGTGGAGGCGCTGAGGTGGCTGGAGAGGGCCGCGGCGCGGTTCGGGGCCGTCCCGGTGATGTGCGGGGACGTCAACGAGCAGAGTGACGCGCCCACCTGGCGGTACCTGGCCGGGCGGCTGGCGGACGCCTACGCGTGGGCGCCGCAGGGGGACGGGATGACGTTCACGGCCAGGGAGCCGCGCAAGCGGATCGACGGGGTGTTCACGGGCGCGGGGGTGCGGGTGGTGGGCTGCGGGGGTGTCGGGGCCGCACGGGACGACCTGGTCTCCGCCACCGACCACCTGCCCGTCGTCGCCGAGCTGGCCGGTCACGCCCAGGCAACGGTCAGCTGAACATCTTCCCGTGTCGTTCCGCGCACGCTGGGTGATCTTGCCCAGGTCAGACCGGGTGATACGGGACCCCGCGGTGCAAGGGCCCCGGCGCCGCCCGAGGCCGGATGGCGGGGTCCCCGGGCGGGCGTGCTCGCGCAGCCCGTACCATTTGCTCATGACCCGTCGCTCTCGGCGGCGTGCGCTCTCCCTGACCGCGGCGGTGTGTCTGGCGTCCTCGCTGGTCGCCCCGGCCGGAGTGGCGCATGCTGACCCTCGCCCTGCCACGATCGAGGCGTGGCAGCAGTCGACGAGCGCGCGGCTGGACGCCGACGGCTCGCTCTCCGACGTGCTGGCGTTGTCCGCGGGCGACATCTGGGCCGTGGGCCAGCAGGCGATCTGGGACGTCTGGAAGAACCGCGGCACCATCCGCCACTGGAACGGCAAGGCCTGGGGCGAGGTCGCCATCCGCGACTCCACCGGCGCGGGGAACCTGCGCAGCGTGGCCGCCGCGGCGCCGGGTGAGGTCTGGGCGCTGGGCGACGGGCACGACGGCCTGCCGTACCTGGCGAAGGGCGACCTCGCGGGCTTCGACCGCGTGCAGGTGCCGGGGCTCTGGAGCGGTGACTGGCTCGGCGGGCTCGACGCGCGCGGCGGCAAGGTCGTCGCGGTCGGGCGGCGCGACAAGACCGGGCTGATCGTCACGGGCCAGGGCAACTCCTGGACGGTGCAGAAGACCAAGGAGAAGGGCGCGCTCTACGCGGTCTCCTCGGGGTTCGCGGTCGGCGACACGGGGGAGCAGCCGCTGATCGTGCGGCAGTCGGGCGGGTCGTGGAAGGCGATGCCGGTCCCGTCGGTGCCTGGCGGCTACCTGCGCGACATCCAGGTCGACAACGCCAAGCGGGCGCTGGCCGTCGGCGGCGTCTACCACGGGCCCGGCAGCGTCGAGCCGCTCGTGCTGTCGTGGAACGGCAAGAAGTGGACCCGCGAGAAGCTGCCCGCCGTCGAGGCCCGCCTCTACGGCGTCACGGGCGACGGCAAGGGCCGCTACTGGATCGCCGGGTACGACGCCGCGCGCCCGACCGAGGGCTTCCTCATGCGCCAGGGCAAGGACGGCTTCCAGGTGATCAGGGGCGGCGGCACGCTCAAGGGCCGCGACGCCGTACGCCTGCAGGCCGTGACCTATCTGCCGGGCAAGGGCACGGTGTGGGCGGTCGGGCACGTCGTGGACGCCACCGACCGCTACACCGACGTCGTGGAGACGTTCGGCCTGAAGACGCCCACCCAGTCCTGAGGGCGGGCGCTACAGGACCGCGCCGTCGTCCCAGCCCGAGTCGTTGGGCGGGCCGTCGCCCATCCGCACCACCAGCGCCACGAAGCCGCCGATGAAGGCGGCCACGGCGGTGAACAGCGCCCAGCCCTCCATCTCCCACTCGGCCATCGCGGCCAGCAGCAGATAGGCGGGGCCGCCGAACAGCGCCACCCAGGCCAGTTTGGTGGGCAGGTCGAGCTTGGGCAGCGGGGGCGGGGGAGGCGGCACGTAATGCCCCTCTTCCTCCTCCTCGCGCACAGGCTCGGTCTCGCCTTCGGGCTCGGCGAGGTCGGTGTCGACCTCGCGGAACTCAGGCGGACGCACCACCCGCCGGGTCGGCTCCTCCGGCACGTTCTCGCTGTCGGGCCATGGTTGGTCGGCCGAGTCGCGCTCGGCTGTCTCGTTGAAGGACGCGACGATCTGACGCCAGACCTCGTCCTCGTCACTCTGGGGCGTCACCTACGCGCCTTCCCCCTGGGTGCGTTCAGTCCCTCTGCAAGGGTACCGAGGCATGTGTCCGGATGAAGTCGAGGCTCCCGGCAAAGATCCTGTCGGCATCATTATCCAGCGTCGCAACATGGTAGCTATCGGAGAGTTCCTCGATCGTCGCGTGTTTGAGGACTTGTCGTAGTATCCCGACCGATGTCGGCTTGACTACATGATCATCGGTGCTGTGGTACACCAGCAGCGGCTGCGTGACCTTGGTCAGGTCCGCCTGGACCAGGGACCACAACCTCGGCAGCGACGCCGCCGCCTTCACCGGGGTCCGCGTGTACGCCAGCTCCCGCACCCCGGGCTTCTTGACGTCGTTGGCCACTCCGGGCACCGACGGCAGGATCCACTTGAGCACCGGCGCCAGCCTGAGCAGCGGCACGTCGAGGGCGATCGACGGGTTGACCGCCACCACCCCCTTCACCGCCGGTCCGTGGACCTCCGCCAGCCGCAGCGCGAGGCAGCCGCCCAGCGACAACCCGGCCACGAACACCTCCGAGCACCGTCCGAGAAGATCCTGGAACGCCTTCTCCACCTCGGCGTACCAATCCTCCCAGCGGGTGCGGTTCATCTCCTGCCACGTCGTGCCGTGTCCCGGCTGGCGTGGCAGCGACACGCTCAGCCCGTGCCCGGCGAGGAACTCACCCCACGGCCGCAGCGACTGCGGCGTGCCGGTGAATCCGTGGCATAACAACACGCCGACCGGACCGGCCTCGTGGTGGTATGGCTCAGCGCCAGACATGAGCGGCATGACAGCTCCCACAACATCGGCGTGGTTGTAATTCATCCCGGAATTGCCCGATCGTCGCACGGTTATCGCCGTTGTGCGAGAGCATGTGTAGGAGCATCGGCCCTGGGATGCGAAGATGACTCTGCTCACAGAACCAGATTCGCGAAGGGGTGGCCGGGTGTTCTATTGGGTGGTCAAGGCCATCTTGGCGCCGATCCTCCACGTGGTGTTCCGCCCCTGGGCAGAGGGCGTCGAGAACGTTCCCAAGCACGGCCCGGCGATCCTCGCCGGCAACCACCTGTCGTTCGCCGACCACTTCTTCGGTCCGCTCCAGCTCCGCCGTAAGGTCATCTCGCTCGGCAAGTCCGACTACTTCACCGGCCGGGGACTCAAGGGCTTCTTCACCCGGATGTTCTTCAGCGGGGTCGGCACCGTGCCCATCGACCGCTCCGGCGGCAAGGCCAGCGAAGCCGCCCTGCGTACCGGCAAGCGCATCCTGCGCGAGGGCAACGTCCTCGGCATCTACCCCGAGGGCACCCGCTCGCCCGACGGCCGCCTCTACAAGGGCAAGACCGGCGTGGCCCGCATGGCCCTGGAGTCGCGCGTCCCGGTCATCCCGTGGGCGATGGTCAACACCTACGAGATGATGCCGCCCGGCCGCGCCCTGCCCAAGCTCGGCATCCGGCCGGGCGTGCGCTTCGGCAAGCCGCTCGACTTCTCACGCTACTACGGCATGGAGGAGGACCGGCTCGTGCTGCGGGCGGTCACCGACGAGATCATGTACGCGCTCATGGAGCTGTCCGGCCAGGAGTACGTCGACAAGTACGCCGCCAGCGCCAGGGTCGAGATCGAGCGCGCCGCCCGCGCGGCGCGCCAGCAGTCCTAGTCCCGCAGCACCGCCTGCGCCTTGAGCAGCGCCTGCGTCATCGTGCGCAGCTCGTCGGGCGTGAGATGGTCGATGAGGTACTCGCGCACCACGTCCACGTGGCCGGGCGCGGTGCGCTCCAGGCAGCGCAGGCCGTCGTCGGTCAGCACCGCCAGCACGCCCCGGTCGTCGGAGGGGCAGGTGGTGCGCTCCACCAGCCCCGCCTTCTCCAGCTGGGTGATCTGGTAGGTCAGCGCGCTCTTGGTGACTACGACCTCCCTGGCCAGCTGCGTCATCCGCAGCCGCCGGTCAGGCTCGTCGGACAGCCGCACGAGGATCTCGTACTGCGGATGCGTCAGGCCGGCCTCCGTCTTCAGCTGCTCCTCGATGCGCCGTTCGAGCAGATGCGCGGTGAACAGGAAGGCCCGCCAGGCGGCCGCCTCCGTCGCGTCGAGCCACCGTGTCTGTGTCACCCCACCATTGCACCACCCCGGGCGGGCGCCCGCGCGATCACCTCTCACGCGCGGAACGGGCCGGTCACCTCGAACGTGTGCCCGTCGGTGCCGGCCCTGGCCCCCGTGCGGCCGCGCTGGGAGGAGAAGTAGAGGCGGGTGCCGTCCGGGCTGAAGGCGGGACCGGCCGGCTCGGAGTGGCCGTGCCCCTCCAGCCGGGCGAAGGGCGCCACCTCCCCGGCGCGGGTGATCACGCTGATCTCCATGGCGCCGCCGTCCTGGTTCACGTCGCGGACCGGCTCCAGCCGGCCGGTGCCGGCCGCGTAGCTCCACACCCGGCCGTCGCCCTCGCTGGTGAACGAGCAGATCCCGTCCGCGTAGCGGCAGCCTCCCGCGCCGTCGAAGCGCAGCGCGTCGGGCACCTGGAAGCGGGTCGGCTCGACCGGCGCCGCCGGATGGGGCACCGGACGCCACGCGCCACTGGTGGTGAGCACCTCCAGCGTGCCCTCCGTGAGGTCGGCCCAGTCGCGGGGGCGGAAGCGGTAGAAGCAGCCGTCGGGCTCGGCCTCGGTCAGGTACACCACCTGGCGCTCCGGGTCGCAGGCCACCGCCCCGTGCCGGAACCTGCCCATCGCCAGGCGTGGGCGGGCGGCGCGCTCGCCGTACGGGTCGCACTCGAACACGCGGCCGTTCTCCGTCTCCTCGCACGACAGCCAGGTGTTCCACGGTGTCGCGCCGCCGGCGGAGTTGAGCGTGGTGCCCGGCAGGACGCGGTAGGCCTCGATCACGGTGCCGTTGGCGCCGAAGCACAGCGCGGAGGCCCCGCCCAGCAGGGGGACCTTCGAGTTGGAGACATAGATCCAGCCGTCGCCGTCGGGGAAGCAGGCGCCGCCGGCGGGCGCCGCGTGCCACTTCAGGCCGGCCACCTTCCGCCCGCTTCTCGCGACGATCCGGCTGGTGAACCCCTCGGGGAGCGCGAGCCCGTCGCCGTTGGGCGGCAGCAGCGGCCCGTACGGGCCGGCGCCGGCGCGGGCCGTACCCTGCCGGAGCGTGCCCACCGCCACGACGGCGCTCGCGCGGAGGGGCGTGCTGGGCAACATGCCGTCAGTCGATCGCACCGACGTGAATGGGAGGTACTCGCAAGACCAAACTCTCCGCAAACCTGGGGCCACCGGTACCGCGGAGTCGGCACATTTCGATCATGACAGCACTACGGCTGGCGCCCGCGATCAAGACACGCAGGGCCCTGGTCTACCTCGACGGGACACCGTCGGCGCCCCGCCTGGCCAGAGCGCTGCGCATGACCGGATACGACGTGCGCACCGTGGAGGCCGCCGACGCGGCCCCGCGGGAGCTGGCGGCGTTCCTGACCTCGGCCCAGCCGGACGAACTGCTGCTGGTGCGCTGGCCGTCGGGCGCCGGATGGGCGCCGAGTTCGTTCACGCGGCTCATCGTGGACTTCGGCCGCCGCCTCGGCGACTCGCCCGCCGCCGCGCTCGTGCTGGTCGTGGACTTCGGCTGGGTCGTCAACGGCGACGGCGAGGCCCGGCTGAACGTACCCGGCGACCCGCCCGTCGCCGCCGCCGCCCTGACCGCCTCCATGGCCTCCACGAGCGACCGGCCCGGTAGCGCGCCCAGCCTGACCGGGGTGCTGGCCGACGCGCTGCTGGCCGCCGATGGGCCCGTCACCATCGCCGACCTGCACGAACTGGCCACCGCCAGGTACGCGGGCTCGGGGCTGACCGCGATGCTCTTCAGCCACGGCGACATCGCGCACGTGCCGGTCGGCACCGGGCAGCGGTTCACGGCCGATCCGGCCAGGCGGCGCAGGGATGCCCAGCGGCGGGCCGTACGGCCGCGCACGCTGCTGGCCTCCGACCGCTGGACGCTCGACGACCGGCTGGGCCACCGCGTCTACGCCGAGGCGATCGCGGCGTTCCTGCGACATCGGGACACCTCGCCGCCGCTGACGATCGGCATCAAGGGGCCGTGGGGGGCGGGCAAGACCTCGCTCATGCGGATGGTGCAGGAACTGCTGGATCCGTCCGGGTCGGGCGGGCTGCGGTTGCGGCGCCGTACGGGGAGGCTGACCAACCTCGACGTGCTCGGCCGGCTGCGCGTGCGGCGGCCCGCCGACGCGTGCGCGCAGGCGCCCGCGGACGCGGGATGGCGGCCGACGGTGTGGTTCAACCCCTGGATGTACCAGAACGGCGAGCAGGTCTGGGCCGGGCTCGCACACGAGATCATCAGCCAGATCACCGGCCGGCTGCCGGCCGCCGAGCGCGAGCGCTTCTGGCTGGAGCTGAACCTGTCGCGCATCGACACCGAGGAGGTGCGCCGGCGCATGTACTGGCTGGCGCTGACCCGCCTCGCGCCCGTGGCGCTCGGGCTGCTGGCCACGGGGCTGGTCACCGCCGCCTGCGTGGCCGCCAGCGCCCTGTTCCCCTCCTTGCAGGGTACGGCTGCCGCCGTCGCCTCGGCCGGCTGCCTGGCCTCGGTGGGCGCGGGGGTGATGCGGATGGCGAGGTTCCTGGCCGAGTCGGCCGACGGCGCCTTCGGCCCGCTGGTGCGCCAGCCCGATCCGCTGTCCCGCTTCGGCGTGGCCGACCAGGGCTACCGCAACCAGGCCGGGCTGCTGCACCTGGTCCAGGGCGACATGCGGCGGGTCCTGGACCTGGTCGCCACCGAGGAACGCCCGCTGGTGGTCTTCGTCGACGACCTCGACCGCTGCTCGCCCGGCACGGTGTCGCAGGTGATCGAGGCGATCAACCTGTTCGTGGCCGGTGACTTCGGCAACTGCGTGTTCGTGCTGGGCATGGAGCCCGAGGTGGTCGCGGCGCACGTCGGGCTGGCCTACCGGGAGCTGATGGGGACGCTGCCCGACGAGCGCACCTCCCGGCTCGGCTGGCGTTTCCTGGAGAAGATCGTGCAGCTGCCGTTGAGCGTCCCGTCACTGGACGAGGGCGCGCCCGACTACATCAAGGAGGTACTGGGGCTGCGCTCGTCCGCGCCCCTCACCCAGCCCGTGCCGGAGCCGAGGGCGGAACTCGTCGACCGGCTGGAGACGGCGATCCGCAGCCTGTCGCCGACGATCGAGACGCTGGACCAGGCGGCCCGCAGCGCGCGGGCGGCGGCGGGGCCGTCCGAGGCGGCCTCCCTCGCCGCGGCCAGGGCCGCCGACCGGGTGTTCGACGAGCTCTACAGCGACGAGCGGGCCTGCCGGGCCGTGGAGACGGCGCTGCCCGCGCTCAACCTGACCAATCCGCGCGAGGTGAAGCGGTACCTGAACGTGTTCCGCTTCTACTCCTTCATCACCTACCGCCGCCATCTGGCCGGGCAGCCGCATCACGGTGACGAGTGCGTGGCCAAGGTGGCGGCGCTGACGATCAGGTGGCCGCACCTGTTGTGGGCGCTGGCGCAGGAGGCGCATCCGGGGGCCACGGTGCTCGAACGGCTGGAGGAGGCGGCGCTGGCGTGCGACGGCGACGGGTGGGCGCGCACGATGGCGGAGGCCGGGCTGGCTGAGGAGGAGGCGTTGCGCCAGCTCCTGGCCACCCGGCCGCCGATCGCCGCATTGGCTCGCACGCTGCTTTAGCGCTGGGCCTGTCTCCAGGCGTTGGGCCTGTCGCTAGCGCTGGGCCTGGAACATCCAGTGCTGCTTCTCGATGTCCTGCGTGAGCGCGATGAGCAGGTCCTGGGTGACCGGGTCCGGCTCGTCGGTGGCCGCGATGTGCTGGCGCAGACGCTGGATGACGCCTTCGAGGATGTCGGTGAACAGGGCGACGACCTTGCCGTCCTCGATCCACGCCCGCTCGGGCTGGGCCAGCTTCGTGGTGCCGGCGACGGTGGCGGCCCGGCCGTCCGGGTTCAGCCCCAGCGCCACGGCCCGCTCGGCGAGCGTGTCGGCGTGCTCGCGCGTGATCGCGACGAGTTCGTCGAGCTGCAGGTGCAGGGGGCGGAAGTGCGCGCCGATGACGTTCCAGTGCGCCTGCTTGGCGACGAGGGAGAGGTCGATGAGGTCCACCAGCGCGCTCTGGAGCGCGTCGGCCACGACCTTCTTGGCGTCTCCGGAGAGAGGTCCGGTGATCGCTGCCATATCTGAATCCTCCTTCTAAATCCGCTTCGTCTGTTTCAACAGATCTTGCTGCCCGATTCTTCCGCCGTTGACACTGTAATAATGACAGTGTAATTGTGAGGGTATGAGGGATACCTGGACCATCGGCGAGCTGGCGGAGCGGGCGGCGGACGCGCTGCGGCCCGGTCTCCAGCGCGCCAACGGCCGGATCCGCGAGGTGCCCGGCGAGCGTCTCATCCGCTGGTACACGACCATCGGCCTCGTCGACCCGCCCCTGACCAGACGCGGCCGCCTCGCCCAGTACGGCAGGCGGCACCTGCTGCAGGTCGTGGCGGTCAAACGCCTGCAGGCCGAGGGCCACTCGATCGCCGAGATCCAAACCCGCCTGACCGGCGCCACCGACGCCACGCTGGAGGCCACCGCCCACCTGGAGCCTCCGGGCAGTCACCCGGGCGGAGGCCTGGATGGCGACCTTCCCGACGGGACCCGAGACGAGGGCCCCCGCCCCCGCTTCTGGGCCTCTCGCCCCACGACAGAGCCGACCCCATACGCCCCACCGGCACCCACCACACCGGCCCCGGGCGTACCCTCCCAGGGTTCTGCGCGGGAGGCTGCCCATGGGCTCGCGGGTGATGCCGCCCGGGAAACCGCGGGGGAGGCCGTTCCGGATAGCGGGCGGGAGGCTGCCCGCCAAGCCGGGCCGGATGTTGTTCACGAAGCCGCCGGGCGACCCGGTCGGAGGTCCGGGCAAGGGAGTGGGCGGGTTTCTGGGGTGTGGCTGGCGCCTGGGGTGGCGCTGGTGCTGGATGGCGGCGGCCGTACCCCCACAGACGATGACATCGAGGCAGTCCTCGCCGCGGCCGGACCGCTTCTTCAGGTGCTACAGGAGAGGAAGCTCACATGAAGATCACTTCTCTCGATCCGGCCCGCTGCCTGCCGCTGCCCGACGCCGGGCTGGGGGCGCTGGAGACCGAGCGCGGCAACCTCCCGCTGGAGAGCGTCGACGTGGCCGCCTCGATCTCGGGGCTGGTCGCGCGGGTGGAGGTCGCGCAGGGGTTCAGGAACCCGTTCGAGGTGCCGCTGGAGGCCACCTACGTCTTCCCGCTGCCCGACCGTGCCGCCGTCACCGCCTTCCGCATGGAGGCCGACGACCGGGTGATCGAGGGTGTGCTCAAGGAACGCGGTGAAGCCAGGGCCGACTACGACCAGGCGCTGCGCGAGGGGCGGCGGGCGGCGATCGCGGAGGAGGACCGGCCGGATGTGTTCACGATCCGGGTGGGCAACATCGTGCCGGGCGAGCGGGTCACCGTCCGGCTCACGCTGAGCCAGCCGCTTCCCTACGAGGACGGCGCCGCCACCTTCCGTTTCCCGCTGGTGGTCGCGCCGCGCTACGTTCCCGGCACGCCGCTGGACGGGGCGCCCGCGGGTGACGGCGTGGTGCCCGACACCGACGCGGTCCCGGACGCCTCCCGCATCTCGCCGCCGGTGCTCCTGCCGGGCTTCCCGAATCCGGTACGGCTGTCGCTCACGGTAGACGTGGACGCCGCCGGCCTGGAGCTGCGCGAGCTGGCCTCCAGCCTGCACCTGGTCCGGCGGGAGGGCGACCGCCTCAGCCTGGAGCCGGGCGAACGGCTGGACCGGGACTTCATCCTGCGCCTCGGGTTCGACGCCTCGACAGCGCTGCAGCTCGACGGCGCCGGGACGTTCGCGCTCACCGTGGTGCCACCGCCGCCGGCCGGGACGCGTACGCCGCGGGACCTGGTGCTGCTGCTCGACCGCTCGGGCAGCATGAGCGGCTGGAAGATGGTCGCCGCCCGCCGCGCCGCCTCCCGCATCGTCGACACGCTCACCGACCAGGACCGCTTCGCCGTACTCGCCTTCGACTCCTACGTCGAGGCGGCCTTCGACGGCCTGCGCGAGGCGAGCGACCGCAACCGCTACCGCGCCGTCGAGCACCTGTCGCGGATGGACGCGCGCGGCGGCACCGAGCTCCTCGAACCCCTGCGCCAGGCGATCGCCCTCCTCGGCGAGACGACCCGCGAACGCGTGATCGTCCTGGTCACCGACGGCCAGGTCGGCAACGAGGACCAGATCCTGGAGCGGACCGGCGGCGCGCTGTCGGCCATGCGGGTGCACACGGTCGGCATCGACCAGGCGGTCAACGCCGGGTTCCTGAGCCGCCTGGCCGGTCTCGGCGCCGGCCGCTGCGAACTGGTCGAGTCGGAGGACCGGCTCGACGCCGCCATGGAGCAGATCCACCGCAGGATCGGCGCGCCGCTGGTGACCGATCTGTCGCTGAAGGGCCTGGAGACCGAGCCGGGCACCGTCACGCACCTGGGCTCGATCTTCCCCGGGGTGCCGCTGCGCGTGTACGGCCGCTACCGCGAGGCCGCCGCCGTGACCGTGCGCGGGCTGGCCGCGGGCGCGCCGTGGGAGGAGCAGGTGCCCGCGACCGTCGTGGACAACCCCGCGCTCAGGGCCGTCTGGGCCCGCGCCCACCTGCGCGAGCTGGAGGACCGCTACGCGATGGGCGAGCACGAGCTGGAGGGCCAGATCGTGCGGACCTCTCTGGAGTACGGCGTGCTGTGCCGCTTCACCGCCTACGTGGCCGCCGACACCCGGCAGGTCGCCGAGGGCGGGCCGGAGCACCGGGTGGTACAGCCGGTCGAGATGCCACGCGGCTGGGACATGCCCGCCGCCGCCCCGATGGCCGCGGCCGCCTTCACCATGCCGGCGCCCGGTTCGCCCCTGTCCGGTCCGGTCGCCGAGATCCACGAGGCCTCCGACGGCATCGCGAGCTACGGCGGCGCGGGCGGTTCCGCCGGTCCGCGCGGCTTCACCACGCCTCCTCCCACGGGCGGCGGCCAGGCGATGAAGCGCGGACGGGGCTTCGCGCGGGCCATGCCCGCCGCCCGGCCCATGGCACCGGGCGCGGTGCGTCACTCCCTCGACGCGGTACGCCCCCAGCTCGTGGCCGAACTGGACCGCCTGAAGGCGGCACGAGGCGTACCCGACCCGCTGTACCTGGCCGACCTGGCCTCCCGGCTGGCGGTGCTCGCCGCCTTCCTGGGCGGGCACGCGGAACTGGCGGCACTGGCCCGCGAGCTGGAGTCCGCCGACCGGCCGGGCGCCGACGTGGCCGCCCTGTGGGCCCGCGCCATCGAGGTACTCACCTCCCTGACCTCGGACGGAGGCAGCTCGGGCGGCACCTCCAGAACCGCCTTCTGGAAGCGCCCCTGACCACCCGCTGAGGGCGCCGGGGCCACAACCCGGCGCCCACGGGCCGGGGGTCTCCGCGCTCGCGACGCATCGTGCCCTGCGTTCTGGGTGCACCCGGTGGGGCCGGTGGGATTTGTAGGTTCTGTGATCGCGGGACAGCCGCCCCGGGTGGTGCGGTGTCCGGAATGCCGCAGGTCGGTGCTGTGGCCAACCGGTGGCCGCGGGTCGCCAGCGGACGGCTCCGCTGCGATCGCGGAGAAGGGTGGGCTGACTGCTTGGCGGGCCGGTCCGTGGGGCGCTTGTGATCGGCTGGGGCTTGGTTGGGGTGATCTTTCGGGTTATAACCCGAACCATGGAGTTTCAGGGGCGTGTAGGGCGGACGTTCGCCGGTTCCGAGTCCTGGTGGCCGCCGCGCCCGTCGCCGGGGCCCGGGGCGCCCAACATCGTGCTGGTCCTGGTGGACGACGTGGGCTTCGCCGACCTGGGCTGCTACGGGTCGGAGATCCCCACGCCCCACCTCGACGAGCTGGCCGCCCACGGCACCCAGTGGACCGACTTCCACGTCACCCCCATGTGCTCCCCGACCAGGGCGGCCCTGCTCACCGGTGTCGACCCGCACCGCGCGGGCGTCGGGCATGTGGCCAACTCCGATCCCGGGTTCCCCGGGTACGCGGGGGAGCCGGCCCGCGCGGCGTTCACCATGGCGGAGATCTTCAGGGACGCGGGCTGGCTCACGCTGGCCGTCGGCAAGTGGCACCTGACCAAGGACTCCGACATGTCCGATGCCGGTCCCCGCCACGCCTGGCCCCTCCAGCGGGGTTTCGACCGCTTCTACGGCTTCCTGGAGGCGTTCACCAACTTCCACCACCCGCACCGCCTCATCCGCGACAACTCGGCCGTCGAGGTCGACCGTTATCCGGACGGCTACCACCTCACCGACGACCTCACCCGCGAGGCCGTCGCGATGGTCAGGCAGGCGGGCGACCAGCCGTTCTTCCTCTACCTGGCCCACGGCGCCGCCCACGCGCCGCTGCAGGCCCCGGAGGCCGACATCGCGCGGTTCGCCGGTCACTACGCGGCGGGATGGGACGCCATCCGGCAGCGGCGCTTCGAGCGGCAGCAGAAGCTGGGGCTCCATCCAGCGGGCACCGTCCTGCCGGAGCGCAACGCCGAGGACGGCGACGACGTCCCGGCCTGGGACTCACTCGACGAGGACACCCGCCGCCTGTTCCAGCGCTACATGGAGGTCTACGCCGCCATGATCGCCGGGATCGACCGCAGCGTCGGCGCCCTGCGTCAGACCCTGCGCGAGCTGGGCAAACTCGACAACACCATCTTCGTGTTCACCTCCGACAACGGCGCCTCCCGCGAGGGCGAGCGGCACGGGACCACCCAGTACCTGCGCACGCTGCTGTCGGCCAACAGCCGCCACGACCGCGAGGACCCCGCCGCCGACCTGGCCAGGATCGACCTCATCGGCGGCCCCCGCACGCTGTCGCACTACCCGCGCGGCTGGGCCATGGCCGCCAACACCCCCTTCCGCCTGTACAAGCGCAACGCCCACGCGGGCGGCCACGCCGTGCCCCTGCTCGTCTCGTGGCCGGACGGGCTGCCCGGACGCGGCGATCTGCGCCACCAGTGGGCCTACGTCACCGACGTGCTGCCGACGCTGATCGAGCTGACCGGGGTGGAGGCGGCCGAGGGGCTGCCGCGCTCGGGCTCCTCGCTGGTGAAGGCGCTGCGCGATCCGCTGGCCGTACACGATCATGTGGAGCAGCACACGGAGCTGCAGGGACACCGCGGACACGTGCGCGGCGAGTGGGAGATCGTGACCAGGCACGCGCCGCTGACGCCGTTCGGCGAGCACGAGTGGGAGCTCTACCACCGCCCGTCGGACCGCACGCAGACGCGCGACCTCGCCGCCCGCCACCCCGCGATCGTGCGCGAACTCGCCGCGGCGTGGGAGCGCGCCGCTCGCGACGGCCAGGTCTACCCGCTCGACGAGGGCTCGCGCCTGCGGTACCTGCTGCGCCCGCCGTGGCAGCAGGACCCCTCCCCGGTACGGCTGACGCCCCCCGTCCCCACGCTGGAGCGCTGGCGGGCACTGCAGCTGATCCAGTGGCGCTCGTTCACGATCACGGTGACCGTCGCGGAGCCGGGACAGGGCGTGCTGGTGGCGCACGGCGGCCAGGGCGGCGGCTACCTGCTGTACGTGGAGGACGGCGAGGTTGTCTTCCTCCACAACGGCTACGGAGAGTTACGCGAGCTGCGGGCCGGACCGCCGGGGGAGCGGATCGAGGTGGAGGTGCGCGCGCCGGGCGACTGGGTGTGGGAGGCGGCGGTCCGGGTGGACGGCCGGGAACGCGGGAAGCTGGCCGGACTGCCGATGCTGGCGGCGTTCTGCCCGATGGAGGGCATCGACGTGGGGGCCGACCGGCGCTCGCCGGTATCGTGGGAGGTGTTCGAACGCCATGGGCCCTTCCCGTTCAGCGGGCGGTTGCGTGAGGTGTGTTATACACCGGGTGACTTCGCGCCGGACGCGGGGGCGAACTTCGTGGATCTGGTCAGGGAGATCGGCTTACGCTTTGAATAGGGCGAATAGGCTGTTGAGGTGAAAACCCTCGTCCTGGACGGTGGCCTGGCCACCCACCTCGAAGCGCTCGGCGCCGACCTGCGCGACGAGCTCTGGTCGGCACGGCTGCTCCTGGAGAACCCCGACCTGATCCGCGCCGTGCACGCCGCCTACTTCGCGGCCGGCGCCGACGTCGCCACCACGGCCAGCTACCAGGCCTCGGTGCACGGCTTCATGGCCCGCGGGCTGGACGGTGCGGAGGCCGCGCGGCTGATCACGTTGTCGGTGGAGCTGGCCGCGCAGGCCCGCGACGAGGCCGGCGGCGGCCTGGTCGCCGCCTCCGTGGGCCCCTACGGCGCCTACCTGGCCAACGGCGCCGAGTACACCGGCGACTACGACCTCGACGAGGACGGCCTGCGCGCCTGGCACGAGCCGCGCTGGGAGATCCTGGCGGCCGCCGAGCCCGACATGATGGCCGTCGAGACCATCCCCTCCTATCCGGAGGCGCGCGCGATCGCCCGCCTGCTGCGGGAGACGCCACAGGTCAAGGTCTGGGTGAGCTTCTCCTGCCGGGACGAGGCGCACCTCAACGACGGCACCCCGATCACCGAGGCGGCCGCGCTGTTCTCCGGCAACCCGCAGGTGGTGGCGGTCGGCGTCAACTGCACCGCGCCCCGCCACATCCCCGGCCTGATCTCCCGGCTGACCGAGCTGCCGGTCGTCGTCTACCCGAACTCGGGCGAGACCTGGGACGCCGAGAACCGCCGCTGGCTGGGCCTGTCCGACCCGATGGAGTTCGGCCAGGCGGCCAAGGAATGGCAGGAGCTGGGCGCCTCCCTCATCGGGGGCTGCTGCCGTACCACTCCCGAGCACATCAGGCACGTGGCCGCCGGCGTCGGCTGACGACGCCTGACAGGGGCGGCTCCGGGTCGTCAGGTCCGCGTCAGCTCCGCGCCGCATCGTTGGGGACGCAATCGATCCCAACGATCCGGGGGAGTTCCCGATGTCTCATCCACGCCGATGGTGGATTCTCGGCGTTCTGTGTACGGCGCTGCTGGTCCTGACCGTCGACAACATGATCCTCACGCTGGCGATCCCCTCGTTCATGCGTGAGCTGGGAGCCGGCCCCGCCGACGTCCAGTGGATCCTGGACGCCTACATCCTGGTCTTCGCCGGGATGCTGATCACCGCCGGCAGCCTGTCCGACCGCTTCGGCCGCCGCAGAATGCTGATCCTCGGGCTGGTCGTCCTCGGCGCCGCGTCCCTGCTCGCCACGTTCGCGAGCGAGCCCTGGCAGCTGATCGCCTGCCGCGCGGTCATGGGCCTCGGCGGCGCGCTGGCGATGCCCAGCACCATGTCCATCGTCATCGTCGTCTTCGAGGAGTCGGAGCGGCGCAAGGCGATGTCGGTGTGGGGCATGGTCAGCATCGTCGGCCTCGTGGCCGGCCCCACGCTCGGCGGGCTGCTGCTCCAGCAGTTCTGGTGGGGCGCGGTCTTCCTGGTCAACGTGCCGCTCGTGGTGGCCGCCCTCATCGGCGTCTTCGTCGTCGTGCCGGAGTCTCGGGGGCCGGCACGACGCGCTGATCCGGCGGGCGTGCTGCTGTCGGTCGTCGGGATGGCGGCGCTGGTCTGGGCGATCATCTCGCTGCCGCACGAGGGCTGGTCGGCGCCGGTGATCGTGGCGCTGGGGGGCGCCGTGATCATGCTGGGCGGGTTCGCGTGGTGGGAGGCGCGCACGGAGCATCCGATGCTGCCGCTGGGGACCTTCCGCAACCGCGACTTCACCGTGGCCGCCCTGTCGGTGGTGCTGCTGGTGTTCTCCACGGCCGCGATGCAGCTGGCCCTGACCCAGTTCCTCCAGCTCGTCCTCGGCTACGGGGCCATGACGGCGGCGCTGGCGTTCGTGCCGATGGCCATCGCGGTGCTCGTCTTCAACGTCGTCGGCGCCACGCTGGGCAAGCGGCTCAGCAACAAGACGCTGATCGTGGCGGGCATGCTGGTCGTCGCCGCCGCGCAGGCCGTCCTGGCCTCCATCGGCCCCGGCGACGGATACCCGCTGCTGGCCGTGTCGCTGACGCTGATGGGCGTCGGCACCGGCATCGCCAGCCCGTCCATCTACGCCACGCTCATGGGCGCCATCCCGCGCGAGCACGCGGGGGTGGGCTCGGCGGTCAACGACACCATCCAGCAGGGCGGCACGGCCATGGGGGTCGCCGTGCTCGGCAGCGTGCTCTCGCTCGGGTACACCTCCGCGCTGCCGGAGTCCGCGCCGGAAGCCGCCCGGGTCTCGCTGACCGACGCGCTGGCCGTGGCCGCCGCGACCGGCTCCGACGGGCTGGCGCAGGCCGCGCGTGAGGCGTTCCTGTCGTCCATGTCCCTCGTGAGCCTCGTGGCCACCGTGCTGTCGGTGGCCGGGACCGTCTTCGCCCTCGTCGGGCTCCGCCGCCCCGCCGCTCCCGCCGCTCCCGTCGAGCAGGGAAAGGAAGAGGACTATGCGACACCTTGACGTCACCGCCTACCGGAGCGCCGAGAAGCTGCTGCCCCACCACCGGCACGAGCTCGTCACCGGCGCCAAGGTGCGGCCCATGTGGATCGGCGGCGGGCCGCGCTTCTGGTACCGGGCCGCCGGCCGGTTCCTGCTCGTGGACCCGGCCGCAGGGACCCGCGAGCCGGCCTTCGACCACTCCCGCCTGGCCGACGCGCTGGCCAAGGCCTCGGGGCGGGAGGTGGACGCGGCGGCGCTGCCGTTCACCGCCATCGAGCTGGACGGGGGAGCGGCCGGGTTCGGCGCGTTCGGCGAGTACTGGCGCTGTGCCCTGGACACCTACGCGGTGGAGCGCGCCCGGCCGCGACCGGCGGCGGCCTTCGTCGAGCTCGCCGCGCCCGGCGGGGCGCGCGCGCTCTTCCGCCGCGACCACAACCTGTGGCTGCGCGAGCTCGACGGCGGCCGGGAGCGGGCGCTGACCTCCGACGGCGAGCCGGACCGCGAGTACGGCACCGGCCCCGACTGGTGGCAGAACTCCGTGCTGGTACGCCGGCTCGGATTCCCCACCATGCCGCCCGCCGCCGCCTGGTCCCCGGACGGCACCCGGGTGGTCACCCACCGCACCGACCAGCGCGGCGTGCGCCGCAACGCCTTCGTCGAGGCGCTGCCCGCCGACCAGGGGGCCCCGATCCTGCACACCCAGCGCTACGCCCACCCCGGCGACGAGCGGATCCCGCTGGCCGAGCTCGTCGTCCTCGACATCACGACCGGCTCCGTCGTCCGCGCGCAGGCCGAGCCGCTGCCGATGTCGGTCGTCTCGCCGATCATGACGCGCTGGGTGTGGTGGTCGCCCGACGGCCGCGCCGTGTACTACCTGCACCAGACCCGCGACGGGCACGGCCTGTCGCTGCGCCGCCTCGACCCGGTCACCGGCCGGGTGGACACGCTCCTCACCGAGACCGGCAGGACCCGCGTCGAGCCGAACCAGTGGGCGGAAGGCCAGCCGCCCATGGCCGAGGTGATCTCCGGCGGAGATGAAGTGCTGTGGTACTCGCAGCGCGACGGCTGGGGGCACCTCTACCTGTACGGCGCCGACGGCACGCTCCAGGGCCATATCACCTCGGGCACCTGGGCGGTACGCCAGATCCTGCACGTGGACGAGTCCCGCCGGGTCGTCTACTTCACCGCCTCCGGCCTGGTCGCCGGCCACCCGTACCGCCGTACGGTCTGCCGGATCGGGCTGGACGGCAACGGGTTCGCCCGGCTCACCGCCGACGACCTGGACCACGAGGTCGTCGTCGCGCCGGACAAATCCTGCTTCGTCGACTCGGCCTCCACCACCGGCACGCCGCCGGTGACGACCGTGCGCCACTGGGACGGCCACATCCTGGCCGAACTGGAGCGTGCCGACATCACGGCCCTGCGCGCGACGGGCTGGACCCCGCCCGAGCCGTTCCGCGTCAAGGCCGCCGACGGCCGTACCGACCTGTACGGCCTGCTCCACCTGCCCCACGGTTTCGACCCCGAGCTGCGCTACCCGGTCATCGACCACCCCTACCCCGGGCCGCAGACCAACCGCGTCCAGCCCACCTTCGACCAGGGCTACTACGGCTACGAGGCCGAGGGCATGGCCGCGCTCGGGTTCGTCGTGGTCGCGCTCGACGGGCGCGGCTCACCGGGCAGGGACAAGGCGTTCTCCGACGCCTCGCTCGGCAACCTGGGCGACCCCGCCGACCACGCCGCCGCGCTGCGGCAACTGGCGGAGACCAGGCCGTGGATGGACATGGACCGTGTGGGCGTCGCCGGCGCCTCCGCCGGCGGCCACCAGGCCGTGCGCGCCATGCTGGAGTACCCCGAGCTGTACAGGGCCGGCGTCTCCAGCTGCGGCAACCAGGACCTGCGCTACACCCACGCCGGGTACGGCGAGCTCTACCACGGCATGAGGGGCGAGGCCGACTACGCCGGAGTCTCCACCGTCGACCACGCCGAACGGCTGCGCGGCAAGCTGCTGCTGATCCACGGCGCCATGGACCCCAACGTGCTGCCCGACCAGACGATGCGGCTGGCCGAACGGCTGATCATGCTGGACAAGGACGTCGAGATGCTGATCGTGCCCGGGGCCGAGCACCTGTTCTTCGGCTACGAGCACCACGTCACCCGCCGCAGGTGGGACTTCCTGGTGCGGCATGTGATGGGCGCCGAGCCGCCGGAGCACCGGATCGCGCCGATGGTGTTCGACGCGGAGCTGCTGGCCGCCTGGTTCTGACGGCGGTCACAGCCGCGACAGCGCCTCCTGCCGCGACAGCCCGGCGCCCCGGCGGTACGCGCGGTCGTACTCCGGGGCGCCGAGGCGTTCCCGCAGTTCCCCGGCCAGGGCGGCCAGTTCGGGCTCACCGCGGTCGAAGGCGCCGCGGACCGCCGCGCTCAGGCCCAGCGCGGTGGCGGCGCCCGCCGGATCGCCCTCCAGCAGGAGCAGCCGGGCCAGCAGTTCCGCGCCGCTCGCGGCGGCGCCCTGCGCGGCGGTGCCGCTGACCGCCGAGGGCAGCAGCGCGCGGGCCCGCTCGGCCTGCCCGGCCGCCAGCAGGATGGCCATCCGGTCCGGCGCCACCAGGTCCACGATCGCCTCCTCCTCGACCGACAGCTCGCGGGCGAGCGCCTCCATGTCGTCGAGGGCGCGTTCGGCCTGGTCCAGCTCGCCGGCCCGGCGGTGCAGGTCGGCGACACGGCGGTGCAGCTCCATCTCGGAGTGCCGCCGCACGCCGCCTTCCGCGCGCCGCCGTACCGCCTCGATCTCGCGCCAGGCGGAGGCGGCGTCGCCGGCGCGCACGAGCTCGGCGGCCAGCCAGGTACGGTGCCAGATCTCCTCGCCCGCGCCGAGCTCGGTGGCCACGCGCACGCCGCGCCGGTAGTGCTCGAGCGCCGTGCCGTGGTCGCCGTCGACGGAGGCGGCCTGGGCGGCGGCGAGCAGGGTCCAGGCCATGCCGTAGCGTTCGCCCAGCTCCTCGAACCCGCGCAGGGCCTTGGCCCGCGCCCGGGTGCCGGCCCGCCAGTCGCCCCGCTCGACCAGGACGAAAGCCTCGACCCAGTGCGCGCACGCCCGGACCCAGGGCTCGCGGTGCTCCAGCGCGCGCCGCAGCTCCCGTTCCGCCAGATCGTCCAGGCCCTGGGTGAACGCGGTGCCGAGGATGACCGGCACGAGCACCCAATACTCCTCCAGGGCGCCGGTGCGCACGCAGTCGCCGATCAGCGTGCGGATCCGCTCGGCGCTGGGGAACCACGAGCGGTCGTTGGCCAGCTCGTGCATCGCGGCGATGGCCGCCCGCGGTCGTTCCGGGACCGCCTCGCCGAGCTGGAGCGCCTCGGCCATGAAGCTCTCGGCCCTGGCGTCGTAGCGGACGTTCCAGTACCAGAACAGCGAAACGGTCAGCCGGGCCGCGGCACTGGCGTCCCCGGCCGCGACCGCCGAGCGCAGCGCCACCACCACGTTGTCGTACTCGGCGTCGAAGACCGCGAACGCGTCGAGCTGGTCGCGCGTGTGCAGGAGCGGCTCCTTCGCCTCCGCCAGCCGGGTGAAGTGGCCGATCAGCCGGTCGCGGACCGCCTCCTGCTCGCCGCTGCGCGCCAGCTCGCCGGCGGCGAAGGCCCTGACCGTCTCCAGCATCCGGTACCGGCCGCCGGCCGCCTCCACGATCGACTTCTCGACCAGCGCGTCCAGGACGTAAGGGCCGTCCTGCTCGGCGCAGACCGCCGAGACCGCCCCCTCGTCCACGCCGCCCTGGAACACCGAGAAGCGCCTGGCCAGCGCCCGCTCCGGCTCGCTCAGCAGGTCCCAGCTCCACTGGACCACCGCGTGCAGCGTCCGCTGGTGCGGCAGCGCGACCCGGTCACCCGAGGTGAGCAGCCGGAACCGGTCGTCCAGCCGGCGCGCGACCTGCTCGACGCTCATCGAGCGCAGCCGGGCCGCCGCCAGCTCCAGCGCGAGCGGCAGCCCGTCCAGCCGCCGGCAGATGTCCGCGACCGCCTCCGGGTCGGGCGCGAGCCCCGGCCGCACGCTGAGCGCCCGGTCGGTGAACAGCCGCGCCGCCGCCTCCCGCCCCAGCGGGCCGAGCGGGCACAGCGCCTCGCCCGTGATCGCCAGCGGCTCCCTGCTCACGGCCAGCACGATGAGGTACGGCAGCCGCCCCAGCAACGCGTAGACCAGCTCGGCGACGCCGTCCACCAGCCGCTCGCAGTTGTCGAGCACCAGCACCGCCTCCCCGCCCGCGAGCAGCTCGGCCACCTGCCCGGCCGGATCGGCCGGCAGCGGACGCCCCTCAGGCGGCCGGAGGTCGGCCGACCTGAGCGCGCCGAGCACCGCGTCGGCCAGCCGGTCGGCCGTCTCCACCCCCGCCAGCGGCACGAACCACAGCCGGCCGTCGCGGTAGGCCCGGTGCCGGACCACCGCCTCCACCGCCAGCCGGGTCTTGCCCGCGCCGCCGGGGCCCACGACGGTGACCAGCCGGGAGCCCTCCATGAGCGTGAGCACCGTGCGCAGTTCCTCGTCGCGGCCGACGAAGCTGGTCAGGCGGGCCGGCAGCCGGGGTTCCGCGCGGGCGGCCGGCCGGTCGTAGGAGCCGCGCAGCACGGCCAGGTGGGCCTCGCGCAGCTCCTGGCCGGGATCGACGCCCAGCTGGTCGGCCAGCGCCGCCCTGACGTTCTCGTACACGGCCAGCGCCTCGGCCTGCCGTCCCGCCGAGGTCAGCGCCCGCATCCGCAGGACGGCCAGCCGCTCGCGCAGCGGATGGCGGGCGCCGGCCGCCTCCAGGTCGGCCAGGACCTCGGCGTGCCTGCCCAGCCGCAGCTCCGCCTCGAACCGCTCCTCGGCCGCCGCCGCCCGCAGCTCCTCCAGCCGGGCCGCGGACGCCCCGGCGAACGCGGCGCCGTCCAGATCCTCGAGCGCCGGTCCGCGCCACAACCCGAGCGCCTCGGTGAGCAGGGTGGACGCGGCCTGCGGCCGGTCGGCGGCCAGTTCCTTCCTGCCGCGGGCGAGCAGGTCCTCGAAGCGGTGCGCGTCCACGTCCTCGGCCCGCGCCGCGAGCCGGTAGCCGCCGGCGACCGACTCGACCGTCTCGGGGCCGCCCAGCGCCTTGCGCAGCCGGGACACCAGCGCCTGCAGGGCGTTGGCGGCGTCCGCCGGCAGGCCGGCGGCCCAGAGGTCGTCGACCAGCGCGTCCGCCGGGACGACCCGGCCCGGGTCGAGGGCGAGCCTGGCCAGCAGGACGCGCAGCCTGGCGCCGCGTATCTCCAGCGGCGACCCGTCGTCGCCGACCGCCCGCACCCGTCCCAGTAGCTCGATCCGCACCCCACCACCTTCTCAGAACGTGTGAGCGCGACGAGTCCGGTGCCCCGGCGGCGTCTCAGAACGTGTGAGCGCGACGAGTCCGGTGCCCCGGCGGCGTCTCGGAAGGTGTGAGCGCGACGAGTCCGGTGCCCCGACGGCCTGAGCGGTCAGAGGCCGCGGAACGTGCGGCGGTAGGCGGTCGGGGTCGTGGCGGCGTCACGGGACAGATGGAGACGGAGGTTGGCGGCGGTGCCGAGGCCGCAGCGCCGCGCGACCTCGTCCACGGGCAGGTCCGTGCGCTCCAGGAGCCGGCGGGCCAGCTGGACGCGCTGGGCGGCCAGCCAGCGGTGCGGGCTGACGCCGGTCTGGGCGGTGAAGTGGCGGGCGAAGGTACGCGGCGCGAGATTGGCCCGCGCGGCCAGGTCGGCGACGGTGAGCGGGTCGGCCAGCCGTTCCAGGGCCCACGCGCACACCTCCGCCATCCCGTCGCCGGCGGCGGGGATCGGCTGCTCCAGATACTGGGCCTGCCCGCCTTCGCGGTGCGGCGCCACCACCAGCCGCCGCGCCACCCGCACCGCCGCCTCCGCCCCGTGGTCGGTACGCACGAGGTGCAGGCACATGTCGATGCCGGCGGCGAACCCGGCGCTGGTCAGCACGTTGCCGGCGCCCGCGTACAGCTTGCCGGGGTCCACTTCGACGTCCGGGTGGCGTGCGGCGAGCGCGGGCGCGTCCATCCAGTGGGTGGTGGCGGGGAGGCCGTCGAGGAGCCCGGCGGCGGCGAGGGCGAACGCGCCGGTGCACACCGAGACCATGCGCGCGCCGCGGGAGGCCGCCGCGCGCAGCGCCTCCAGGACCGGTTCCGCGGGCTCGTCCAGCGGCGCGTAACCGGGGACCACGACCGTGTCGGCATCCCGCAGCGCGCCGAGGCCGTGCGCGACGGCGATCTCGAACCCCGTCGTGGCCGGCACCGGGCCGGGCGCCTGCGCGCAGACGGCGAAGGAGTACTCCTCGCCGCCGAAGACCTCCGCCGGGATGGCCAGGTCGAAGGCCACCACCGACGGCAGCGCCAGCGCCACTACACGATGCATGGCAGGATTCTTACGGATATCGGCATTCCTGTCACTCGTCAGCCGGCGCCGGACCGCGACAGGATCGGACCATGCGATTCATCGACGCCCCGTCGTTCACCGCGAACCGCCCCTGGGGCGCGCTGGACATCACCGAGATCGACCGGGCCACCGTGCGGCTGCACTGGACGGACACGCCGTACGTCTGGCACGTCAACGACGGTCCCGAGGTCTTCGTCGTCCTGGACGGCGCCGTGGACATGCGCTACCGGCGTGACGGCGAGGAGCGCGTCGAGCGGCTCACCCCGGGCCGCGTCTGCTACGCCGAGCCCGGCGACGAGCACGTGGCGCACCCGGTTCCCGAGGCCCGCATCCTGGTCGTCGAACGGAAGGGCAGCCGCTGAGGGTGGTCAGGGGTGCGGCGGGCTCGTGCGGGAGCCCGCCGCGCGGGGGTTGGTCAGCGCCTGTTCGCGCGCGGGGAGACGATCGTGCCGGGCGGAAGAGTGGCGACGGAGGTCTGGCCGGCGGCGACCCACGGGCCGGCGCTATCGCTTCCGGTCCGGGTCCCCGGCGGCGGTGGCCTGGCTGAGGACGGCGGTCAGCGCGGCGATGGAGGCGCGGGCCGAGCGGATGCGCGCGCTGCCCGCCTCGTCCTTCCAGTCGAGCTTCAGCCCCTCCTCGGCCAGGTCGCCGAAGGCGGCGAACGCGGCCAGCTTCTGCTGGAGGACCTTGGACCAGGCGTCGTCCTCGATCTGGTAGTAGACGGTCCGCTCGCCCGGCTTGCGGAAGCGGCGTACCAGCCGGATGGAGGTGAGCAGTTGCATGTTCGTGGTGAGCGAGGCCCGGCTGGCGCCGATGGCCTCGGCGATCTCGCCGGCGGTCTGCTCGGGCGGCTCGCAGGCCATGAGCCAGCCCAGGACGCGACCGGTGATCGGCGCCAGCCCCCATTCCTCCGAGACGAACGTGGCCACGCGCTCGACCCACTCGAGTACCCGCTCGCGGTCGGGGCCGTGCGGAGAGGTCATGAGGGCAGCCTAGCGTGTTTCAGTTGTTTCAGGCGCATCTAAAATTAGCCGATGCGCAGCGCCTCCTTGAGGAAGACGCGGTAGACGCTCGGGGTCCCCTCGGTGGTGATGACCTCCACGACGGAGCGGACGTTGCGATCCTCCACCGCCTCCCTGACCAGCGCGTCGGCCAGGTCCCGGCGTGCGGTGAACCGGCCGATCATCTGGGGCGCGCCGACGGTGTAGCGGGTGACCGCCGCGCCGTCGAACAGCCCGGACGGTCGCACGATGGTCCAGTCGAGGTCCGTGCCGGAGACGATCCGCTCCATCAGCGCGGCGTCCTCGTAGAGCGGGCGGCCCATCCGCAGCAGCATGGGCACGACCACCTTCCGGTACACGAAGGTCTCGCCGGGCGGGGGCTTCATCGGCACGCCGGTCGAGGTCGTGCAGACCAGGCGGCGTACGCCGTGCTCGGCCATGGCCGCGGTGATGTGCCGGGCCGACCGCGAGCCCGTGGTGACGGCCGGCGACTTGTACGGCACGCCGAGCGAGGAGATCACCGCGTCGTGCCCCTTCACCACGCGGCTCACGGCCGCGGGGTCGAGCGCGTCGGCCCGGACGACGTCGAGGCCCGGATGGGTGATCGGGAACTCCTCCGGATGGCGGGTCACCGCGGTGACGACGTGTCCGTCGCCGAGCGCCTGGGCCGTGGTGAGCCGGCCCGTGGGGCCGTTGGCGCCGAAGATCACGAGCTTCATGTGCTTGCCTCTCCAAGTGAGTGACCTGCACTATATTCATTATAGATAGTGTTAAGTCAAATGGAGAGATCATGGCGCGGGGCTGGACGCCGGAGCGCGTCGAGGCGTGGTGGCGGCGGGCTCCGGCACGAGAGCTGCTGGCCTGAGCAGCCACCGCTCGACCGCGCCGGTCATCTTCGCCCCCGCCTGGAGCGCCGCCGCCTTGGCCGCGGCCGGGGTGGTGCCGGGCTTCTGGGCGAGGATCACGCCGAGCACCAGGCGGCCCCGCACCCGGGAGGCCCACATCAGGTTGCCGCCCGCGGCCGTGCCCGAGCCGGTCTTGATGCCGATGACGCCGTGCTCGTTCAGCAGGGTGTTGGTGTTGGGCAGGCTCTGTCCGCCGCCGGGCACGGGCGTCCTGGTCAGCGCCACCACCTCGCGGAGGACCGGGTCGGCCATGGCCGCCCTGGCCAGCTTCAGCTGGTCGGCGGCGGTGCTGACCGTGCTGTCCTCGTTGCCGCTGGCCCCGGTGTACGTGGTGTCGCGCATGCCGAGGCGGCGGGCGGCGGCGTTCATCTTCGCGGTGAAACGCTCCTGCGAGCCGGCGTCCCAGCGGGCCAGGAGGCGGGCCACGTTGTTGCCTGAGGGGACCATCATCAGCTCCAGCAGGTGGCGCAGCCGTACCTGCTGGCCCGCTCTGACCGGGGCGGTCGACTCCTCGCGCGAGTGCGACTCGTCGGCGGCCGTCCGGTCCACCTCGATCAGCGGGCCCCGCTCGCCGGGGCGCAGGCGGTGGCCGCGCAGGATCACGTAGGCGGTCATCACCTTCGCCACGCTGGCGATCGGGACGGGCTCGCCGTCACCGCTGGTGCCCAGGCTGCCCATGCCCTCGACCTCGACCGCTGCCTGCCCCTCGTCCGGCCAGGGCAGCGGCACGCCGGACTTGGGGGTCGCCGATACGGCGGCGCAGCCGGACACCGCGCCTACCAGCAGGAGGAACAGCAGGAAAAGTCGCATACCGCCCACGATGGGTGGTGCACACATCCGGCCCGCCGTACGCGTGTGTTGGGCGGCGCTCAGCTTTGTATCGGCCCGGCATCAGCCAGGAAGGCCGCCGGTGATCACCCCCGGGTGGCCGGCGCGCTCAGGCGTCCTCATCGGCCTTGCGCGGCTGCGGAATCTGGGCGTTGGACTGCCCGTCGGGCTCGGCGGCGGGCTCCTCGGGCTCCTCGTCGTCCGGGTCGGGCACGGCCACCGGCTCCTCCTGGAGCCGCTCTCCGTGCCACGTCCGCCAGGCGGGCCCCGTGTCCTCGCCCGGGGAGGTGCCGAACATCTCGGGCTCGGGACCCTCCGCCTCCTGGCCCATGCCGAACACGTGGAGCATCGGGTCGTTCTCGTTGTAGGGCAGCAGCTCGTTCCGCAGCATCTCGCCCACCAGGTCGTACCTCGGCAGGTCGTAGGCCTTGACCATCTTGCGCAGCAGGTCCTCCACGCTCACCGCGAAGTCGTAGTGCCCCGCGCCGCGCAACTGCTTGATGACGTCCTGGTAGAAGCCCGCGGCGAACGTGACGTCGCGCCTGCGCCGCCAGTGCATGCTGGCCACCGTCTCGGTCACCTGCCGTCCGTGCTCTGCCAGCCGGATCGCGAACGGCAGCCGCCAATCGTGCGTGAGCTTGCCCGGATCGGCGCCCAGGAACACCAGCCACTCGTCGCGCAGCTTGGTCAGGGTGCCGATGGCCTGCGTGGAGTCGTGGGCGTGCGCCGCCCAGGACAGGCTCGCCCGCCACTCCTTCTCCTGGTAGGCGCGCACCGGCTCGGCCACGTCGATCTCGGCCCAGGCGGTGCAGGTCGCGCTCATGTCCCCGCGCGTGGTGGTGCCGAGCAGCACGAGCCCGTCGTCGGTGAGCGTCTTGTTGGCCGCGTCCTCGGCGTCCTTGGCCGCGTAGGGCGGGAACTCCCGCACCGCGGCGCGTACCATCCGGCGGATGGCCTGCTCGTCCAGGCGCCGCCGCTCGCCGACGAAGGACTCCATCTTGCCGCGGTCGGGTCCGCCGCGGGCGCGCCAGCAGCACCGCACGGTCACGGTGAAGGAGAAGGCGTCGTCGCGAGCGGGGGAGGTGAAGGTGAAGCTGTCGATCACGTTCACCGGCGGGACCTCGGGGGTGAGCCGCCGGAACCAGCTCAGCAGGCGCCGGCCCAGACCCGGCCGCCAGGGCCGGGGTGTTGTCGTGGTTGCCGTCATATGACGTCCTCAAGTGTCAGATATAGGGGAATGCCGAGAACGCGGCGCCCCCACGGCGCCGCTTCCACTGCTCGATCTGGTGGTAGAACCGCTTGCGCTCCAGGCGGCCGCGGGTGGCGAGCGGGACCACGAGCGCGCGTACCGGCTCGACCAGAGCCTCGTCGCCGTCGGCCGCCTCGACCCAGCGGCGCAGAACCTCCCACGCGCTCTCACCCATGTCCCGGTCGGCCAGGCTGAGCTGCCACAGCGGGCGCAGCCTGGCCGCGGAGACCTCGCCGCCGGCCAGCATGCGCAGCAGCGCCGGCGCACGGGGTACGGCCGTGCCGGGCGCGGGCAGCCTGGCCACGCGGACCATCGCGCGCACCGCCACCTTGCGCCGGACGAACGCCACCACCGGCTCCCCGACGTGCCGCGGCCCGCCCGACCATCCGCGCAACTGGTTCAGGACCTGGTGGGCCGCGCCGCCCGCGAAGATCTCCGTGACGACGCGGGCGATCCTGGACAGCCCGACCTCGGCCGCCACCCGGGCGCCGTCCTCGGGGCCGGCGTCTGCGGCGGCTTCGCGCAGGAAGTCGTCGATCGCCCGCAGCGCGTCGCCGGGGAACAGGGCGCCGATCCGCGTGCCGTACGCGTCGATGAGTGCGCCGCGGGCCGGTTGCGGACCGCCCGGCTGCAGCAGGCGGCGTACCCGCAAGGCGGTGCGCTCGTCGGCGCCGGCGGCGGCCTCCAGCGCCAGGCTGAAGGCGCGGTGGTGCAGCGGGCTGGGCGAGTCGCGCCAGGGGAGCAGCGTGGAGCCGGCGACGTGCTCGAAGTCGAGCACGGCGAACATCCCGACGGCCTGCGCGGCCTGGACGCGGATGGCCGGATCCTCCTGCTCGGCCTGTGCCCGCAGCCAGCCGAGGATCGTGGACCGCAGGCCCGGCAGGTCGCGCCAGGCCACGGTCAGCACGTCCCGGCCGAGCGACTCGGGCAGCAGGATCACCCGGGGGTCGCGGCCACGCCGGGCCGCCTCCTCGTCCATGCCCTTGAAGCCGCTGACGAAGGCGTCCAGGTTCGCCGGCAGACGGCGCAGGAACGGGTCCGGCGGGATCTTCTGGCCCGGCAGGCTCTCCCGCAGCCGGTCCGCCGCGCGCACGACCTTCCCGACCGGCTGTCCCTGGAACGCGGCGGCGGCCACCAGCGGCAGCGCCAGATGCCGGGGATCGACGTCGTGGAAGCACTCGCGCAGCCGTTCCCTGCGCCGCCCCGGCAACCGGGTCAGCACGTCCCCGGCCGAGGTGCCCGCCAGGAGCTGGATGGCCAGGTCGCCGGACAGGCGTACCGCCTCCGCGGGAAACCGCAGCGTGCCCACCTCCAGCAGGAGGGCGTCGGAGCTCAGCAGGCGGCGCGCGTTCTCCATGACCTCGGCGGCCGCGTCCTCCAGCCGTCCCCACAGGTGGTTCTCCAGCACGCTCAGCAGGTCGGGACGCTCGTGCCCGACCACCTCCGGCGCCCCGTGCAGATCTTCGGCCAGGGCGGGCCCGGCGGCCAGCACGATCACCCACGACCGGCTGCCCGCCGCCCGCTTCAGCGCGTCCAGATGGGCGCGGTTGACCCGCCCGCTCAGCCCGGACGCGTCGAGCACATAGGCCCGCTCGGGCTCCACCCGCCAGCCCGTCATCCTGCACGGCGCCGGATCGCCCGGCCGCTCGGGGAACAACGCCTCGATCGTGCCCACCTCGGCGATCTCCACCGGGAACTCGTGCGCCCGCGGCACCGGGACGATCGCCGACAACACCCGCAGCGCGCTGTCGCGCCGCCCCGTCGAGGCCTCCCCGCACAGCACGACCGCCCGATGCCGCGCCACGCCCGCGCGCAGCCGCTCGTCGGAGCCGGTGCCGACATGGAGCCGGTGGCGCAGGTCCAGGTCGTCCCGCGTCAGCCCGCCGAACCTGGGTGGCGTGACGAAGTCCTGGGCGACCTGGTAGACGGTGTGCGTGGTGACCGTGTCGGCGTGATAACTGTGCACGTCGCGGGCGGCCCACGACGTCGTGCGGTCGCGTGCCGCGCCCGCGTACCAGGCCGGGCCGAACAGGTACCGCAGCCCGTCGGCCCGCCGTCCGCGCTCGGTGTCGGCCTGGCGTTGTTCTTCCTCGGGGGTGGGCTCGGGTTCGGGTTGCGGCTCTTCCTTCCGGTACGGCCCGCCGTACGGCACGGGCTCGGTCATGGCCGGTTCCCGAGGTTGATGGTGTTGGCATGGTAGGAGTGGATGTCGCCGTCGCCGTAACTGGTGTTGGTGACGATGTCCCGGTGGCCGGGGGCTGCCGGTTTCTCCTCTTGCCGTGGTTCGCCGGGTTCTTGGGTTTCTGGCCGGGTCACGGTGACGGACGGCGCCGGCGTGCCGGGGAGGTCGATCGCCTCGGGCCGGTACAGGTCCGGGTCCGTCTTGAGCATCCTGCGTTCCAGGTCGCGCAGGAACTCCGGAGCGGTGGGCACGCCCTGGAGCACCCGATGGGCCAGTTCCCAGCGGTGGTCGCGGAAGTAGGCGTGCATGAGCAGCCAGGCCGCGGCCACGTTGTTCCGGTCCTGCTCCACCACCGCCTTGAGCGGGGCGATCTGCTCGGCGTGCGCCCCGCCCTTGATGCGGGCGGCGGCCAGGACCAGCCGCGCCTGCGTGACCTCCATGCTCAGCGCCTCGCGGTACCGGCCCATCAGGCGGCCGTCCAGGCCGGTGAGCGGCTCGCCCTTCGATCGGGCCAGCGCCTGGTCGAGCATCCGCACCGCGGGGGTGTCCTTGCCGGTGGCCAGGAGGTGGACGGCCTGCCGTACCTCCTCGCGGAACAGACGGACGTCCACGTGCTCATCGGCGATCCGCAGCCGGTAGGACAGGCCCTCCTTGCCGAGCGACGCCGTGATGCCCGTGTCCTTGAACGCCTTGCGTACGGCGCTGGCCAGACCGTGCAGGGCGTCGGCCGGGTAACCGTCGGCGGGCCGGCCCTGCCAGATCCACTCCTTCAATCTGTCGTGGGACAGGGGTTTGCCCCCGGCTTCCACGAGTGCCACGATCATGCGCTTGACCTGCGGGCCGCCCAGGGAGAAGCGCGAGTCTCCCCGCAGGACCTCCACCGGGCCGAGCAGGCTCAGCACCGGCGGCGGGCCCTCGCGGACCGCTGTTTCCGCATTCATTTCCCTCGTCTACCTCCTTCGAAAGGTCTCCGGAAAACCGGAGAAACGGCTTGGCGCCGTGCCGGAGAATTTCGGAGTGTTCCCAGGTCACGGCACAGATGGTTGCCAGTGAAGCCTTGGACTCTGGAGTCAGGAAGAAACACCCGACACCAGGAAGGGCTCGAGATGAGCAGGATCAGGATGGAGGCGCCGGTGGAGTTCCGGAGCGCGTGCGAAGGCGGCACCTGTGTGGAGGTGGCCATGGCGCAGGTCGTGGCCGTGCGCGACTCCAAGGACCCGCACGGGCCGATGCTGTTGTTCGACGGCAGGGAATGGGAGGAGTTCACCGGGGCCGTGAAGGCCGGCGAGTTCGACGTGCCGGGCGGGCGGCCCGCGATCGCCTGACCCGTTGAGCCTCCGTCCGGGCGAACCCCACCCGGACGGCCGCGACTCGGGCCACGCCTGGCCGGGCACCCACGTCTCACGCGGCCCTCGCGCGGACAATGGGCACCCGGCCGGCGGTGGCCCGAGCGTCTTGACGGGCTCGCGCCCGACGGGTTCCCGCCCGCCCCCCGACGGTCCGGCCCTCCACACCCCGACCACCCGAAGCCGCCCCGCACCCTCACGCCCCCAGCCCACCCCCGGCCGGGCGCCACCCGGTCTGACGGCCCCGGGTCTGACGGCCTGTGGTCTGACCCCCTCCTGTCCGACCACCTTCTTCCGTCCGACCGTCTTCCGTCCGACCGCCTCCTGCCTGACCACCGTTGGCCCGGCTGTTCGCCGGTTGGCCGTTTCGGGGCTGGCCGGCTCGGGGCTGGCTGGCTCGGGGGTGGGCGGCTCGGGGGTGGGCATGGTTCAGCCTCCGGCCCGGATGGTGGTGCTGATCTGGGACAGGAAGGTCCGGGCCTCGTCGTCGAAGACCGCCATCCGGCGCAGCGACGTCCACCGGTCGTGGTAGAGGCTCACGCTCTCGGCCCCCTTGACGACCAGGTTGGCGTGCACCGTCTCCACCGTCACCACGGCGCAGTCCTCCTCCTCGTCCTCGTGGTCGTCGCCGGACGCGCCACCGTCCGTCTCGAACATGACGAACGCGTGCGCCATGCTGGTGACCGCCTCCGTGTCGAGCGGGATGAGGCCGATGGAGACGTTCTCCAGGGTGCTGAGCGACGCGATCCGGTCGAGCTGGGCCAGCAGCAGGCGCGGTGGTCCCGGCCGCCACCGCAGGGCCGCCTCGGTGATGAGGAACTCGAACCGCTTGGCCTCGTCGTACAACGCGAGCTGCCGGTCCAGCCGGGCGGCGAGGACGGTGGCGAGCTTGTCCTCCGCATACCCGGGCTGGAACAACGTCAGCACCCGCTTCACGTACTCGGCCGTCTGCAGCAGCCCGGGCACGAGCGCCGGCTGGAACGTACGAATCACCTGCGCCCCCCGCTCCAGCTTCTGGATCTCCCCCTGCAGATGCGGCCGGTTACGCAGGGCCGCCCGCCACGTCTGCACCTCGGTGAAGGCCGCCTGGGTCAGCGAGGCGAGTACCTGCCGGGTGTCATCGGGCGCGTTCACCGCCTCGGCCCACGCCATCACCTGTGAGAACGACGGCATCGCCGCACCGGCTTCGATCCGCGAGACCTTGGACTGGCTGATCCCGATCTGCTCGGCGAGATCTCGTCCGGAGACGCCGGCCATGTCACGCAAACGCCTCAACTCTGCTCCAAGCCATTGCCGCTTGATCTGCGGATCCATACCGTCGTCCGTCACCACAGGCACGTGCCTCCCGCATCGCCCGAGATCCCCGCGCGCGTCCGATGCGCAGTGATTCGGCATGATTCAATCTGATGCGAGTTTGTGGGTGATTCGGTGAGTAGTCAATCACCGTACAGGTGGCAGCTCCCCAGTTAGCGGTATAAAGACCGAAATATATGTCTCATAGCGACTTAGCATGATTCACCGGCAACTCCACCCCAGGCCCCACGACCTCGCTATGCTCCCGCGCGCCTCACCACCCCCACCCCCTCCTCAGCCCACCCCGCCCCATCTCCACCCCATCCCGCGCACCTCCGGCCCGCGTATCTCCGGGCCCCTTGTCTTACGTGCGCCCGTCATGCCGCGAGTCGGGCTGTGTGGGCCGGGTCGCGCCGGTCTGTGGCGGCGCGTGAGGAGGCGGCCCGGGGGCGGCTGGGTGGTCGTGGCGGGTGTGGCGGCCGTACCGTGTCTGGTGGGGTGGGGGTGATCTGTGTGGGGCATGCGTAAATAGACGGGAATTTCGTATTTCCCTTGCGCGCACTTACCGCCTCGGTATGATCTGGCGCCGAGATTAGAACGAGGGCTCGAAAGCGGTTATCTCAAATCCATAAATTCGGATACCCTCAAACGACGGAGCGCCGAACAGTGGGATCTCATGCTGCCAGGTCGAAGCGTAAAAGATCGCGACTGGCGTTAGGGGTGCTCGTGGCCATCGCGCTTGTCGCCATACCGACGACGAGCGCCGTGGCGGGGGAGTCAGCCCGCCAGGCTCAGAAAACGCAGAAAGCGCAGAAAGCCGAAAAGATGCGGGCGCAGACCGCACCCGACACGCTTCAGGCGAGCCTGTGGAACAAAGGCCCGGTCACCGCCCCGCGCCGCGCCGAGCGGATACCCCTGGAACTCGGCGTACGCTTCACCGCCGACAGAAACGGCGAGATCGCCGGCATCCGCTTCTACAAGCCGCGCGGCGAGCGCGGCCGCCACGTCGGCACCCTCTGGGACGCCCGGGGCCGCGCGCTGGCCAGGGTGCAGTTCACCGGCGAGACCCGCGAAGGATGGCAGACGGCGCTCTTCGGCACCCCCGTCCCCGTCTGGGCGGGCGCCGTCTACACGGCCTCGTACCACACCCGCCACGGCACCTACGTCGCCCAGCGCGGCGGCTTCTCGCAGCCGGTCGTCTCCGGTCCGCTCTCCGCGCCGTCCGACCGTAACGGCGTCTTCGCGTACGGCAAGCGCTCCCGCTTCCCCTCCTACGCCAACCCGGCGAAGTTCAACTACTTCACGGACGTGATCTTCAACTACCGTCCGTCGCCCGGTCCCACGCCGACCGGCAAGCCGACCCCCACCCCCACCCGCACGGTGACCGCGACGCCGACACCTACCAAGCCCACGACCACCCCCACGACGACCCCGACCAGCACCCCCACCAAGCCGACGACCACCCCGACACATCCGACCAGCACCCCCACCAAGCCGACGACCACCCCGACACAACCGACCAGCACCCCCACGAAACCCACGAGCACCCCGACGAAGCCGACCAGCACCCCGACCAAGCCCACCAACCCGCCCCCCATGACCGGTTTCCCCAATGAGGACAACACCGGCCCCACCATCTCCACGTTCAGAAAGATCAAGGGCGGCGAGGTCAAGCAGGACGGTGCGGTGTTCGACGGCGTGGAGGTCAGTGAGGGCTTCGACATCTGGGCCGACAACGTGACGATCCGCAACTGCAAGATCATCGTCGGTGGCTACTGGGGCATCCAGCTACGCGAGGGCCACACCAACCTCACGGTCGAGAACTGCGAGATCGGCTCGAACAAGAAGACCAAGCTCGACATCGGCATCTGGAACGACGGCACCGGCAACATGACCGTTCGCCGCAACAACATCCACACCACGTCGAACGCCGCCATCATGGCCAAGTCCGGACTCATCGAGGACAACTACATCCACGACATGTGGCAGGCGAACCCGGGCGACCACACCGACGGCATCCAGACCAACGGCAACAAGGAAAAGAACAAGCTGGTGATCCGCCACAACACGATCATCAACCCGGAGAACCAGACGTCGGCCATCATCCTGAGCCCGGTCTTCGGCCCGATCCACGACGTGGAGGTCAGCGGCAACCTGCTGGCCGGCGGCGGCTACTGCATCTACGGCGGCGCCAAGCACATCGAGCACCCGTACTCGCCGTACAACGTGGTCATCAAGGACAACGTCTTCAGCCGCCAGGTCTTCAGCAAGTGCGGCTACTACGGCCCGATGGCCCACTTCGACGCCAAGGCCGAGGGCAACCTGTGGAGCAACAACCGCTGGGAGGACGGCGGCCAGGCCGTAGGGGCAGGCTGACCCCTCACCCGGGCGGCGGCACTCCACCACCGCCGCCCACCTTCCCCGGCAGCCCCCACCCGGCTCCCCGGGGATCCGGTGCGGCAGGAGCGGCAGGTGCGGCCGCACCTGCCGCACTGGGCGGGCGCGCTGTCGTAGTCCCCGGACACGCTGCGAGATGGAACCCCGGCGACCGAGGCACAACGGGACCGAACTTCCGGGCGAACCTGGACAAGGTCGCGGTGCCCGGCACACGAGCGGTCAGGGGCGCTGCCAGTTCGGGTCGCGGCCGATCAGCCCGAGCAGCCGGTCCTGCGGGGAGGCGTCGGGTCCGACCTTGAACTCGGGCCCGAACACCTCCACTCCCGGCCCGAACGCCCCCGGCGTCCGGTACTGCTCGATCAGCTCCGGCGGCAGCGCGGAGACCGACTCCCACGACAGCCGCACGTCCTCCGGGTCGATCGTGGCGTCCTGTCCCGTGGCCTTGGCCAGGTCCCAGCCGTGCAGGGGCAGGTCGGCGCTGATGACCTCGTTGACGTGCCGGGCGGCGGTGAACCGCCCGGCCGGGGTGTCGCACTCGGTCGCGGCCGCGACCGGGTCGGCGAGCAGGGCCTCGACGTCCGCGCGCGCGGCGCGGAAGGCGGCGAGCGGGTCCTCCTTCACCGAGGGGGCGGGGCTGAGCGCGCGGCCGATCGGGCTCAGCATGACGGCGTGCATGTCCACGATGTGCCCCACCACGTCGCGGGCGGTCCACTGCGCGCAGGGCGACGGGTCCGACCACTGCTCCGGCTTGACGGCGGCGACCTTCGCCTCGAAGGCGTCGGCCCGGCGGTGGTAGACGTCGGCTATCTCGTTCATAACCCCTCGTTTCCATAACCTATTGGTTTTCTACCGGCTGAACGAGGGGTTGGTCAAGGCGGCGTCAGCCGAGCCAGCCCGGCACCACCAGCAATGCCCACGCCGCCAGCGGGCCGACGACCACGATGGCGGCGCCGTAGCCGAGGAGCTTGCGGTAGAAGACGTCGCGGTCCATGCCCCGGACGTTGGCCACGAGCAGCGCGCCCGTGGTCGAGAACGGGCTGACGTCCACGATCGCCGACGACACCGACAGCGCCGCGATCATCGCGATCGGGCCGAGCGTCCCCTGCGACAGGAACGGCACCGCCAGCGGCACCAGCGCCCCCAGGATGCCGACGGTCGAGGCGAACGCCGACACCACGCCGCCCACGTAGCAGATGAGCAGCGCGACCACGAGCGGGACGCCGATCGCTGCCACGTGCGTGCCGACCCAGTCGATGGTCCCGATCTCCTGCAGTACGCCCACGTAGGTGACCACGCCGCAGATCAGCAGCACCGTCGGCCACGCCACCCGCTCGACGGCGCCCTTGTTGGCCTTGGGCGAGGTGAGGGAGAGGATGACCGCGACGGTGACCGCGGTCAGGCCGAGGTCCAGCTTGAACGCGAGCACCCCCGCGCACAGCCCCACGATCCCGGCCAGCGTCAGCGCCTGGTGCACGGTCAGCCGCAGCCCCGTCCCGGGCCTGGCGATCGTGGCAGTCCCCCCGCCGCCGGAAACCCCGCCGCCGGAGACCGCGCCGCCACGCTCCTCCTCGAGCGTCGACTCCGCGACCTCCTCCTCGGAAGGCCCGTCAGACGCGGTACGGCGGGCCAGCGCCGGCCCGCCGAACAGCAGGAACACGATGACCGCCGCCGCCGCGTTGAAGGCGAAGCTGGACAGGAACAGCACCAGGTTCGAGCTGGGCAGCCCCGCCTCCTTGGTGACCCCGTTCACGATGCCGCCCAGCACCGAGATCGGGGAGAACGCCCCGGCCTGCGTGCCGTGGGCGACCATGAGGCCGATGAGCAGGGCATGGATCTTGTACTGGGCGGCGAAGCCGTACGCGATGGGGGCGAGGATCGCGGCCACGGCGGGCGCGGGCGCGCCGACCGCGGTGAGCAGCGCGGCGATCGCGAAGATCACCAGCGGGATGGCCACGATGCGCCCGCGCACGAGATGGACGGCGGCGCGCACGAGCCAGTCGACGGTCCCGTTGTTGGTGGCGATCGCGAACAGCAGCGTCACCCCGACCAGGATCACGAACAGGCTGCCGGGGAAGGCGCCGAGGATGTCGTCGGTGCCCATCCCGGCGGCGAGGGTGCCGACGAGGAAGGCCCCGACGAGGGCCAGGGCTCCCAGGTTGACCGGGAAGGCCGTGGCCACCACGAACATCAGGATCAGGGCGAGTATGGACAGAAGTTCGGCGGACATGACATGACTCCGTTCTCCCCCGAGTCAGGTCAGCAGTCGGATGAGTTCGACGGGATGGCGGGCGGTGCGGCCGGTGCCGTGCGCGATCTGCTGGCGGCAGGACACCCCTGTGGCCGCGACCAGGGTGTCCTCGGCGGTGGCGGACACGGCTGGGAACAGCCGCAGGCCGCCGATCTTCATGGACAACTCGTAGTGCTCGGCCTCGAACCCGAACGATCCGGCCATGCCACAGCAGCCGGCGTCGAGTTCGCTCACACGCGCACCGGGGATGCGCGCGAGCAGTTCGCGCGTGGCCGCGGTGCCGGTGACGGCCTTCTCATGGCAGTGGCCGTGGAAGAGGATCGTGCGGCCGCTGAGAGCGTCGCCGAGCTGCAGCGCGCCGCCGTCGATGGCTTCGAGCAGCAGTTCCGGTACGAGGCGGGCGCGCCCGGCCACCGCCTGGACGCGGGGGTCGCCGGGCAGGAGCGCCGCGTACTCGTCCTTGAGCGTCAGCAGGCAGGACGGTTCCAGGCCGACGATCGGGGCGTCCGAGGCCGACAGGCGTCCGACCATGTCGTCCGCCATGCTCTTCGCCCGGTCGAGCAGGCCCTTGGACAGGCTCGACCGGCCGCAGCAGCCTTCGGCGGCCAGCCGTACCGTGTAGCCGGCCTTTTCCAGCAGTTCGACGGCGGCTCGGCCGATGGCGGGCTCGGTGAAGGAGGTGAAGGAGTCGGCCAGGAGGATGACCTCGCCCAGGCGGCCGGGGGCCGGGGTACGGCGGGCGTGCCAGCGTGGCAGCGTGTCGCGCTGGAAGCGGGGCAGCGGGCGCTGCCGGGCCAGGCCCAGGGCGCCGCGCAGGGGGGCGGCGAGCAGGTTGGACAGCGGCGCGGTGGCCGAGCCGAGCCGGTTGAGGGTGCGGATCGCGCCGAACAGCCGCGAGCGCAGCGGCACGCCGTGGGTCTGGTGGTACTGGTGCAGTGCCTCGCTCTTCAGCGAGGCCATGTCCACGCCGAGCGGGCACTCCGACGTGCACGCCTTGCACTCCAGGCAGAGGTCGAGGATGCCGTGCAGCCGCTCCTCGCCGAGCGCCGCCCGGGGGTCGGGTGAGGACAGGGCCTTGACCAGGGCGTTGGCCCGGCCCCGGGTGGAGTGCTCCTCCTCGCGGGTGGCCATGTAGGAGGGGCACATGACGCCCGTGTCCTCTTTGCGGCAGGCGCCGATGTTCATGCAGCGGTCGGCGGCGGCGTGCATGCCGTCCGCGAACGCCAGTGCCGTCCGCAGGGGCGGGGGCTCGGGGCGGGAGGGGTCGCGCAGGTGCTCGGTCATCGGGGCGGCGTCCACGATCTTGCCGGGGTTCAGCAGGTTGCCGGGGTCGAACAACCGCTTGACCTCCCGCATCGCCGCGTAGACGGCCGGGCCGAACAGCTTCTCGTTGAACTCCGAGCGGGCCAGGCCGTCGCCGTGCTCGCTGGAGTTCACGCCGCCGTGGCGGGCGGCCAGTTCGGCGATCTCCTCGGCGACCGCGCGCATGGCCGCGATCTCGCCGGGGGCGCGCAGGTCGACGAACGGGCGTACGTGCAGGCAGCCGACCGAGCAGTGGCCGTAGAAGCCGGCCTTCATGCCGTGCCGCTCCAGGATCCGCTCGAACTCCGCCACGTACGGCACCAGCGCCTCGGGCGGCACGGCGGTGTCCTCGACGAAGGCCAGCGGGCGCCGGCTGCCGACGCTGGAGGCCATCAGCAGTCCCAGCCCGGCCTTGCGCACCTTCAGCACGGCCTCGCGCTGCTCCTTGCCGACGGCCCGGAGCGTGTGGTAGCCGTGCCCACCCGCCTTCCAGGCCCTGGCCAGCTCGTCCACCTTGCCGGCCGCGTCGTCGCCGAAGAACTCCACGAACAGCAGCGCCTCCGGATCGCCCTCCAGGATGTCGCCGAGCCGGGCGTACTCCACCCGCTGCCGGGACAGGTCGAGGATGGCCTTGTCCATGAGCTCGACGGAGGCGGCGTCCAGGGCGAGGGCCTCGTGGGTGGCGGCGATGGCGGACAGGGTCCCGGTGAAGTGGCCGACGGCGATCGCCCGCGTCGTGGGGCGCGGCACGAGGCGCACGGTCGCCTCCGTGACGATGGCCAGCGTGCCCTCGGAGCCGACGACGAGCGGGGTGAGGTCGTCAGGCGTGACCCGGTCGAGCCGGTAGCCGCCGGATTGGCGCCAGAAGCGCGGGTAGCCCGCCAGGTCCAGGTTCTCCAGGATCTTGTCCACCCCGGCGCGCAGCCGCCCGTCCGTGGCCAGGTCGGGGGTGGAGGCGTCGGCCAGGACCACGCTCAGGGCCCGCACGTGGTCGATCGTCGAGCCGTAGCGGATCGAGTGGCTGCCGGCGGAGTTGTTGCCGATCATGCCGCCGATCGTGGCCCGGTTGCTGGTCGAGGTGTCGGGACCGAACATCATCCCGTGCTTGGCCGCGGCCCGGTTGAGCTGGTCCTGGACCACGCCGGGCTGCACCCGGGCCAGGTCGCCGTCCAGTTCCAGGATGCGGTTCATGTGCCGGGAGAAGTCCACGATCACCGCGGCGCCCACGGTCTGCCCGGCCAGGCTCGTGCCCGCGCCTCTGGGCAGCACCGGCACCCCGAGGCCGCCGCAGGCCGTGACCAGTGCGCGTACGTCGTCGGTGTGCTTGGGGTAGGCGACGGCCAGGGGCTCGATGGCGTACATGCTGGCGTCGGACGAGTACAGGTGGCGGGTGTAGTCGTCGTCCCTGACCTCGCCTGCCAGCAGCGGCCCGAGCGTCCGCGCGAGGCTCACGCCCCGCCCTCCAGGTAGGCCAGGGCCCGCTGGACGCCGCCGTCCTTGATCGGCACCCCGGCCGCCCGCAGCCCCATCTCGACGCCGCTCAGCGTGCCGGCGAGCATGAGGTCGGTGAAGTGGCCGAGGTGGCCGATGCGGAAGACCCGCCCGGCGAGCCTGTCGAGGCCGGTGCCGAGCGACATGTCGAAGCGCTCCAGCACGATCCGCCGCACCTCGTCGGCGTCGAAGCCGTTCGGCACCGTCACCGCGGTCAGCGCGCTCGAGTATTCCCGCTCGTCGGCGCACAACACCTCGAGCCCCCATCCCCGTACGGCCCGCCGCGTCGCCTCCGCGTGCCGGTCGTGCCGGGCGAAGACCTGGGCGAGCCCTTCTTCCTCCAGCATGGACAGCGCCTCGGCCAGGCCGTACAGCAGGTTGGTGGGTGGGGTGTAGGGGAAGTAGCCGAAGTGGTTGGCCTCGATGATCGGCCGCCAGTCCCAGTAGGCGCGCGGCAGGCGCCCCTGGTGGTCCAGCGCCTTCGGGCTGACCGCGTTGAAGGCCAGACCGGGCGGGAGCATCAGGCCCTTCTGGGAGCAGCCGACGGTGACGTCGACGCCCCACTCGTCGTGCCGGTAGTCGATGGAGCCCAGCGACGAGATCGTGTCGACCAGCAGCAGCGCCCGGTGCCCGGCGCGATCGAGCGCCGCCCTGATCTCGGGGACGCGGCTGCGCACGCCGGTCGAGGTCTCGTTGTGGACGACCATGACGGCGGCGGTCTCGTCGGTCAGGTGCTCGGCGACCAGGTCGGGGTCCACGCCGTGCCGCCAGTCGCCGGGGACGAGGTCGACCTCCAGCCCGAGCTTGGCCGCCATGCGGCACCAGAGCATGGCGAAGTGCCCGGTCTCGAAGGCCAGCACCCGGTCGCCCGGCGACAGCGTGTTGACCAGTGCCGCCTCCCACGCGCCGGTGCCCGAGGACGGGTAGACGACCACGTCGCCGCCGGTCTGGACGACCGCGGCGAGACGGGGGAGCAGGTCGAGCGTGAGCTCGGCGAACTCCGGTCCGCGATGGTCGATGGTCGGGCGGGCCATCGCCTGCAGGACGCGGTGCGGGACGTTGGTGGGGCCTGGGATCTGCAGGAAGTGCACGATTCCTCCGTGCCGTGTGGCGGCACAGCGTGCCGTGGTGCGGTTCACTAACCTTAGAAGCGGGTCGTCGAAGGAGTCAATGGATGCAGAACGTCGTCAACGCCCTGCGCGCTCTCGAAGAGGTCGCCGCCCGCCAGCCCATCGGCGTGGGTGAGCTGTCGCGCGCGCTCGGACTGCCGAAGAGCACGGTGCAGCGCTCGCTGCGCACCTTGCACGAGGCCGGCTGGATCCGGCCGGCCGGCGGCGAGGTGACCCGCTGGCTGGTCACCACCAAGGCGCTTCAGGTCGGCCGGCGCGCCGAGCTGGGCCTGCGCGACGTGGCGCTGCCGGTCATGGAGGAACTGCGGCAGCGCACCGGCGAGACCGTGCACCTGATGGTCCCGGAGGGCGACGCCGTCGTGCTCATCGAGCGCCTGGAGACCGACAAGCCCCTGCGCATCGTGCTCCCGCTCGGCATCCGGCTGCCGCTGCACGCCTCGGCGAACGGCAAGGCCGTCCTCGCCCACCTGTCCGGGGAACTGCCCGAGCTGGAGTCCTACACCCCGGCCACCATCACCGACCCCGCCGTGCTGCGGGAGGAACTGGCCGCGATCCGCGCCCAGGGCTGGGCCGGCAACCGGGGGGAGTGGCGCTCCGACATCGCCGCCGTGGCCGCCGCCGTCCTCGGCGCCGACGGGCCGGTGGCCACCCTCAGCGTCTCCTGCCCCGCCACCCGCATGACCGACGAGCTGCGCCCGGAGTACGGCAAGCTCGTCACCGAAGCCGCCGCCCGGATCGCCGCCGCCCTCTGACCTCCGCGCTCAGGGGGCGAGGTAGCGGGTCAGGGCGATCTTGAGCTCGGTGACCAGTTCGTCCGGGTCCGGGGACGAGGAGAGCAGCGGCATCACCGCCTTCACCATCGCCACCGCCATCGTCCCCAGCGTGAGCGCGCGCGCCTGCGGCAGATCGGGTGCGCGCCGGCGCAGCATGGCGGCCACGTTGGCGGCGATGGCCGCGTGCAGGCGGGCCGCGGCGGAGGCCAGGCGGTCGCCGGTGGCCGAGCCGTACAACAGGGCCCAGTAGGCGGGCGCGCGCGACTTGAACGCGACGCTCTCGTCGACCAGCTGCCCGACCAGCACCTCCAGCGGCACCTCCGGCGTGAGCGCGGCCAGCCGCCCGGCCCAGAACTCCTGCCGCTCGTCGGTGTAGCGGGCGACGAGCCCGTCGAGGATCTCCTCCTTGTTGCGGAAGAACTGGTACAGCGACCCCGGCGACAGCCCCGCCCGCGCCGCGACGTGGTTGGTCGTCATGTCCGGATAGCCGATCTCGGCGATCACCAGCTCGGCGGCGTCGAGGATCTCGGCCATGCGCTTGAGCCCGCGCGCCTGCCTGCGGACGGGTCGCTCGGTCATGGGCACACCTCGTTGACAAATACGAGCATTTACTTGTATTTCTGGCTGGGACAGCAAAACACGAGCAGTTTACCGAGTTTCGGGGAGAAGTCTCATGACCGCCGTGCCGGCCCGTCCGCGCGCCGCGAAAGCGCCGCCGCCACCACCACTGCCGAGGCTCCGCAAGCTGGGATATTTCCTGGTACGGCGCCGCCGCCTCGTCCTGTCCCTGGCCCTGCTCGCCTTCGTGGCCGCCGCCGCGCTGGCGGCAGGAGCGGTGCCGAGGTTGTCACTGGCCAGGTTCGAGGCGCCCGGCTCGGAGTCGGACCGGGCCCAGGCCGAACTGGTGAACCGGTTCCAGACCGGCAGCCCCGACCTGGTCTTCCTGGTCACCGCGGTCAAGGGCGGCGTGGACGACCCGGCCGTGGCCGCCGCCGGGCGCGAGCTCACCGCCCGCGCGAAGGCCACACCCGGCGTGGCCGAGGCCGCCTCCTACTGGACCCGCGGCAACCCCGCCACCCTGCGCAGCGGCGACGGCCGGCACGCGCTCATCGTCGTCCGCGTCCCCGGCGACGCCGACCACGTGCGCGGCACGATCCTGCCCGTCCTGGTGCCGAGGATGGGCGAGGGGGTCGCCGGAGTGGCCGCGGTACGGGCCGGGGGCGGCGAGGAGGTGTTCCGCCAGACCATCCCGCTGGCCCGGCAGGACTTCGTCAGGGCCGAGCTGGTGATCTTCCCGCTGGTGTTCGCGCTGCTGTGGTGGTACCTGCGGCGGGCGGTCGCGGCGCTGGTGCCGATCCTGGCCGGGGTGTTCGCGATGGCGGTCGGGCTGGCGCTGCTGCGCGGCGTCCTGGTCTTCACCGACGTGTCCACGTTCGCGCTGAACCTCACGCTCGCCATGGGGCTCGGGCTCGGCATCGACTACTGCCTGTTCGTCATCGCCCGCTTCCGCGAGGAGACCAGGGCCGGGCGCGAACGGGCCGACGCGGTGGCCGCGGCGGTGGAGCACGCGGGCCGGACGGTGATCTTCAGCGGGCTGACCGTGGCGGCCTCGCTGGCCGTGCTGTTCGCGCTGCCGTTCGGGTTCCTGCGCTCGTTCGCGTACGCGGGGATCGCGGTCGTGGCGGGTGGGGTGGCGGTGGCGGTGTTCGTGCTGCCGGCCGTACTGGCGAGTGCCGGGGGCGTCATGCTGCCCAAGCGGGAGCGGCCCGTACGGGGCGAGGGGTTCTGGCACGGGCTGGCCGTGCGCGTGATGCGGCGTCCGCTCCTGTACGGCGGCGCGGCCACGGCGGCGCTGCTCGTGCTGGCCTCGCCGTTCCTGGGCCTGAACTTCGGCACCGCCGACGACCGCATCCTGCCGCCGTCCGCGCCCGCGCGGCAGACCCAGGACGTCATCCGGCAGAACTTCCCCGCCGAGGAGACCGACGCCATCCAGATCGTCGCCACAAGCACCCCGTCAGGCGATATTTCGGGAGCGGGCGACATTTCGGCATATGCCGCCACACTCTCCCGCCTGCCCGGCGTCGCCCAGGTCGACTCCGCCGCCGGCTCCTACGCCCGGGGTGAGCGGACCGGCGACGGCGACCCCGCCAGGTTCGGCCCCGCCGCCCGGGGCACGTGGTTGTCGGTGGTCCCGTCCGCCCACGCCTTGGCCGGGGATCCGGTCGACCTCGTGGCGGCGGTCCGCGCCACCCCCGCGCCGTTCGAGCGGCTGGTCGGCGGCTACCCGGCCGAGCTGGCCGACTACCGCGCCTCCATCGTCGAGCGCCTGCCCCTCGTGCTGGCGCTGATGCTGGGCGTCACGTTCGTCCTGCTGTTCGCCATGACCCGCAGCCTGCTCATCCCGCTGAAGGCGACCCTCCTCAACCTCCTCAGCCTCGGCGTCATGTTCGGCGCGATCGTCTGGATCTTCCAGGAGGGCAACCTGTCCGGGCTGCTGGGCTTCACCGCGACCGGGACGCTGGACGCCAGCATCCCGATCCTCATGCTCTGCGTCGCCTACGGCCTGTCCATGGACTACGAGGTGTTCCTGCTGTCGCGGATCAAGGAGGAGTACGACCGCACCGGCGACACCACGCGCGCGGTCGCGGCGGGCCTGCGCAAGAGCGCCCCGCTCATCACCGCGGCGGGCGGCATCCTGGCGGCCTCGTTCGCCGCCTACGCGACGGCGAGCGTGTCGTTCGTGCAGATGCTGGGGGTCGGCATGGCGATCGCCGTCCTGGCCGACGCCACGGTGATCAGGGCGATCCTGGTCCCGGCGGCCATGCGCCTGGCCGGCCCGCTGAACTGGTGGCCCAGGAGGCGTTAGAGCGCCCGCGACCAGATCTGCTCGGTCACCGCGACGCCGTTCTCCTCGCCCTTCTCCTCCGACTCCAGCGCGAAGCCGGCCGCCTGGTAGATCCGGCGCGCGCTCACGAGGTCGTCGCGCGTCCACAGCATGATCCGCTTGAACCCCTGCTCCCGCGCGTGCCGCAGGCACTCCCCGACCAGCCTCTGCCCGATGCCGAGCCCCCTGGCCGACGGCTCGACCAGCAGCATCCGGAGTTGCGCCGTCTCCTCGTCCCTGCGCATGCAGAACACGCAGCCCACCCGCTGCCCGTCGACCTCGACGATCCACCCGGCGTCGCGCTCGGGGGAGTAGGCGGCGCAGATCCCGGCCACGGTCTGCTCGAAGGCCAGCCCCCAGCCGTACTCCTCCGCGTAGAGGGCGCCGTGCCGCTGCACGACCCAGCCCAGGTCCCCGGCGTGGGGGGATCTGATGAGGTACGGCTCCCGCCCGGCCACCGCCGCCGGGTCCCCGAGCAGGCGGCGGATCAGGGCCATGCCGCCCACCAGCCGCCCCTGGTCCTCCTCGGTCAGCCCGGCCAGCAGCGCCGCGACCTCGCCGGCCGCCTGCTCGTCGAGCCGGTCGAAGGTGGCGGCGCCGAGAGGGCTGAGCCGTACGAGCTGCTTGCGGGCGTCGTGGGGGGAGCGGCGGCGGGAGATGACGCCGTCGTTCTCGAAGCGGGTGAGCATGCGGCTCAGGTAGCCCGCGTCGAGGTCGAGCAGGGCCCGCAGCTCGCCGGTCTCCAGCTCGCCGGCGTGCGCGATCTCGAACAGCACCCGCACCTCGGTCAGCGAGTAAGGGGAGTCGAGCAGCCCTGCCTGCAGGACGCCGATCACCTTCGTATAGAACCGGTTGAAGGCCCTGACCTCAAAGACCCTTGCTTCCGTCAACGAACTCATTGCCCTAGTCAACCATGAAGAGGACTCTCCCGTGACGCAGCTCTACGTCGGTTCCTACGGCGACGGCATTCTCACCGCCGGTGAAGGCATCACCCCGGCCCCGTCTCCCTCCTTCCTGGCCGCGCACCCGGCGCTGCCCGTCCTGTACGCCGCGGGCGAGCTCGGCGAGGGCGTGCTGCTGTCGTACGCGACCGGCGGCGGCCTGAGCGAGACCGGCCGGCGGACGAGCGGCGGCGACAGCCCGTGCCACCTGGCCGTGCACCCGTCTGGCACGCTGCTGGCCGCGGCCAACTACGGCGACGGCGTCGCGAGCCTGCACCACCTCGACGCCGACGGCCGCTTCACCGGCGAGCCGATCCTGCTGCCCCACCAGGGCTCCGGCCCCCACCCCGACCGTCAGCGCGGCCCGCACGCCCACCAGTGCGTCTTCCACGGTGACGTGCTCCACGTCTCCGACCTCGGCACCGACGAGATCCGCCGCTACACGCTGACCGGCGACGCGCTCGAACCGGTGCGCCTGGCGCCCGGCATGGGCCCCCGCCACCTGGTCTTCACCCCGGACGGGCGCGTCTACGTGGCCGGCGAGCTCGACGGCACCCTGCGCGCCTACGACGCCGACGGGTGGCGCGAACTGTGGCAGGCGCCGGCCAGCGCCGCCGCGGGCGTCAACTTCCCCGCCCACGTCGACGCCGCCGACGGCCGCCTCTACATACTCAACCGCGGCCCCAACACCCTCTCCGTCTTCACCGCCGACGGGGACAAGCTCGCCGAACTCCCCTCCGGCGGCGACTGGCCGCGCCACTTCGCCATCGCCGGCGACACCCTCTGGATCGCCAACCAGAACTCCGGCACCGTCGACGCCTTCACCCTGGCCGGCGGCCTGCCCGCCCCCACCGGGGAGACGATCGCGGTCAAGAGTCCCGCCTGCGTGCTGCCGGTGTAGGCAAAGCCGCCAGCGCCCCCGGGCGGCGACGGTGATCATGAGCGCTCGTGCGCACGCTCTTCCCGGCCGCCGCCCGTGCCGTGGCCGCGGCCTTGGCCCTGACCATGGCCGCCGCCTGCACCACCGCCGCTCCGGCCCCCGTCGCTCCGCCCGCGGCGCCGCCGGACGCCGCGGCGCCCTCGCGCGCGGTCCCGTGGCGGATCACCGGGCAGGGCGCAGAACACGAGATCGAGGGCTACGCCGACCGCGTCAGCGTCCTGCCGGGCGAGCGGTTCTGGCTGCGCGTGTCCACGACGGCGCCGCGCTTCACCGTGCGGGCCTTCCGCATGGGCGCGCCCGTCACGCAGGTGTGGGCCTCCGGCCAGGTCTCCGGCGTACGGCAGGCCGCGCCCAGGACCGGAGCGGCCCGCATGGTCACCGCCGCCCACTGGAAGCCGTCGCTGCGCGTGCACACGGCCGGCTGGCCGGAAGGCGCCTACCTGCTGCGCCTGGACGCCTCCACCGGCGGTCAGCGGTACGTGCCGATCACCGTCAGGTCGGCCGCCACCGCCGGCCGCGTGGTGATCGTCAACGCGGTCACCACCTGGCAGGCCTACAACCGCTGGGGCGGCCGCGACCTCTACGAGGGGCCCGGCGGCTTCGCCGCCCGCTCCCGGGCCGTCACCTTCGACCGCCCCTACGACACCAACGGCGCCCGCCTCTTCCTCGACCTGGAGAAGGACGCCATCGAGGTGGCCGAGCGCAGCGGCGTCCGCCTCGCCTACCTGACCTCGCTCGACCTGCGCCCCGGCGTGCTGGACGGGGCGCGGGCCGTGGTCTCGCTCGGCCACGACGAGTACTGGACGGCCGGCATGCGCGAGACCGTCACCCGCGCCCGCGACCGCGGTGTCAACCTGGCCTTTCTCGGCGCGAACGCCGTCTACTGGAAGATCGGGCTGACCGGGCGGGTGGTCGAGTGCGACAAGGAGACGCGCTGCCCGCTCTGGCGCAGCGTCGCGCCGGAAAGCTCGCTGGTGGGGCAGATGTACGACTGCTTCCCCGCGGAGGCGGCGTACGTGGTGCGCAAACCGGGCCACTGGATCTTCGAGGGCACCCGCGGGCGCCGCTTCCCCGGCATGGCAGGCGTGGAGACGGACCGGATCTCGCGTGGCTCGCCGCGCGAGGTGGAGGTGCTGGCCGAGTCTCCGGTCGACTGCGGTGGCCGCGAGACCGTGTCCCACAGCACCTACTACGTCGCGCCCAGCGGCGCCGGGGTGTTCGCCAGCGGGACCATGCGCTGGGTGTGCGGGATGCGGGGGCGGCGCTGCGGCCACGGCGTCACCAAGGACGCCGCCGCCTTCACCCGCCGCGCCACCGCGAACATCCTGGCCAGGTTCGCCAAGGGCCCCGCCGGCCGGCTATGACCCGCCGGTGATCTCGCCGAGCATGCGCAGGATCTCCCGCTCGGCCGCCTCCTTGGTGACGCCGAGGCCCTCCAGCACGATCAGCGCCGGGACCTCGGCCGCCTCGGGCAGGGACAGCGTGCCGAGCAGGATGTGCTCGGTGCCCACGTAGTTGTGGCCGAGCCGCAGGGCCTCGCGCAGGGTCAGCTCCATGATCTTCCTGCCCTGGGCGGAGAACGGGACCTGCGGGCCGGGAGCGCCGGTGCCGGGCGGCAGCGAGTTGCGCATCGCCTCCTTGACCGTGGCCAGGGAGGCGCCGAGCGCGATCATGGACCGGCCGGCCAGCGCCTCGGGCTCGTGCAGCAGCCCCAGGACGATGTGGGCCGGCTCGATGTGGTCGTGGCCGGTGGCCTTGGCCTCTTCCATCGCGCCGACGACGCAGCGCCGGGCGCGCTCGGTGTAGCGGGTGTAGGCGGAGAGGTCGTCGCTCAGCGAGCCCTCCTTGGTGACGAACCGTTTCTGGGCGGCCTGCTTGGTCACGCCCATGCTGCGGCCGATCTCGGTCCAGGAGGCGCCGGAGTGGCGGGCCCGGTCGACGAAGTGGCCGATGAGGTGGTCGGCCACCTCGCCCAGGTGCTCACCCATGAACACGGCGTCCGACAGCTCGCCGAGAGGATCGCCGTCGGGGTGGCGCTTCTTGATCGCGTTGATGATGTCGTCGAGACGAACGGTTCCATCCATGCGTCAACGATAGGTTGACGATCGCGAATGCGTCAACCTCTGGTTGACGATTTCACTGCTTGGTCAGGGCGACGGCGGCGCGCCAGCGGTCGTAGGCGGCGTCGTCGCGGGCGCCGGGCTCGAAGCGCCGGTCCAGGCGCCAGGTCGCGCGCAGTTCCTCGGCCGAGTCCCAGACGCCGGAGCCGAGACCGGCCAGGAACGCGGCGCCCAGCGCGGTGGTCTCCTGGACGACCGGCCGCTCCACCGGCACACCCAGCTGGTCGGCCTGCACCTGCATCAGCAGGTCGTTGCCGCTGGCGCCGCCGTCGGCCTTCAGCCCGGCGACCGAGCCGCCCATCACCTCCACCACGTCGCGCACCTCGAACGCGATCGCCTCCAGCGTCGCGCGCACCAGATGGGCGCGCGTGGTGCCGCGGGTGATGCCGGTGATGAGGCCGCGCGCCTCCGGGTTCCAGTGCGGGGCGCCGAGGCCGGTCAGCGCGGGCACGAAGACCACGCCGCCGCTGTCGGGGACCGTGCGGGCGACGGCCTCCGACTCGGGTGCCGTCCCGATCACGCCCAGGCCGTCGCGCAGCCACTGTACGGCCGCGCCGGTCACGAAGATCGAGCCCTCCAGCGCGTACGTCAGCTCGCCCGACGGCCTCTGCCACGCCACCGTCGTCAGCAGCCCGGCATCCGAGCGGACGATCTCCGAGCCGGTGTTGGTCAGGATGAACGAGCCGGTGCCGTAGGTGCACTTGACCTCGCCGGGCGCGAAGCACGTCTGGCCGAACAGGGCCGCCTGCTGGTCGCCTGCCATGCCGCTGATCGGCAGGGCGAGGCCCAGGAAGGCGTCCGGGTCCGTGCGGCCGATCGGGCCGTAGTTCGGGACGATCTCCGGCAGCGCGGACTCCGGGACGCCGAACAGCTCGCACAGCTCCGGCTCCCAGGTTCCGGAGGCCAGGCCGTACAGGAGAGTGCGTGAGGCGTTGGACGGGTCGGTGACGTGGCGCGCGCCCGCGGTCAGGCGGGCGACGAGGTAGCTGTCGACGGTGCCGAGCGCGGTGCGGCCCGAGGTGACGCCCGCCCACGCGGCGGGGTCGCGCTCGGCCAGCCAGGTGAGCTTGGTGGCGGTGAAGTACGGGTCGAGGCGCAGGCCGGTCAGCTCCGACACGCGCGGTTCGTGCCCGGCGGCGCGCAGGCGCTCGCAGATCCCGGCCGTGCGGCGGTCCTGCCAGACCACGGCCCTGCGCGGCGCGGCCAGCGTCCGCCGGTCCCACAGGACGGCGGTCTCGCGCTGGTTGGTGATCCCGGCGCACGACGGCGGCGACTGCGCGCCGCGCAGGGCCGTCGCGCACGCGGCGAGCGTGGCCTGCCAGATGTCCTCCGGGTTGTGCTCGACCCAGCCCGGTTCGGGGAAGTGCTGCGGAAACTCCTCATATCCCCGGGACTCGATCCGGCCGTCCTCGGTCACGATCAGGGCGGTGACTCCAGTCGTTCCCGCGTCAATGGCCAAAACAGTCACGGAACCGCCTTCCTGTTACTAATCTGGGCCGTGAATTTTGGTCTAGACCACTGCCCGAGGCCACGGGCACAATGCGATTCTGGGTCGTGAACCCCATTGGGAGGAACCCGCCATGCGTATTGGAGTGCTCACCGGCGGCGGCGACTGCCCCGGTCTCAACGCTGTGATCAGGGCCGTCGTCCGCAAGGGCGTGAGTGTTTACGGTCATGAGTTCGTCGGATTCCGTGACGGCTGGCGTGGCCCCCTGGAGGGGGACACGATGCCGCTGGACATCCAGGCCGTACGCGGCATCCTGCCGCGCGGCGGCACCATACTTGGCTCGTCCAGGACCAACCCCATCAAGATCGAGGGCGGCGTCGACCGCATCAAGGAGAACCTCGCGGCGGGCGGCGTCGACGCGCTGATCGCCATCGGCGGCGAGGACACGCTCGGCGTGGCCAAGCAGCTGTGGGATCGCGAGGTCAAGGTCGTCGGCGTGCCCAAGACGATCGACAACGACCTGTCGGGCACCGACTACACCTTCGGATTCGACACCGCGGTCAACATCGCCACTGAAGCCATCGACCGCCTCCACACCACGGCCGAATCGCACCACCGCGCGCTGATCTGCGAGGTCATGGGCCGGCACGCCGGCTGGATCGCGCTGCACGCCGGCATGGCGGGCGGCGCCAACGTCATCCTCATCCCGGAGAAGCCCTTCGACATCGACCGGGTCTGCGAGTACGTGGAGTCGCGCTTCCGCACCCGCTACTCGCCGATCATCGTCGTCGCCGAGGGCGCCCACCCGATCGAGGGCCAGATGACCCTGCAGACCGGCGAGCTCGACTCCTTCGGCCACGTACGCCTCGGCGGCATCGGCGAGATGCTGGCCAAGGAGATCGAGAAGCGCACCGGCAAGGAGGCCCGCACCACCGTGCTCGGCCACATCCAGCGCGGCGGCACCCCGACCGCGTTCGACCGGGTCCTGGCCACCAGGTTCGGCCTGCAGGCGATCGACGCCGTGCACGACGGCGCCTACGGCTCCATGGTCGCGCTGCGCGGCACCGACATCGTCAGGGTCGGTCTCGACGAGGCGACGGCCGAGCTCAAGACCGTCCCGGACGAGCGCTACGCGGAGGCCGAGGTCTTCTTCGGCTGAGCGTGCAAGCGGATCGTGATCATCCGTAAGCGGCTTGCAAGCGGCAGGCCGTACCTTTCAACGCAGCGGGGTTAGACGAACCGCTGCAACCCCTCTCAGGGTACGGCTCGCGCCGCGGAAGCATCGGCGGCCCACCGGGGCGCGAGCCGTACCCAGGACATAGCTCAACCGCGAGGCGTGCCGAAGAGATTCACCTCCGGCGCGCCTTCGTCGTCTCTGGCGGCCTTTCTGGCCTGGAAGGCGATCTCGCCGCGCAGTTCCTTCTCCGAGGGGGAGAGGATCACCAGCAGCAGCAGCCCGACGGTGACCACGCACAGGCCCACGATGAGCGGCAGCAGGAAGTCCAGGGCGCGCGAGCCCGGGATGGGCCCGGCGGACGGCACCAGCTCCACGGACATCGCGAACATGCCGGTGTAGTGCATCCCGGACACCGCCGCGCCCATCATGAGCGCGGCCCCGCCGATGCGCCAGGCGCCCCGCACCCGCAGCGTGAACCAGAGCGCCACCGTGGCCGCGACGACCGCGATGAGGATCGACAGGGCGACGACGAGCGGGTCGTAGTGCACGTGCCCGGACATGTTCATGGCGGCCATGCCGAGGTAGTGCATGCCGGCGACGCCGAGCCCGGTCAGGGCGCCGCCGCCCAGCAGACACGGCGGGCGGGACCCGCCCCGGCCGACCAGGAGGAGCCCGGCGCCCACGACCGCCACCGCGAGGACCGCCGAGGCCACCGTGAGCGTGACGTCGTAGCGGATGGGCGTGCCGGTGACAGCGAAGCCCATCATGGCGATGAAGTGCATCGTCCAGATGCCCGTGCCGCCGATCGCGAGCGCCGCGCCGACCAGCCAGAACCGGCCCTCACGACCGCCGACGAGGCGGGCGCGGGAGGTCAGCAGGAGGCCGAGCATGGAGCCCGCGCTTGACATCACGTAGGCGAGAGCGGGTGTCAGGAACCCGAAGGAGAAGTGATCGACAGCTGACATGGGCATGCGTCCCTTGATGAGTAAAGCAAGGGGAGTATGGGGCCCAGGTCGCTGCCTGTGCAACTACCGGCGGCGCGACCTCCCCGCGGGCTGCGGCCTGGGGGCCGGCGCGGGGTAGGTGAGCTGCTGCGACGTCCGCCTGCGCAGCTCCAGCCTGGCGAGGAGTTCGGCGTCCTCGTGGAGCTCCTCCTCCGAGGGCGACAGGATGACCATGAGCAGCATGGTCAGCGTGATCAGGCTGATCACGGTCATGAGCGGCACGAGGAAGTCGAGCGCGTCGGCGCCGGGCACCGGCGCGGGCGCGTGGTGCGGGGTGACGGTCATCGCGAACATCCCCGTGTAGTGCATGCCGGCCACCGCGACGCCCATGACCAGGGCGGCGGCGGCGATCCAGATGGGCCGCCTGACCCGCAGCGTGAACCAGAGCGCCACCGTCGCGGCCACGACCGCGATCGCCACCGACAGGGCCACCGTCAGGCGATCGTAGGAGACGTGGGCGGACATGTTCATGGCGTACATGCCGAGGTAGTGCATGCTCGCCACGCCGAGGCCGGTGAGCAGTCCGCCGCCGAGCAGCGCCAGCACCCGGCCGCCGCCGTAGGAGACGAGGAACAGGCCGGTGCCCACGACCACGATCGCGACGAGCGCGGAGGCCACGGTCAGCGGGACGTCGTAACGGATCGGGGTGCCCTCGATGTCGAAGCCCATCATGGCGATGAAGTGCATGACCCAGATGCCGGTGCCGCCGATCGATACGGCCGCGCCGAGCAACCAGCGCACCCGCGAACCACCGCGCGAGGCGTGGGCCTGAGCGGTCAGCCGCAGTCCGAGCATTGACCCGATGCACGACATCACGTAGGCGAGGGCCGGGGTGAGCGGGCCGTGGGTGAAATGATTAACAGCGGTAGACATGTATCGATATTTCCTTGCATTAGGGATCACCGGATTCTGGCAGTGGTGTGGCCCGATTCGCATGGATACTTCGACTATCTGTCAACCGCCCCTGTCGGAAACGTGAGAATGATTCATGGGTATCGAGGGACCGTTCTGGCGCGCGATCGCCGTCTTCAGGATCGCGTCGCTGGTCTACGCCGGTGTGCTCCTGGTCCAGCACGACGGGTACGCCCGGCCCGTCATGGGGTGGTTCGTCCTCAGCCTCATGGCGCTGTGGACCGCGGCGTCGATCTTCGCCTACTCCGTGGAGGCGCTGCGCGGCTGGCCGCTGCTGGTCATCGACATGCTGGTGACACTGGCCTGCCTGCTGGCCTCGCCGTACGTGGAAGGGCCCTACCAATACGCCGAAGGCGTCATGCCGCTGCCCGCCACCTGGATCGCCGGGCCCGTGCTCGCCTGGGCCGTCTACGGCGGACGCCGCCTCGGCGCGCTGGGCGCGGCCATCGTCGCCGCGGCCGACGTCTGGCTGCGCGTACGCACCCCCGATGCGCCCGTCCTCATCAACGGCGCCGTCCTGCTGTTCCTGTCCGGCGTCGTGGTCGGCCACGTCGCGCGCCTGGCCAAGCAGGCCGAGGAACGTATGCAGCGGGCCGCCGAGATGGAGGCCGCCCAGCGCGAGCGCGACCGCCTCTCGCGCGGCATCCACGACTCCGTGCTCCAGGTGCTCGCGCTGGTGCAGCGGCGCGGCCAGGAGATCGGCGGCGAGGCAGCCGAACTCGGGCGTCTGGCCGGAGAGCAGGAAGCCGCCCTGCGCGACCTGATCTCCCTGCGCCCCGCCCCCTCCGGCGACCTGCGCTCCCTCCTCACCAGGTACGGCTCCGCCACCGTCACGGTCTCCACCCCCGCCACCCCCATCGTCCTGCCCCCGGCCACGGCGGCCGAGATCGCGGCAGCGGTCGGCGCGGCCCTGGACAACGTCCGCACCCACGTGGGGCCGGACGCCCGCGCCTGGGTCTTCGCCGAGCAGGAGGAGGACTGCGTCATCGTCAGCGTCAGGGACGAGGGCGACGGCATCCCCCCTGGCCGCCTGGAGGAGGCCGAGCGGGACGGCCGGATGGGCGTGGCCCAGTCGATCAAGGGCCGCATCGCCGACGCGGGCGGCACCGTCACCATCATCACCGCCCCCGGCGAGGGCACCGAGATCGAAATCAGGATCCCCGTCCGGCCCTAGAGCGTCGTCGCGCTTTGGGGGTTCGCCTTTCCACGCTCGCACCCGCCTTGGGCACGATCGTGCGCCCCTCCACAAGCCCCGCCATCGCCCGTCCCGGCATCGCCCCCCTGCGCCGCCCGCCCCTGCGCCGCCCGCCCCGGCGCTGCCCGTCTCGGCATCGCCCGGCCCCTGGCGGCGGTGTCGCCCCTCCCAGGCGCGGCCGTCTCTCGGGAGGTGTCGCTCCTTCGCCCGCCCGTGCTCCAGGCGGTATCGCCCGCCCGGCGCTGCCCGTCCCGGCATCGCCCGGCCCCTGGCGGTGGTGTCGCCCTCCTGGGCGCGGTCGCTTCCCGGGCGGTGTCGCACCTTCGCTCGTGCTTCAGGCGGCATCGCCCGCTTGGCGCTCGTTCCCCATGTGCCCATGCCTCGGGGTGTCGGCCCGAGCTGCCGGGGTGTCGCCCTTCTCGTTCGGGGCGCTGTGTCGCTTTCGCGGCCAGGCGTTCGGGTGGTTTCCGGGTGCGTCTGTGGAGGGGTGCCGGGATTGCTGCCCCCTTGGGGCCTGGGCGGTGACCGCTTCTGGGGCCCTAGCCCGCTGCCGTACGCTGCGGGCATGGTGCGGGTCATGGTGGTGGACGACCACCCGATGTGGCGTGACGGGGTGGCCAGGGATCTGGCGGAGGCCGGGTACGAGGTCGTGGCGGCCGTGGGGGAGGGGCGGCAGGCGATCCGGGTGGCCGGGGCGGTGCGGCCCGAGGTCGTGGTTCTCGATCTGCAACTGCCGGATCTGTCGGGCGCCGAGGTGGCGCAGGGGCTCAGCGGGCTGGAGAGCCCGCCCCGGGTGCTCGTGTTGTCGGCCAGCGCCGAACAGGACGACGTGCTGGCGGCGGTCAAGGCCGGGGCCTCGGGGTATCTGGTGAAGTCGGCCTCCCGGGAGGAGTTTCTCGACGCGGTACGGCGGACCGCCGAGGGTGACGCGGTGTTCACGCCGGGGCTGGCGGGGCTGGTGCTGGGGGAGTACCGCAGGCTGGCGGCCCAACCGGCGCAGGAAGAGGACGGCCCGCGGCTGACCGAGCGGGAGACCGAGGTGCTCAGGCTCGTGGCCAAGGGGCTGTCGTACCGGCAGATCGCCGACCGGCTGGTGCTCTCCCACCGGACCGTGCAGAACCATGTCCAGAACACTCTCAACAAGCTCCAGCTGCACAACCGGGTGGAGCTGGTCCGATATGCGATCGAGCGTGGTCTGGACGAGGACTAAACTCGGTAGGTCGAAAGCACTGGAAATATCGGAGGACCCCCATGACGATCACCGCCCTGGGTGAGCCGTGCGTACTGCTCAAGCTGGGCGAGATCGTCCTCAAGGGCAAGAACCGCGAGCTGTTCGAACGCCGCCTGATCGGCAACATCCGCAACGCGCTGCGCGAGCTCGACATCAAGGTCGACGTGCGCAAGCGGCACGGCGTGATCGCCATCTTCCTGCCCACCGGCACCACCGTCGAGCAGGCCGACGCGGTGGCCGCCCGGGTCGCCGACGTGCCGGGGCTGGTGTGGATCCACCGCGCCTGGCGGGTCGCCAAGGACCCGGACACGGTCGTCAAGGCCGGTCTCGAACTGGTCCGCGACACCGAGCAGGCGGCCCGCAAGGCCACCTTCGCCGTCCGCTCGCGCCGCCGCGACAAGCGTTTCCCGCTGCGCTCCAACGAGCTCGACCGCATGGTCGGCGGCGCCATCAACGACGAGTACGGCCTGCCCGTCGACCTCAAGAACCCCGCGCTCACCCTCCACATCGAGGTCGACCGCGACGAGGTGTTCGTGTTCACCGACGGCCTGCCCGGCCAGGGCGGCCTGCCCGTCGGCTCCAGCGGCAGGGCGCTCGTGCTCATGTCCGGCGGCATCGACTCGCCCGTCGCCGCCTACCGCATGATGCGCCGCGGCCTGCACGTGGACTTCCTGCACTTCTCCGGCATTCCGTTCACGACGAGCGAGTCGATCTACAAGGCGTACGCGCTGGTGCGCAAGCTCGACCGCTTCCAGGGCGGGTCGAGGCTGTGGGTGGTGCCGTTCGGCAAGGCGCAGCAGTCCATCCGCAACTCCGGCCAGGACCGGCTGGCGGTCATCGCGCAGCGACGGCTCATGCTGAAGACCGCCGAGGAGGTCGCCCACCGCATCCGCGCCGCCGCCCTGATCACCGGCGACGCGCTCGGCCAGGTCTCCTCCCAGACCCTCGCCAACATCACCGCCCAGGACCACGCGGTCGAGCTGCCGATCCTGCGGCCGCTGGTCGGCTGGGACAAGACGGAGATCATGGCGGAGGCGCGCCGGATCGACACGCTGGCCATCTCCGAGCTGCCGGACGAGGACTGCTGCTCGCTGCTGGCTCCGAAGCGGGCCGAGACCCGGGCCAAGATCGAGGACCTGAAGCAGATCGAGAAGCGCCTCGACGCCGAAGAACTGGCGGTCCAGCTGGCCGACTCCATCCAGGAATACACCCTGGAAGGCGTCAGCCCCACCGCCTGAACCCCAGCCAACGAAGAACCCCGGCCCACCCACAAGACCTTCGCAGCCGGAACCACGGGACCACCACAAAACCTCTGCGACCCGGTCCAAAGGCTCCCCGCCCGGCCGGCCCATGGGATCTCTACGGGCCGGTTTCCGGGGTGTGTTGCCTGGCGGGGTCCACGAGGTCGTCGCGGGTTCTTGCTTGCCCCGTCGGGTGGTTCACGAAGGCCCGTGACGGTGGTGCGTTCGTCCGGCGTGAGAAGCGATCCCGCCGACCCGCCGGCGCGCGTCGGCGGGTGGTGGTGGGGGCGGCTGGGCCGTAAAGGATCAGCGCCCTTAGGACAGCGGCTGGGCCGTAAAGGATCAGCGCCCTTAGGACAGCGGCTGGGCCGTAAAGGATCAGCGCCTTTAAGACAGCGCGACAGACGCCGTGCGGCCCAGGAGCGGGGGGAGGGTGGCGAGCACGTCTGCGAGCACGTCGAGGTCGGAGTCGACCAGGGCCTGGGGGCCGTCGCAGAGGGCTGTCTCCGGCGCCGGGTGGACGTCGATGATCACGCCGTCGGCGCCCACCGCGATGGCCGCGCGGGTCAGCGGGAGCACCAGGTCGCGGCGGCCGCCCGAGTGGGACGGGTCGACGATGACCGGCAGGTGCGACAGGCGCTGCGCCACCGGCACCGCCGACACGTCCAGCGTGTTGCGCGTGGCCGTCTCGAACGTGCGGATGCCGCGCTCGCACAGCACGATGTCCAGGTTGCCGCGCTGGGCGATGTACTCGGCCGCCATCAGCCACTCCTCGATCGTGGCGTTCATGCCGCGCTTCAGCATCACCGGCCGGCCCGCCGCGCCGACCGCCTGCAGCAGCGCGAAGTTCTGCGCGTTGCGGGTGCCGACCTGCAGCATGTCTGCGTAGGACGCGACCAGCTCGACGTCGTGGGCGTCCACGACCTCCGTGACGACCGGCAGCCCGGTCTCCTCGCGCACGTCGGCCAGGATGCGCAGGCCCGCCTCGCCGAGGCCCTGGAAGGCGTACGGGGAGGTGCGCGGCTTGTACGCCCCGCCGCGCAGCAACGTCGCCCCGGCCTTCTTGGCCATCAGCGCCGCGTCCAGCGTCTGCTGCGGCGTCTCCACCGCGCACGGCCCGGCGATCAGCGTCACCGTGTCCGGGCCGATCGGCACCCCGCCCACGTGCACGGTGGAGCGTTCGGGATGGTTCTCCCGGCTGACGAGCTTGTACGGCGTGGACACGCGCATCACGTCCCGCACCCCGGCCATGCCGCGCAGGTTGCCCTGGTCGAGCTGGGCCACGTCGCCGACCAGTCCGACGATCGTGCGCCGTACGCCCCGGCTCACGAACGCCTCCACCCCGGCCGCCTGCACGACCGCGACGATCGCGGCGACGTCGTCCTGGGTGGCCTCGGGGCCCATCACGATGACCATGGTTTTCTCCTCTGAACATGCGAAAGGCCCCGGATCCTTACGGACCCGGGGCCTTTCGATCGTCTGTGTCTGCTAGCGCAGCGCCACATGGCGATCGGTCCTCACGGGTCCGTCGCCATACCAAAAGATGAATGCGGTGCGCATAGGCCGCAATAGTAGCGCACTCCTACCCGGCGACGAGCCGTACGCCGGGCGATGACAGGATGGCCGAATGAACGAGGAGGAGTCGCGCCTGCCCCCAGGCCAGTACGTCCCGCGCGGCCGGCCCGTCATCCACTACGGCCGGGTGCCGCAGTTCAAGCCCGACAGCTGGGACTTCCGCGTCTTCGGCGCCACCGCGTCAGGGGAGATGCACCGCTTCAGCTGGCCGGAGTTCGAGAAGCTGCCGCGCACCGGCGTGCTCGCCGACTTCCACTGCGTCACCAAGTTCTCGATCATGGGGAACGAGTGGCGCGGCGTCAGCCCGCAGGAGATTCTCGCCGTCGCGCCGCCCGCCGAGGGAGTGACGCACGTGATGATCTGGGCGGAGTACGGCTACAGCGCCAACGTCCGCCTCTCCGACTTCACCGCCCCGGAGACGCTGTTCGCCACCGAGCTCGACGACAAGCCCATCAGCCCCGACCGGGGCTTCCCGCTGCGCGTCGTGGTCCCCCATCTCTACGCCTGGAAGAGCGTGAAATGGGTGCGCAGCATCGAGTATCTGCTGGAGGACCGGCGCGGCTTCTGGGAGGAACGCGGCTACCACAACGTTGCCGATCCGTGGCGAGAGCAGCGCTACTCATATCAAGAGGAGCCGGGGGAGGGGCCACCGTAGCGTTTCCGCCCGAACACCCCGCGTGACGGGCTACGGTTTGCCGCATGTCGATCGCCGCCTCCGTGGCGCTCGCCTCCCTCCTGGCATTCGCGCTCGGCTACCTCGTCGCGCGCCGCCGCCCCGAGCTGCCCGAAGGCGGCTGGAAGGACGAGGCGACGTTCATGACGCTGCACATCGCCGCGCTGGCCGCGCCGTCCCTGCGGGGCGGGCTCACGAAGGAGTCCGCACGCAAGGCCGTAAGGCATCTGCGCGTACTGCTCGGCACCCACGCGCTCGCGATCACCTCCACCGACGCGGCACTCGCGTGGGACGGGCCCTGCACGGACGAGGTGCTCGACCACGCCCGCGCGGCGCTGACCTCGGGCCGGGCGGAGGTCTTCGCCGGTCAGCCGCACGGCGCGGTCGTCGTGCCGCTCACCGTCGACGACCGGGTGGTCGGCGCGCTGGCCGCCTACGACGAGGAGCTGAGCGCGGCGCTCGTGCGCACCGTCACCGAGGTCGCCCGCTGGGTCTCGGGCCAGCTCGAGCTCGCCGAGCTCGACACCTCCCGCCGCCGCGCGCTCGAAGCCGAGATGCGCGCCCTGCGCGCGCAGATCTCGCCGCACTTCGTCTACAACGCCCTCACCACCATCGCCTCCTTCGTGCGCACCGATCCCGGCCGCGCGCGAGAGCTGCTGCTCGACTTCGCCGACTTCTCCCGGTACGCGCTGCGCCGCGCCCAGGACTTCACGACCCTGGCCGACGAGCTGACCTGCGTCGACCGCTACCTGCTGCTGGAGCGCGCCCGGTTCGGCGACCGGCTGCGCTTCACCGTCCAGGTGTCGCCGGAGGTGCTGCCGGTGCCGGTGCCGTTCCTGTGCCTGCAGCCCCTCGTCGAGAACGCGATCAAGCACGGCATGCGCGCCGCCGGCGGCGCGGGCGAGGTACGCGTGGTGGTCCGCGACGCCGGCCCCGAGGCGCACATCACCGTCGAGGACGACGGCGCCGGCATGGACCCCGAGCACGCCAGGCAGGTGCTCGACGACGGCCCGTGCCGCGAGGGCGGCGGCATCGGCCTGGCCAACGTCGACGTGCGGCTGCGCCAGATCTACGGCGAGGACTACGGGCTCGCGGTCGAGACCGCGCCGGGCGCCGGCACCCGCGTACGGCTGCGCGTCCCCAAGACCCGGCCTAGCTCTTTGTAGTCAAATCTTTACTCAACGTAGGCGTGTCGCTTGTGAGCAGGGCGTTCTTGCGGCAGCGTGGACGGCATGCTACGCGTTCTGGCCGTTGACGACGAGGTGCCGGCTCTGGAAGAGCTGGCCTACCTGCTGCGCCGGGACAGCAGGGTGGAGCAGGTCCTCACCGCAGCCGACGGGGTCTCGGCGCTGCAGGACATGGTGCAGATGATCGGTGCGGGGGAGCGGCTGGACGGGGTCTTCCTCGACATCCGCATGCCCGGCCTCGACGGGCTCGACCTGGCCCGGCTCATCGGCGGGTTCCCCAGCCCGCCGCGCCTGGTGTTCGTCACCGCGCACGACGACTGCGCCGTGCAGGCCTTCGAGCTGCAGGCCGTCGACTACCTGCTCAAACCGGTGCGCGCCGACCGGCTGGCCGAGGCCGTGCGCAGGCTGGAGGCGGTCTCCGCGCCGCCCGACGACTGCGGGCCCGACGACGTCATCCCGGTGGAGCTGGGCGGGCGTACCCGGTTCGTGCCGCAGCAGGCCGTCTGGTTCGCCGAGGCCAAGGGCGACTACGTGCGGCTGCACACCGTCGACGGCAGCTACCTCGTGCGCATGCCCCTGGCCGCGCTCGAACGCCGCTGGGCCGGGGCCGGCTTCATCCGCGTGCACCGCAGCACGCTCGTCTCCGCCCGCCACGTCAGCGAGCTGCGCTTCGAGGGCGGCAAGGTGATGCTCACCGTCGGCACCGAGACGCTGCCCGTCAGCCGCCGCCACACCAGGCAGGTGCGCGAGCAGCTCGTCAACCAGCATCGGAGCGCGCAGTGACCGTGCGCCGCGTGCTGGTCGAGCGGCGTCCAGCGGCGGTCGGGCGCCTGGATCCGGCGCCGCCCGCCGACGTCTCCCGCGGCCTCTCCCGCGACGCCTCCCGTGACACCGAGACGCGGGCGGCCATGCGCCGCCAGCTCTCGGCGGGCGCCGTCACCGCGGGGGCCGGGCTGGCCGTGCTGGTCGGGGCGCCGGTGCTGGCCGCCGGGTTCGCCGACGTGCGCTGGTGGGTGGCGCTGTCGGTGGGGGTCCAGCCGGTGTGGGTGCTGCTGGCCGTACGCCATCTGCGGCATGCCGAACAGGCCGAACGAGCGGGACCGTGACCGTCGCGGCGCTGGCCGGGATCGCCGTCGTGCTCGTCCTCGCCGTGACGGTGGGCACCGTGCGGCCGCGCCGCTACCTCAGCGTGACGGAGTTCTACGTGGCGGCGCGGGCGGTGCGGCCGTGGCGCAACGGCGCGGCCATCGGCGCCGAGTTCACCGGGGCCGCCGTCTGCCTGGGGCTGGCCGGGCTCATCGCCACGCACGGGGCGCCGATGCTGTGGTACCCGGTGGGGGCGGCGGCGGGGTTCGTGGTGGTGCTGGCGCTGGTGGTCGCGCCGCTGCGCAGGTCCGGGACGTTCACGCTGCCCGACTTCGCCGAATGGCGGCTGGGCTCGGCGCGGCTGCGGCGCTTCACCACGTGCTGGGTGCTGGGGATCGGGCTGTTGTTCCTCGTGGCGCAGTTCCAGGCGGCCGGGGTCGTCACGCGGCTGCTGACCGGGCTGCCCCCGTGGGCCGGCTGGGCGGCGGTCGCCGGCACCGCCGCCTGCGTGGCGCTGGCCGGTGGCATGGGCAGCGTCACGAGCGTGCAGGCCTCGCAGTTCTGGGTGAAGCTGGTCGCCTTCCTCGGCGTGGGGCTGGCGTTGTGGTGCACGTGGCATTGCGGCCAGGTGCCCGTGGAAGGCCTTTCCGGCGGGTACGGCTCTGGCGACCAGTCGTTGCCCGGCGTGCTGACGGTGTTGCTGGCCTGCGCGCTCGGGACCATGGGGCTGCCGCACGTCGTGGTCCGGGTCTACGCCGCCCCGGACGGGCGCGGGGCGCGCCGGGCGATCGTGGCGGCGCAGGTGTTACTCGGGGTGTTCGCCGTGGTGCCTCCCTTATATGGAATTCTCGCGCATGTGCATTTTCCCGGGGCGGGGGGCGAGGAGGTCGTGCTGCTGCTGCCGTCCCGGATGCTGCCCGGGGTCGTCGGGAACATGCTGACCGGGGTGCTGTCGGCGGGCGCCTTCGCGGCGTTCCTCGCGACGTCGTGCGGGGTGCTCGGGGCGGTGTCGGGGGCGGTGTCGGCCTGTGTGGCACGACCCGGGGTGCGCTCGTTCCGTACCTCGCTGGCCGGGGTGACGGTGGCCGCCCTGGTGCTGACCGCGACGACCGTCCCCGTCGGGTCGGTGGAGCTGGTGCTCGCCGCCTTCAGCCTGTCGGCGGCCACGTTCTGCCCGCTGCTGGTGCTGGGCATCTGGTGGCGGCGCCTGACCGCGCCGGGCGCCGTCGCGGGGTTCGCGACGGGCGGGGGCTTGACGGCGGTGCTTGTGGGGCTGGAATGGGTGGGCGTGAAGCCCTTCGTCCCGCCGGCCGCCGGCGTGCCGCTGGCTTTCGCCGTGATGGTCATGATTTCCCTGCTCACGCCCGGTCGGATCCCGGCCGGGGTGGCGGCGATGATGGCGCGGATGCACCTTCCCGAGCCGGCTGCGGGCCCCTTGATCGACCGTTCGTCGCGCGAGGGTGACCGTTCAGCCTCTTGACACGCTCCGTATATCGATGACTACAGACCGTTCAACGAGCTGTCCGTAAACGGGGTTTCGCCCACAAGATCGCAACCGTAGTGTTGCCCGCATCGAAGCCGCACCGCCGCATCGGGGGGGACGAGCCGGAAGGCTCACACAGGCCTGATGTGGCGGATTCACCGGTGACCACGAGGTCACCACGGCGGTCGGGCCCTCGACCGGGGGGTGGGGCCCGCGGCCGGAATGTGGAGGGGCGCCCGCTGAGCCGCGGAAAACGGACCGCGATCCGGCCTAACGGGGGCGGCCGGATCGCGCGAGCGGGCGCCCCCTCACATCACCCCCGCAGGACGTCGGCGAGGCGGGTGAGACTGTCCCGGCCGTGACCGGCCGCGATGCCGCGGCGGAAGGTGTCCAGCATGGCCCGCGGGATCGCGACGTCCACCCCCGCGGCCTCGGCCGTGCGCACCACGTGTTCCAGGCTCGCCGCCGCCATCCCCAGGTTCTCCATGTCCCCGGAGTGGTCGCCCGCGTCGATCCGGGGCGCGTAGAGCTCCACGAAGTACCGGAAGTCCATCGACTTGACCGCATGCTCCCGGAACTGCCGCGCCGAAACCCCGTACGCCCGCGCCACCGTCTGCCCGTGCAGGTAGCCCACGAGCCCGGTCCAGAACATGTCGATGCCGATCTGGTAGTACAGGGCGGCCAGGCCGGGGTCCTCGCCCAGGTAGTCGATCCCGGTGAGCGCTTCGAGGGCGGCCCGGTGGGTTTCCACGGCGCCGGCGGGGCCGCTGTAGTACGTCGAGGTGCCGGGCGCGCCGATGCCGGGTGGCGGCGTCTGCACGCCCCCGGTGATCTGCGTCCCGCCGTGCCCGGCCACCCACTCGGCCGCCGTCCGCGCCTGGTCGGGCGTGTCGGAGGTCAGATTGACCACGGTACGGCCGGCCAGCGCCTCCGGCGCCTGCTCCAGTACGGCGTAGACGGCGTCGTAGCCGGTCAGGCTCAGCACCACGAGCTCGTTGGCCCGGAGCGCCGCCTCCACGCTCGGGGCCAGGCGCGCCCCGCGGGCGACCAGGTCGCCGGCCTTGCGGGCGGTGCGGTTCCAGACGGTGACGTCGTAGCCCTTGTCCAGGTAGGCGGCGGCCATCGCGTGGCCCATAGGGCCGAGGCCGATGACGGTGACGGACATGCGTACTCCCTAGAATGAACGTTCTATCTAGCGACGGACTGTAGCACGGCACTAGAATGAACGCTCTATCCAATAGAATGCGGAGTCATGAAGACCAAGGAGCGCATCGTCCGCTCGACCGCCCGCCTGATGCAGCGGCAGGGGTACGCGGCCACGGGCCTCAAGCAGATCTCCCAGGAGGCCGAGGCCACGCTCGGCTCGGTCTACCACTTCTTCCCCGGAGGCAAGAGCGAACTGGCGATCGCGGCCCTGCGGCACGGCGGCCAGGAGTTCGCCGGCATGCTGCGGGAAGCGCTGGAGCGCGAGGACGACCCGGCCGTGGCGATCGCCGCCTGCGCCGACGAACTGGCGGAGGGGCTGCGCGCCTCCCAATGGCTGGACGGCTGCCCCATCGTCATCACCGCGCTGGAGAGCACCGGCAGGGCACCCGAGATCCAGCGGGCCGCGGAGGAGGAGTTCGCCGCCTGGCGGGAGCTGGTCGGCGGCAAGCTGCGCCGTAGCGGCTTCCCCGAGGACGTCGCCCACGAGCTCGCGCACACGGTGATCAGCACGCTGGAGGGGGCCGAGATGGCCGCGCAGGTCGCCGAGAGCGAGGAGCCGCTGCGCATCGCGGGCCGCCACCTGGCCCGGCTCATCGCGTCCTACCGCTGAGAGCTCATCGGCGGGTTCGTGGCGGTGGGACCGCCCGCCGCTGGCTATCCTGTGGCACGTCGAGCCAGGTACGGCTCCCCACCACGAGCCCACCGGGAGGCGGCGACCGTGACAGCCGCCCAGCGCCGGAGCACATGGCCGGCGACGACGGTGGCGGCGCACGTGGTCCTGGCTCTCCTGACAGTGATCGTCCTGGCGGCCGCCCGGTACTTCGGCGCGGACCTGTGGCAGATCCTCGCCGCGGCGGGCGCCGCCGTCCTGCTCCATGGGGGAGCGGTGGAGGCCCGCCGGCGGCCGTGGGCGGGGTATGCGATCGGCGCGCTGGGCATGCTCGTCCTGGTGCTGCTGCCCTTCCCGGGCTGGTCACCGGTCATGCTGCCCTCGGCCGTGTTCTTCCCCCTGACGTTGTGGCGGCTGACCGGCCAGGTTCCGGTCAGGTCCTCGGTGCTCGCGTTGGCCGTCGCCGCGCTCGGGATCGTTCTCAACGAGCTGGTGGCGTGGTCCCGGCTGCCCTCTGGCGTTCCCGGGTGGACGCGCCTGTCCGAGGGCGGGCTGCTGATGCTCGTGGTCGGCGGTGTGTGGCTCGCGGCCCTTCTGGTACGCCGCAGGCACGAGTCACGCCGCCGAGCCGAGAGCGAACGGCTGGCCGCGGCGGTCGCGGACGAACGGGCCAGCATCCGCCGCGACCTGCACGACGTCATCGCCCACACGGTCACCGTCATGGTCGCCCGGATCGAGGCAGCGGCGGTGACGACGGCGGATCCGGCGACCCGCAGCGAGCTCGGCGACATCGCCGAGGCCGGCCGGGACGCCCACCAGGGCCTGCGGGCGATGCTGGCCACCTTGGGCCCGGCCACCGCGGCGCCGCGCGGGCAGGCCCCGATCTCGCTCGACGCCCTCCCCGACCTCGTGGCCTCTGCGGCGAGCCCGCTCCACGCGGTGACGTTCGCCGAGGCGGGCGAGCGACGGCCGCTGAGCCTGAGCGCCGAGGTCGCGGCGGTCCGTACCGTGCAGGAGGGCATCACCAACGCGCTGCGCCACCTTGAACCACCGGTCAAGGTGACCGTTCACCTGCGCTGGAGCCCGGCCGAGGTGACGGTGGAGGTGCGCGACGACGGCGGCAGGGCGCGTCGCGACACCGGCGGCCAGGGGACCGGCCTGCTGGGGATCGAGGAACGTGTGCGTACCGCCGGCGGCACCCTGTCGATCGGCGCCGGGGACGACGGATGGGTGCTGCGGGCGCGGCTCCCCACGAAGGAGGGGGTATGACGGGGATCCGCGTCATGCTCGTCGACGACCAGGAGTTGCTGCGGGCCTCGCTCCGCACGGTGCTGTCGGCCGACGAGCGCATCGAGGTCACCAACGACGTCGGGAACGGCGCCGAAGCGATCGAGGTCGTCCGGCGCCACCGCCTCGACGTGGTGCTGATGGACATCCGCATGCCCCGCATGGACGGGGTCGCCGCCACCGCGGAGATCGTCAGGATCGCACCGGAGACCCGGGTGCTCATGCTGACGACGTTCGACGACGACGAACTGGTCGTGGCCGCCATCCGGGTCGGCGCGAGCGGCTACCTGACCAAGGACGTCCGCCCCGCCGCCCTGGCCCAGGCCGTGTGCGACGTCGCCTCCGGGACGTCGGCGCTGGCCCCGGGGGTGGCCGCGACGATCCTCGATCTCGTACGGCAGGTGCCGATGCGAAGGGCGAAGGCTCTGGCCGGCCTCACCCCGCGCGAGGTCGAGATCTTCGGCCTGCTGGCCCGCGGCAGGTCCAACAGCGAGATCTGCGCGGAACTGGTGCTGAGCGAGAACACCGTGAAGTCCCACGTCCGCGCCGTCCTGCAGAAACTGGACCTGCGCGACCGCGTGCACGCGGTGATCCACGCCTACGAGAACGGGCTCGTCGCCCGCCACGAATTCCATCCTGAAGGGCGGCACGGGATTCACCCCTCGGGGTGAGGCCCGCCGGAGGCGCCCGATCTAGGTTCGACGTCGTGCGTTTTCCTCGGGTGTCCTCCATGCTCGCCTTCTGCGGTGTGCTCGTCGCCGTGCTGCTCGGCTGGACGGCACCGGCCCACGCCACCGCCGAACGGCTGGTCGACGACTACCGCTCGGTCTACGGCACGCCGGGCGTCGCCGCGGCCGTGATCGACGGGTCGTCGGTCGAGACGATCGTCCGCGGCAGGGACGGGGACGGCAACGCGGTGTCGGCGCGGACCCGGTTCCGGATCGCGTCGATGAGCAAGTCGATGACGGCCGCCGCGATCATGCTGCTGGCCGACGACGACCGCCTCTCCCTGAACGACCCGGTCGTCAAGCTCCTGCCCGGCTTCACGATGGCCGACCCGCGCTTCACCGGGATCACCGTGCGTCAGCTCCTCAGCCACACCTCGGGGCTGTCGAACAGCACGAACAACGAGTACGTGTTCCCTCCGCCGCGTAGCCCGCGGGAGATCGTGTCCAGGCTGGCCGGCAAGCGGCTGGCCGCCGATCCGGGCACCCGCCCGGAGTACCACAACACCAACTACTCGATCGCGGCGAGGATCGTCGAGGTGGTGTCGGGCAGGTCCTTCGGCTCCTTCCTGCACGCCGAGCTGTTCACGCCGCTGGGCATGACCGCCACCAGCTCGACGCTGGGGTGTTCCGATGCCGCCGAGGGGCTGCCGTCCGCGTACCAGGTCGTGCTGGGGGTCGCCGTCGCGGCGCCGGAGATGCCGGGGACGTGCGCCGGCAACGGCGGGGTGATCTCGACCCTGGACGACATGGTGCGCTGGGTCCGGTTCAACCAGGGAACCTTCGGGGCCGGCCTGCTGAGCGCCGCCTCCCTGGCCGAGCTGCACACCGTCCAGCCGAAGGCCGGCCACTACGCCCTCGGCTGGCAGTCGCGCCCCGTCGCGGCAGGCGCCCCGCCGTCGGTGATCGGCCACGGCGGAACGCTGGCCACGTGGACCGGGGACATGGTCTTCTCGCCCAAGACCGGCAAGGCCGCCCTCGTCCTCACCAACAGCGCCGGCGATCCCGGCGTGCTCTCGGCCAACCTTCTCGCCGAACGGATCGGGGCCCCGGCGACGCCGATGAGCAACCCGCTGACCGTCGTGAACGCCGTCTTGCTCGGGCTCACGGTGGTGATGGCCGCGCTGCTGATCACCGCGATCGTCCGGGCGCGCCGCTGGGCCTCGCGCCGCCGCCTGGCGCGCCGGCCGTTGCTGGTCCTGCGGCTCGTGCCCCTCGCCCTGGTGATCGTGGCGGGCGCGCTGCTGCCGATGCTGGTCTGGGGGGCGGTCAACCTCCAGTACTGGATCGTCACCGTCTGGCTGCTGCCGTTGCTGGCGATCTTCGGCCTGGTCTGCTGCGTGCTCGGGGCGGTCGCGCTCGGCCGCCGCCTCCTGCGCTACCGCCGCGCCGTTCGGGCGGCCTCCTCAGCGGTACGGCCGGCGATGGCGAACACCTGACCGGAGCCTAGAGCCCGTCGTCGGCGTCCCAGTGGTTCTGCCAGCGCGGGTCGACGACCTCGGTGGCCGACTGGTAGCGGATGTCGGTGGACAGGCGGACCATTCCCGCCGGGTCGACGTTGTCCAGGGAGGCGTGGATGAGGTGCGCGCCGTGCACCATCATGTCGCCGGCCCGGAAGCCGGTGACGAGCCAGCGGGCGTCGTACTCCTCGGCCAGCGCGGGCAGGTCCGCGGTGATCGAGGCGGCGGGACGCCGGAGCGTGCCCGCGGCCTCCTCGGCGAGGACGCGGTGGTGACTGCCCTCCAGATAGATGAGCGGCCCGCGCTCGACGGGGCAGTCACCGAGCGGAATCCACGACGACAGCACCTTGTCGGTGCCCTCGCGCAGGTAGACCAGGTCGTAGTGGGCCTGGGTGGCGGTGCCGACACCCGTCTCGCCCGGTCCGATGTGCCGGATCAGCTTCCTGCGGTGCAGGTGCACCTCCTCGGTGTCCAGCAGCCACCGGTAGAAGCCGGCGATCCGGGGGTGGCGGCACAACGCCTCGTACTCGGCGCCGGGGACGATGTCGCGAAACAGCACGCGGCGCATCGCCGCGCGGTCGAGCTCGCCGCGGCCGGCCCTGCCGAGCCGGGGGTCGCTGCCCGGCTCGGTGACGCCCGTCCCCTCCAGGGCCGCGAAGTAGTAGCGGCGGAACTCCAGGATCTCCGCACGGTCGAGGAAACCCGGCAGGAACAGGTAGCCGTCGCGGGCCAGCCGGTGCCGCAACGCGGCCCGGTCGTGGCGTTCGGCGGGGCGGACGGGCTCGAGCCGGCCGAGCCGCCGCGGGCTCGGATCGAGCCGGTGGCCGTTGGAGGTCAGGACATCTGTCGATACCGGTGCGGTCGCGGTGCGGAACATGACCCCATGTTCAGGGCACGGGCGGCCGCCATGGTATGCAGTGTTTCCGGATCCGTTTGCACTTTTGTCGGGAGGTGGGTGGGAGTGCCGGAGCAGATCGCCCACTACCGGACCCCGCCCGAGGGCGTCAGAGCCCTCGGCCTGGCCGTCACCGGAGCCGGCACCATCCTGGGCCAGGGCCGGCCCCGGCCCCGGCAGGCGCTGACGGGGTACGCCGGGGTCCTGGTCACGGCGGGCACCGGGCATCTCGTCCTGCACGACCGCCCCGGACGGCACCGGGTCGGGCCCGGCACCTTCTTCTGGCTCCCACCCGGAGTCCGGCACACGTACGGGCCCTCGGGCGGGACCTGGGACGAGCACTGGGTGCTGTTCGAAGGACCGGGCGCCGGCGGCTACGAGAACCTCGGCTACCTCGGCGGGGGAGTGGCGGCCGTGGAGGTGGCCGATCCCGCCGCGGTGGAGGCGGCGATGGCCCGGCTGGTCGAGCTGGCCGGACGGGCCACCACCCTGCCCGACCACGTCGAACTCGGCGCGGCGCTCCACACGGTGATCCACGCCGTCGGCCCGGGACGCGGGCTCCCGGCGGACCGGGCGCCCGCCTCGCCGCTGGGCCACCGGGCGATCGCGCTGCTCACCGCCGATCTGGAGCGCCCGGTGCGGATCGGCGAGGTGGCCCGGGAACTGGCCGTTTCGCGTGACACGCTGATCGCGGCGGTCCGCGCCGTCACCGGGGACACCCCGATCGGCTACCTCACCCGGCACCGCCTGGACCGTGCGAAGGTGATGCTCGCCGACACCGACCTGCCCGTGGGCGCCATCGCCCGCAGGGTCGGGTACGCCGGCCACGCCTACTTCACCCGCGTGTTCACCCAGCGGGCGGGAATGTCACCGACGGCCTTCCGCGAGCAGGCCTTCCGTGAGCAGTCCCCGCCGGAGGACGCCCGCCCCCGGCCGGCCTGACGGTACGCCGATGCCGCATGGACCCACGCCTCGGCTCGCACCTCCCACGGGCCGCCCCCTCTGACACCCCGGCGATGCCGAGCGTTGAGGAACCGGCGGCAAGGACAAGGGCCGCCGCCGCGTGATGCGGCGACGGCCCGGGAAGAGCGCTCACGCGGCGAGCACGCTCTCCTCGTAGGAGCGGCGGACCGCCTGCGGCTGCGGGGCCGGACGGGTGAGCAGGGCCTCGGCCAGGTTCGCCTTGATCATCGCCGCGATCCGCACGGCCGCCGGGAGCGTCAGCGCGAACAGCAGGCCGGCCGCGGTGTTGAAGGCGACGAAGACGCCGTCGCCGTCACCCAGCCCGAGCAGCGCCGGCAGGCCGCCGTCGAGCCCGGGGATCTTGGCCAGCGCCCAGCCGTAGATCGGGAAGGTCAGCCCGGCGATCGCGCCGGTCCACCACACGGCCGTCAGGACGAAAGAGACGATCGCGAACGGCAGCGCCACGATCGCGTGCAGCAGGTCGAGGAAGGCCTGGCCGTTCGCGATCGGGGTCATCGTGCGGCGGAACCAGCCCGCGCCCGCCGGGGCGGCCGGGTACTCGGGCCGAGCCAACGGCCGGCCGACGACGCCGGGCAGGGCGGCCCGCTCGGCGTCGGCGAACTTCCTGGCCAGGAACGCGGTCGCGGCGAGCACCGGGAGGCCGACGAAGGCCACGGCGCCGCCCAGACCTGCCGCCACACCCACGACGACCAGGACGAAGGCGATGACGGTGACCGGGAAGCCGGTCAGGACATAGCGGGTGTCGGTGGTGATGCGGTGCTGGAGGGTTCTCATGGCAAAGACGCTACGGAGCGGGCGGGGGCGCGACGACCCTGCGTACCGGCGTCGTGGGGGTAGGGCTGTCCCTACCCTTGGCAAAGTTCATTAGATAGCTGTACTATCTAATGAAACGCTATCCACGTGGAGGGGTCATGTTTCTCACCGTCATCGTGCTCGTGGTCGCCGTGCTGGGATTCCGCCTGCTGGGGGCGCTCGGAGTGGGCAGGTTCGCGTCGTGGCCGGTCTGCGCGGCGCACGGGATGGCCGTGCTGCTCGTGGTCACCGCGAGCGCGCACTTCGTGCCCGCGGGTTCGCCGCTGCCGATGCCCGGACACGCCGACATGGTGGCGATGGTGCCGCCGTTCGTCCCGTTCCCGAGCGCCGTCGTCTACCTGACCGGGGTGCTGGAACTGCTCGGGGCCGCCGGGCTCGTGCTCGCCCGTACCCGCTGGGCGGCCGGGTTCGCGCTCGCGGCGCTGTTCGTGGCGATGTTCCCGGCCAACGTCCACGCAGCGCTGGCGGGGGTCTCGTTCGCCGGTGACGAGGCCACGCCGCTGTGGTTCCGCACGCCCGAGCAGGTGCTGTTCATCGCGGTCGCCCTCTGGGCGACCAGGGGTGCCGACCGCACGCTCCTGCCCGTCGCGCGCCGCCGTCCCGTCGCCGGATGAGGTACGGCTCAGCCGCCGGCCCCACCAACTGAGGACGGCTCAGCCGCCCGCCCCGGCGGCGAGGCGGCGTAGCACCTGGGCCCGTGCCCCGGCGTCGCGAACCTGGTCACGGGCGGCGAGGTGGCCGGCCACCCGCTCCCGGAGCTCGGCCGGCTTGTGGCTGTCGTACTTGAACTTCGCCCGCGCCTCGACGACCTCCAGCCGCAGGCCGCGGATGGCCGAGAGCATCTTGTGGTACGGCCCCTCGGTCGCCGACATCGTGCCGTGGCCGCCGCCGGGCTGGTGGTGGGCGAGCTGGCGGCGCAGGATCTCGGCCTTGTCCTCCCGCCCGTCCAGGATCTCGGCCCGGCAGATGAGCTGGACGGCGGCGTAGTAGCTGGTCGGCACGCCGTCCACGGGGGCGCGCCAGGTGGAGGGGATGTAGGCGTAGTCGTCGGCGACGGTCAGCGTCACCTGCGGGTCGGCCTCCAGCGCCGCCCAGATCGGGTTCGGCCTGGCCAGGTGCAGGCGTACCTCCCGCCCGCCGTCGAACAGGAAGTGCGAGGGGACGACCACCGGCGGCCCGCCGTCCACCCCGTTGGCCGCCAGCAGGCCGAAGTCGCGCCCGCGCAGCCACTCGTGCCACTCGTCCTCGCCGCGGGCGGCGTCCCAAGGATGGATCAGCATCTTGAAAATCCCTTTGTACTAATACAAAATAGACTTTGTGCTAGTAAGCTACACGTTTGCCGGCGGGACGGCCAGCGAGATCGCCGCCGGCATCGAGGCGGCCGTGGCCGAGGGCGCGCTCGCGCCCGGCGCGGCCCTCCCGACGGTGCGTGAGCTCGCCGCCAGGACCGGCGTCAACGCCAACACCGCCGCCGCCGCCTACCGCCTCCTGCGCGAGCGCGGCATCGTGGAGACCGCCGGCCGCCGCGGCTCGCGCGTCCGGCCCCGCCCGGCCAGCACCGCCCGCGAGGACATCCGCATCCACGTCCCGCCCGGCGTCCGCGACCTGTCGCGCGGCAACCCCGACCCCGCGCTGCTGCCCGACCTCACCGAGGCCCTGGCCGCCGCCGCCCGCGCCCACGCCGCCGGCCCCGCCCTGTACGGCACCGCCGACCTCCCCGACCTCGTGGCCCACGCCGCCGCGGCCTTCGAAGCCGACGGCATCCGCGACGCCGCCCGCCCGGCCGTCACCTCGGGCACGCTGGACGCGGTGGAGCGCGTGCTGACCATGCGCCTGCGGCCGGGCGACGCCGTGGCCGTGGAGGACCCCGGCTGGTCGCCCGCCCTCGACCTCGTCACCGCCCTGGGCCTGCGCCCGGTCCCGGTGCCGGTCGACGACGACGGCCCCGGCGCCGCCGGGCTGGAGCGCGCCCTGGCCGCGGGCGTACGGGCGGTCATCGTCACCGCCCGCGCCCAGAACCCCACCGGAGCCGCCATATCGGCCGGGCGCGCCGCCGCCCTGCGCCCCCTCCTGGCGGCGTACCCGCAGGTCCTGCTCATCGAGGACGACCACGCCGCGGGACTGGCGAACCTGCCCATCCACACGCTGACCGGGACCACCGCCCACTGGATCCTGACCCGCTCCACCGCCAAGTCCCACGGCCCCGACCTGCGCCTGGCCGTCGTCACCGGCGACGCCCAGACGGTCGACCGCCTGCGCGGCCGCCAGCGGCTGGCCGCGGGCTGGGTCAGCCACCTCCTGCAGCGCACCGTCGCCCACCTCTGGCAGACCGGCGCCGTCTCCACCCCGAGGGTCGCGGCCGCCTACACCGCGCGCCGCCAGGCCCTCATCACCGCCCTGGCCGGGTACGGCATCCCCGCACACGGCCGCAGCGGCCTCAACGTCTGGATCCCCGTCGCCGACGAGACCACCGCCATCACCGGCCTGCTCGCCCGCGGCTGGGCCGCCGCCCCCGGGGCCCGCAACCGCCTCGCCACCCCGCCCGCGATCCGCGTCACGGTGGCCTCGCTGGCGCCGGAGGAGATCCCCACCGTGGCGTCCGCCCTCGCCGCCGCCGTCCAACCCACCATACAGGGCCGTTACGGCTGAGCTGCCCTCCCCCGGCCACGCAGGGGGGCCTTATGGCTGAGCCGTCCTACCCGCCACGCAGGGCCGTTACGCCTGACGCCCCGGCTCAGCCGAGCAGGTCGTGGACCGGTTCGCCGCCGATCACGGTGGCCAGTACCGCGATGTCCCTGATGGTCTGCGGCGCCACCGCCAGCAGGTCGTCGGACAGGACCGCGAAGTCGGCCAGCTTGCCCCGCGTCAGGGTCCCCTTGAGGTGCTCGTCGAAGACCGCGTACGCCGAGCCCGAGGTGTAGGCGCGCAGGGCCTGCTCCGCGGTCAGCGCCTCGCCCGGGTTGAACGGCCGCCCGCCCGAGGTCCGCTGGTTGACCAGGTCGTGGATGCCCAGCAGCGGCGCCCCCTCGACCACGGGGCAGTCGGAGCTGCCCGGCAGCACGATCCCGGCCTCCAGGAACGAACGCTGCCGGTAGCACCCGGCCGACCGCTCAGGTCCCAGGGCGGCGAGCATTCCGTCGCCGATCTCCGAGATGAACCGCCCCTGCGGCACCGGGATGACGCCGAGCGCGGCGATCCTGGCCACCTGCGCGGGGCTGGTGACTGCGCAGTGCTCGATGCGGTGGCGGGCGTCGGCCCTGGGCCAGCGCGACTGGGCCTCGGCGTAGGCGTCCAGGACCACGTCGACGGCGCGGTCGCCGATGGCGTGCGCGGCCACCTGCCACCCGGCCCGGTGGGCGCGCAGGATGAACGTGTGCAGCGCCTCGGCCTCCTCCTGCAGGAAGCCGCGGTTGCCCGGCTCGCCGGCGTAGTCGCAGCACATGGCGGCGGTACGCCCGATCAGCGAGCCGTCGGAGAAGACCTTCACCGGCCCCAGGCGCAGCCGCTCGTCGCCCAGACCGGGACCGATGCCGAGATCGAGGCCGAAACCGTCGCCGACCTCGTGCAGGTTGGGCGAGCCCGGCATCAGGACGGCGCGCTGGAGCAGCAGCCCGCGGCGCCGCGCCTCCTGGAACGCGGCCACGTCGAGCGGGCCGTTCCCGGCCAGCCCCCTGCCGACGCCGGGCTCGGCGAAGCTGGTCAGCCCCTCCGCCGCCGCGACCCGCGAGGCCAGGCCGATGCCCTCCACGAACTCCTCCTGCGCCACCGGCCGCAGCACCCGGTGCGCCAGGTCCTGCGCCTGCTCGGTCAGCAGCCCGTCGGGCCGGCCGTCCGGGCCGCGGCCGACCGAACCGCCGGGCACGTCCGGTACGTCCAGGCCGGGAAAGCCCATCAGCGCGAACGCGGCGGTGCTGGCCACGCCCATGTGGCCGGAGTTGTGCTGCAGCCAGACGGGCCGCCCGCCGGCCGCGCGGTCGAGCGCCTCGCGCTCCGGGTGCGCGCCGAGCTTGTTCTGGTCGTAGCCCGCGCCGCGTACCCACGCCTCCCGCGGCAGCTCGGCCGCGCGCGCGGCCACGAGCGCGTAGAGCTCGTCGAGCGTGCCGACCCGCAGGTCCAGCTCGCGCAGCCGCTGGCCGCGCATGCTGAGGTGGTGGTGGGCGTCGTTGAACCCGGGTACGGCGGGCCGCCCGCCCAGATCCACCACCCGCTCGGCGGTGAGCCCGTCGAGTTCCTCGTCCAGCCCGGCGATCCGGCCGCCGAACACGCCGAGCCGGGAGGCCGACGGCCGGTCGGGATCCAGCGTGGTGAACCGGCCGTTGACGTAGAGCGCGTCGAGGCGCATCACACCTCCACAGGAGAAGGAGCCGGGCGGCCGGCCGAGCGGCGGCTCAGGGCAAGCACGCAGGCCATGGTGAGCAGGATGACGACCAGGTACTGGCCGACGACCGCCCAGATCGTCCCGGTCGAGCTGAGCAGCGCCTGGGCGATCATGGGCGTGGTGCCGCCGATCAGCGCCCCGCACAGCTGGTAGGCCAGCGAGATGCCGGTGTAGCGGACCCGGGCGGGGAAGGCGTCGGCCAGGAAGCCGGCCAGCGCGGCGTAGGAGGAACCGCTGAAGACGACGCTGAGCGCGAGGCCGATCGTGGCCCACGCCGGCGAGCCGGTGCCGACCATCAGGAACGTGACCGGCGTGCACACGATCAGCGCGGTGAACGCGATCAGCATGTACTTGGCCGCGCCCATCCGCTGGCCGAGTACCGCGCCGATCGGCTGGGTGACGAACTGGGTGACCGAGACGATCAGCAGCACGTTGAGCATGGTGCTCTTGGTGATGCCCAGGTCGGTGGTGGCCCAGGACAGGATGAAGGTGTTGGTGAAGTAGGCGGAGGCGATGCCGACGCCGCTGGCGCCGATGCCGAGCAGGACGAGCGGCCACGACGTGCGGAAGACCTCGGCGACGGGGAGCTTCACGACCTCGCGCTTCTCGCGCATCCGCACGAACTCCGGCGACTCCTCCACCCGCAGCCGGATGACCAGGCCGACGATGACCAGGACGGCCGACATCAGGAACGGGATACGCCAGCCGTAGGACAGGAAGGCGTCCTCCGGCATGAGGCTGACCAGGGCGAACACGCCGGTGGCCAGGATGGATCCGGCGGGGGAGCCCTGCTGGGCGAAGGCGGCGTAGAAGATGCGCTTCGGACCGGCGTGCTCGGCGGCGATGAGGACGGCGCCGCCCCACTCACCGCCGACGGCGATGCCCTGCACGAAGCGGAGCGTGGCCAGCAGGATCGGGGCCAGGATGCCGATGGAGGCGTAGGTGGGCAGCACGCCGACCAGCGTGGTGGCACCGCCCATGAGCAGCAGCGTCGCGACGAGCGTGCCCTTGCGGCCGATCCGGTCGCCGAGGTGGCCGAAGATCACGCCGCCCAGCGGCCTGGCCAGGAAACCCACCCAGAACGTGGCGAAGGACGCCATCACTCCCGCGGTCGGGCTGGCCTCGGGGAAGAACAGCCTGCCGAAGACCAGCGCGGCGGCGGTGCCGTAGATGTAGAAGTCGTACCACTCGATGGAGGTTCCGACGAAGGACGCGATTCCGGCGCCACGGGGATTGCTCATGAGGGGGGTTCCTAGGCGAAGTGGTGGAGTTGGGCCAGCGGCACCTGGGTGGCGGGGTCCATGCTCACCTCGGCGCCGTCCACGAGGACGGGTCCGGGCTCGCGGGGCACCACCACCGACGGCGTCGCGATATTTCGGTACATGTCGGCGCGGGTGAGGCCGCGCGCGTTCTTGACCGCCGCGTACCGGAGCCCGCGGGGGAGCGCGTCCCTGGTGTCGGCGGCGTCGAGGGCGTCGTGGGCGACGAAGATCCGCGACAGCCGCGCGGGCGCGTCGCCGAGGCCGCCGAAGTAGTCGCGGTACACGCGGGGCTGGGTCAGCCGCGTGGAGCCGGACCCGCTGCCGGACACCCCATGGGCGACAAATCCGGACTTGATGACCAGCTCCGGCTTCGCCCCGAACCACGCCGGATGCCACAGCACGATGTCGGCCAGCCGCCCCGGCAGCAGCGTGCCCACCTCGTGCGCCATCCCGTGGGCCAGCGCCGGATTCACCGTCAGCTTGGCCAGATACCGCAAAATCCGCTCATTGGCACTCCGCGACCCCCCGCCGCGCCCGCCCGCCGGCCCCCCGCCGCGCCCGCCCACCGGCCCGCCGCCGGGCCCGGCGGCGCCGATCGCCGCGAGCTCGCGCAGTTCGTGCAGGTGGGCGAGCTGCCAGGTACGGCGCACCGTTTCGGCCACGCGGCCCATGCCCATCGAGTCGGAGTTCACGATGCTGATCGCGCCCAGGTCGTGCAGGACGTTCTCGGCCGCGATGCCGTGCGCGCGCACCCGGCTCCTGGTCACCTCGACGTCGCTGCCGATGTGGTGGTTCTGCCGGTGCACGGTCATCGTCATCGGGAACAGCTCGCCGACCGTGTTCGTCGTGTACGGGATCGTCGGCGTCGTCGAGGACGGCAGCACGTGCGGCTCGCTGAGGATCTCCAGCAGGTCGGGATGCCCGCCACCCCCCTCCACGTGGTACGCGTGCACGGTCCGCCCGCGCGTCGCCGAGATCGTGTCGGCCAGGTACCCCGACTCGTTCATCGAGTCGGAGTGCAGCGCCACCGGCAGGTCGGCGTCCTCGGCTACCCCGAGACAGGTGTCGATGATGCGCGGCGTCGCCCCGAAGTCCTCGTGGATCTTGAAGCCTCCGGCGCCCGCCAGCACCGCCTCCTCCAGAAGCTGCCGCGAGCTGGAGGAGCCGCGGGCCAGGAAGGCGACGTTCAGCGCGGTCCCGCGCCAGGCGGACATGAGCATGTGCAGGTTGCGCGCCGGGTTCACGCCGACGTCCCACACCCCGCCGAGCCCCATGCCGACCACGGTCGTGACGCCCGAGGCCAGCGCCGCCGGGGCGATCTGGGGAGAGGACAGGTGCACGTGCGAGTCCACGATGCCCGGCGTCGCGATCAGGCCCTCGCCCGGCACGATCGCGGTGTGCGAGTCGATGATCGCACCCTGGAACGGCACGACCCGCCCGTCCTTGACCCCGATGTGCGTCTTGCGCACCCCGAGCACCGGGTCGATCAGCACCACCCCGGCCACGACCAGGTCCAGCGCCGACTCCCGGTCGCCGCGCGGGCGGGCCAGCAGGCCGTCGCGCAGCGTCTTGCCGCAGCCGCCGAGCAGTTCGTCGCCGTGCGGCACGTCGTCGTGCTCGACCTCGGCCCACAGGCTCGTGTCGCCCAGGCGGATCCGGTCGCCGGTGGTGGGGCCGTAGATCGCGTTGTAGGTCTCGCGGTCGATTCCGGGTGTGGTCATGACTCGATCACCTCCACGTCGACGCTCTCGCCGGGGCGGAACGCGGTAGCCGTACCGGCTGGGATGTCCAGGCGCAGGCCGGATGGGTCGCGGTCGAAGGTCAGCGCCGCGTTGACCTCCCCGAGCGGGAAGTGCGACGAGACGAAGACCGTGCGCGCGCCCTCGTTGGTCACCCGCAGCCTGGCGCGCGGGCGGCCGGGGTTGATCGCGACGGGCTCGGCGGCGGTCCGCACCGCGCCGGGTCCGCCCTCGCGGGCCGGGCCGATGGGGGCGTCGACGGCGACCAGCGCGGTGCCGTTCGGGAAGAGCGCCTCGACCTGGACGTGCGTGACGAGCGCGGCCACACCGTCCATGACCTCGCCCTCGTCCAGTACGGCCTTCGCCCCGGCGATGACCTCCTCCAGGGACAGGCCGTCCCAGGCGAGCTCCAGGATCTCGTCGCAGATGAGGGCGATGGACTCGGGCGCGTTGAGCGGGCGGCCGCGGGCACGGCGGCGGCGGGCGAGCTCCGCGAGCGTGAAGATGGTGAGCCGCTCCTGCTCACGAGGCGTCAGATGCACGTGCTTCCTCCCTTGCGGCCACCGTAAGCCCAGGTCACGGAGGTGGCCAACGGTGATACGGCGCGTAAACAACGCGTTAGATTGTGCATATGACCAACGATGTCGTCTCGCGGCTGGCCACGCGATGCCTGAGCGGCTACGACGACCTCATCGACGCCTGGCTGCCCGAGGTGATGGCCATCGAGCCCTACGCGCGCGGGCTCGTGCCGCCCGAGGAGGTGCGGGCGGGGGCGCGGGTGGGGTTCGCGCTGATCCTGCGCGTGCTGGCCGACGGGCGTACGCCGGAGGAGCTCGCGCCGCATTCGGAGGGCATGGGCGAGCGCCGGGCGGGGCAGGGCGTGCCCCTGGAGTCGCTGCTGGCCGCGGCGCGGCTGGACGCGAAGGTGCTGTGGCACGGCCTCATCGCCCAGGCCGAACCGGACGACCTGCCCGGCCTGCTGATCTCGGCGAACCTGGTATGGGAGGCGGTCGAGCAGCACAACACCGGCCTCATGACCGGCTACCAGCGGGCGGTGCTGGAGATGGGCCGCCAGCGCGAGGACCAGCGGCGCACGTGGTTCGCCCGGCTGCTGGACAACGACGGCCGCAACCCCGACGTGGTGCGCGACGCCGGACGGGTCCTCGGCTTCGACACCTCGGCCGCGTTCGTCGCCGTCGTCACCGACGGCAGCACGGGCCCGCTCCGCTCCGGCTCCGCGCCGTCGTCATCGCTCGCCGACCCCGCCGCGGGCGCCTCGCTCCGGGCGGCGGTCTCCACGCTGAGCTCGCTCGGCCTGCGCCTGCACCGCCACGACGCGCCGACCGGCGACATCCTCGTCGTCCAGCTTCCGGCCCGCGCGGGCGGGGCGGAACGCGTGGTGCTCGACGCGCTGGCGGGCGTCCCCTGTGGCGTCTCGCCCGAGGTGGCGGGCCTGGCGAGAATCCCCCACGCCGTACGGCTGGCCGCCGCGACCGCCCGCGCCTCGGCGCCGGAGGGCGGCCCGGTCCGCCTGGAGGACAGCTGGCTGGAGGTCTTCACCGCCCACAACCCCGAGCTGTCGGCCGAACTGGCCGCCCGGGTCCTCGGCCCTCTCTACGCGGTGGGCGCGGCCGAGCGGGAACGGCTCCTGGAGACGGTCCGCGTGCACCTGGCGGGCGACGGGGCGATCGCCGCCACCGCCGCCGCCCTGTACTGCCACCGCAACACCATCCAGCACCGTTTCGCCCGCTTCAAGGACCTGACCGGCCGCGACGTCCGCGCCCCCGAGGACGCCGCGGTGATCGCGCTGGCCCTGCGCGCGGCCACGTTCTGACCTACTCGGTGACCGTCCTGGCCGGGGCCGGGTCCAGGTGGTCGGCGGTGCGGCGCAGGGTGCGGGCCAGCCGGGCCCTGACGCGTTCGACGTCTCGGCCGGGCTGTCGCGGGGCGTCGGGCAGCGCGGTGCGAAGGCCGTCCTCATACCCCATCGCCGTCTGGTGGGCGAGCACTTGCATGGCATCCATGTTGCCTCCTTAATCCATTAAGAGCTTAACTGATTAAGAAGCCGTTCGCTAGGGTGTGTGGATGACCGAGCGAGTGACCCTGCAGACGATCGCGGACCGCGTGGGCGTCTCGCGCGCCACGGTCTCGTACGCCTTCTCCCGCCCGGACCAGCTCAGCGCCGAGTTGCGCGAGCGCATCCTGCGGGTGGCCGACGAGCTCGGGTACGCCGGCCCCAACCCGACCGCGCGATCCCTGAGACTCGGCAGGGCGGGGGCGCTGGGCCTGATCTTCACCGAGACGCTGCCCTACGCCTTCGCCGACCCATACGCGATCGGCTTCCTGCAGGGGCTGGCGGTCGCGGCCGAGGAGGCCGCGGTCGGGCTGCTCATCCTGCAGCAGCCGCGCGGCGTCGAACGTACCGAGCTGGTGCGCGACGCCGTGGTGGACGCCTTCTGCGTGTTCTCGCTGCCCGACGGGCACGCGGCGCTCGACGCCGTGCTGGCCAGGCGGCTGCCGACGGTGATGGTGGACGAGCCGTTCGTGGAGGGCGTGCCGTTCGTGGGAATCGACGAACTGGCGGCGGCCGGATCCGCCGCGCGGCATCTGCTCGACCTCGGGCACCGGCGGGTCGGGCTGGCCGTCGTCGGGCTCCACCAGGACGGCCGCCACGGCTGGGCCGACATCGAGCGGCAGGAGAGCGCGGTCTTCCAGGCCATGCGCAACCGGGTCCTCGGCTACCGCGCCGCCTTCGAGGCCGGGGGAGTCGACTGGGCCGACGTGCCGGTCTACGAGGTGGTGGGCAACGAGCGCGAGGCGGGCCGCGAGGCCGGCCGGGCGCTGCTGGCCCGCTCACCCCGGCCCACGGCGGTGCTGTGCAACACCGACGTGCTGGCGCTCGGCGTGCTGGACGCGGCGGCGGAGGCGGGCCTGAAGGTGCCCGGCGAGCTGTCGGTGGTCGGCTTCTCCGACAGCGCCGCGGAGGAGGCGGACCTCACGTCGGTCAGGCAGCACAGCCAGCTCGCCGGCCAGACCGCGGGCCGGTTGCTCCTGTCGGGCGACCCGCGGCCCGAGCGGCTGCTGCTCCCGCACGAACTGCACGTCAGGAACAGCACCGCCGCGGCCCCGGCCTAGCTCGGGGCGTCGCGCAGGTCCTTGAGCGCCTGGATGTCGATGCGGTACTCCGGCGGCTTGCCCGGCGTCTCGATGCAGACCGGGACCCCGGCCACGATGTCGTGCCGGAAAAGCTCGCCGAAGGCGGCCAGCCCGATCTCGCCCTGGCCGATCTTCTCGTGGCGGTCCTTCTTGGAGCCGCAGACGTCCTTGGAGTCGTTGGCGTGGACCAGCTTCAACCGGCCCGGCGCGATCTTGTGCAGCGCGTCGAGGGTCTCGGTGACGCCGCCCTCCTTGGCCAGGTCGTGCCCGGCGGCGAAGGCGTGGCAGGTGTCGAAGCAGATGCCCGCCTTCGGATGCCAGTCGAGCGCCGCGAGGTAGGGCTCCAGGTCCTGGACCGTCGCGCACAACATCGCGCCCTGCCCGGCCATCGGCTCCAGCAGCAGGTCGGGGCCGCCGTCGGGGATCTCCTCCAGGAGCGGCAGCAGGTGCTCGTGCAACTGCGCCATCGCGGCCTCGCGCGGCTGCGTGACCGCCGAGCCGGTGTGCACGACCACGCCCTTGGCGCCCGTCTCGACCCCGCGCCGCAGCGTGTAGCGGGTCAGCTCGACGGAGTTGGCGAGCGTGTCGGGGTTGGGCGAGCCGAAGTTGACCAGGTAGGGGATGTGGATGAAGCTCTCCACTCCCGACTCGGCGAGCTTGGCGTCCTCGTCGGGCTTGCGCTCGGTCAGCGCCCACGAGCGCGGGTTGGTGACGAAGACCTGCATCATCTCGGCGCCGATGTCGGCCATGAACTTCAGGCCGCCGGTGGCCAGGCCGCCCGCGACGGAGACGTGCCCGCCGATGAGTGAAGTGGGAGTCATGATGGCGTCCAGTCTATCGCCGCGCTCCGTCCGTCTCCGTCGCCATGACCTCTCTTTACCCGCCTAGCCCAGCCGCAGCGCCAGGAAGAAGTCCACCCGGTCCTCCAGCCGCGACAGGTCGCGCCCGGTGAGGTCCTGGATGCGCTGGATGCGGTAGCGCAGCGTGTTGACGTGCACGTGGAGCAGCTCGGCGCACTTGGTCCACGACCCCGAGCACAGCAGGAACGCCTCCAGCGTGCGCACCAGGTCGGCCCGGTGCACCTGGTCGTAGGAGCGCAGCGGGTCCAGCAGCCGCACCCGGAACATGTGCCGCACGTCGTCGGGCACCGACGCCAGCAGCAGCACGTGCGTGGCCAGCTCGTCGTGGCCCACGACCGCGTCGGGCTCGGCCCTGCCCTCGGCCATCCGGCGCGCGTAACGGGCCTCCTCGACCGCGCCGCGCAGGCCCTCCACCTGCGCCTGGCCGCTCACCCCGACCTTGAGCCTGCTGCCGCCCAGCCCCGGTGCCAGCGCGTGTACGGCGTCGCGTACCCGGCCGGTGACGTCCTCGCCGGTCGCCGGCACGAGGGCGATCGTCTCGTCCTCGACGACGCCGATGACGGGGCGCAGGCCGTACAGGATCTCCTTGACGACCGCCCGCAGCTCGCCGGGGCGCAGACTGCCCCCTGCCGCGGCGGCGACGGCGACGTAACCGGCCGCGTCGGCCAGGCCGGTCACCTGCAGGCGCGGCAGGATGTCGCTGGGCCGTCCGTCGGTCAGCACGAGCCGGACCAGTTCCTGGCCGATGCGGCCCTCGGGGCTGAGCCGGTCGTCCAGCCGCATGCGCTCCAGCGCGGCGACGGCCGCCAGCTCCGCGGCCAGCGCGAGCCGTTCCTCCGGCCAGTCGTCCATGGAACCCTCGAAGGCCACGAACCAGTCGGCCACCCGCGAGGTGGTCTGCTCGTCCACGGGGAAGATCGTGTAGCCGCCGCGTACGCACGGCAGCCGCTTGGCCGTCAGGAACGCCCTGGCCAGCATGGCCGTGTCGGATGGCGGCTCGGCGCCGGCCACGGTACGGCCGGAGGCGGTCAGCACCCAGCCGCGCATGCCGAGGTCGCGCCCGATCATCTCCATCACGGGGTCGAGCCCGGCGCCGGAGACGAGCTGGCGGTGCCGGTCGAGCACGGCCTTGACGTCGGAGGCCCGCGCGCCCGACAGCCGGCGCACGATGTGCTCGGTCACCTCGGCGAACCCGAGCGCCTGCGGCACGTGGAACAACGGCACCCGGTGCCTCTCGCACGCGGCCACCAGGTCGGCGGGCAGGTCGCCGGAGGCCGCCTCGCAGGCGCCCAGCCCCGAGACGCCGGCGGCGGCCAGCGCGGCCACGAACGTCTCGCTGTCGGCGGGGGAGTTGCGCCAGATGAGGCCGGTCAGGACGAGTTCGCCGCCGCTCAGGTAGCGGCCCGGGTGGAGCAGGTCGGTGGTGACGACCCAGCGCAGCGGCCGGTCGAGTTCGTCGTGTCCGACCACGGTCGACAGACCCAGCTCCGGCATCTCCAGCAGCGCGTTGAGTCGCATGCACGGACAGTACCCGCGGGTGCGGGCTCCAAGAACTTGGAGCATGACACGAAAAGTCCTGACCAACCCCTGGAGCAGTTCGGAGTTCTTGCGGATGGACCGGGCACGAGAGCCCTGTGTGTACTTCTGACATGCCGAACCTGCAGACCGTGTCCGGGCTGGCCGACTTCAACGCCCTCGGCCCGGCCGACGCCGAGCGCGAGCTGATGGCCTGCTGCGCCTCGCCCGCCTTCGCCAGGACTGTGGCCGCGCTCCGGCCCCACCGGGACCTGGCCCAGCTCACCGCCACCGCCGACACCGCGGTGCGCGCGCTGGAGTGGCCCGAGATCCTGGAGGCGCTCGGCGCCCACCCGAGGATCGGGGAGCGCACCACGGAGGCGTGGTCCCGTCAGGAGCAGGCCGGAGTCGGTGACGACGTGCTGGCCGAGCTCGCGCGGGGCAACCGGGACTACGAGGACAGGTTCGGCCACGTGTACCTGATCTGCGCGACCGGCCTGAGCGGCCGCCAGATGCTGGACCGCCTCAACGAGCGCCTGCTCAACGACGAGGAGACCGAGCGCCGCGTGGTCCGCGACGAGCTCGCCAAGATCACCCGGCTGCGCATGGCGAAGCTGGTGGGCGTGGCATGAGCTTCTCCACCCACATCCTGAACGCCGCGACGGGCCGCCCCGCCGCGGGAGTCCCCGTACGGCTGGAGCGGGACGGCGAGGTCGTGGCCGAGGGCCGCACCGACGACGACGGCCGGATCAAGGGCTGGAACCCCGGCCGGGGCGTGCACCGCGTCGTCTTCGACACCGGCGCGCTGACCTCCTTCTACCCCGAGGTGGTCATCACGTTCGCCGTCGAGGACCCGGATCAGCACTACCACGTGCCGCTGCTGCTCAGCCCGTTCGCGTACTCCACCTATCGAGGGAGCTAGATGCCTGTCATTCTCGGGCCCAACCGCTACGGAAAGGCGGAGACCAGGGTCGTCCGGGTCGTGCGCGACGGCGGTGTCCATCACATCAAGGACATCAACGTCAGCTCGGCCCTGTCCGGCGACATGGCCGATGTCCACCTGACCGGCAGCAACGCGGCCGTTCTCCCCACTGACACGCAGAAGAACACCGCGTTCGCCTTCGCCAGGAAGCACGGCGTCGACCAGATCGAGGACTTCGCCCTCCTGCTGGCCAGGCACTACGTCGGCAGCCAGCCCACGATCGGCCACGCCCGCGTGGAGATCGAGGAGTACGCCTGGCGGCGCATCCCGGTCTCCGGAGAACACCGGCACTCCTTCGTCCGCGACGGCCAGGAGGTGCGCACCTGCGTGGTCCACCACGACAGGGACGGCCGCACCACCGTCGTGTCCGGCCTGAAGGACCTCGTGGTTCTCAACTCGACCGGCTCGGAGTTCCACGGCTACATCGAGGACGAGTACACGACGCTGCAACCCACCACCGACCGCATCCTCGCGACCGCGGTCTCCGCCCAGTGGCGCCACACCGGCGAGACCTCCTCCTTCGGCAAGTCCTACGACGAGGTACGGCGCTGCCTGCTCGAAGCCTTCGCCGAGACCCACAGCCTCTCCCTCCAGCAGACCCTCTACGCCATGGGCAGGCGGGTGCTCGACGCCCGCGAGGAGGTCTGCGAGATCAGGTTCGCGATGCCGAACAAGCACCACTTCCTCGTGGACCTAGCGCCGTTCGGGCTCGACAACGACAACGAGGTCTACTACGCGGCCGACCGGCCCTACGGGCTGATCGAGGGCGCCGTCCTGCGGGACGACGCTCCTGAGGCCGCCTTCGCCTGGGAGTGACTGACTGATGGAGTTCTTGCGGCCCACCACGTGGGCGGAGGCGCTGGCCGCCAAGGCGGACCAGCCGGAGGCCGTGCCCATCCAGGGCGGCACCGACGTGATGGTGGAGATCAACTTCGACGTGCACAGGCCGCCGGCGCTGCTCGACCTCAACCAGGTGGGCGAGCTGGCCACCTGGTCGCGGGAGGGCGACACCTACCGGGTCGGGGCGGGCCTGCCGTACGTGAAGATCATTGAGGAGCTCGGCGGGGTGCTGCCCGGGCTCGCGCAGGCCTCGCGGACGGTCGGCTCGCCGCAGATCCGCAATCGCGGCACCGTCGGCGGCAACCTCGGGGCGGCCTCGCCCGCGGGCGACAGCCATCCGCCGCTGCTGGCGGCCGGGGCGGTCGTCGAGGTGGAGTCGCGGGCGCGCGGCGTGCGGATGATCCCGGCGCACGAGTTCTACCTGGGCGTCAAGCGCAGCGCGCTGGAGCCGGACGAGCTGATCAGGGCGGTGCGGGTCGAGGCCGCGGGCGGTCCGCAGTACTTCTCCAAGGTCGGCACCCGCAACGCCATGGTCATCGCGGTCTGCTCGTTCTCGGTCGCGCTGCACCCCGGCGAGCGCCGGGTCGGGACCGGGATCGGCTCGGCCGCCCCCACCCCGCGCCGCGCCCTTGAGGCCGAGGAGTTCCTGGCGAACGAACTCGACTGGGACACCCGCCTCGACACCGCGGTGCTCAGGCGCTTCGGCGAGCTGTGCTCCCGTGCCGCCTCGCCGATCGACGACGTGCGCGGCACCGCCGACTACCGCAGGCACGCCATCGCCGTGATGGCCCGCCGCACGCTCACCTGGGCGTGGAACGACTACCGGAAAGTGAGGGCCGCCTGATGAGGGTCTCCTTCACCGTCAACGGCCGCGAAGAGTCCGTCGACGACGTGTGGGCCGGAGAGAGCCTGCTGTACGTGCTGCGCGAGCGGGTGGGGCTGCCCGGCTCCAAGAACGCCTGCGAGCAGGGCGAATGCGGCTCCTGCACCGTCTACCTGGACGGTACGCCGGTCTGCGCCTGCCTGGTCGCCGCGGGACAGGCCGAGGGCCGCCAGGTCCGCACGGTCGAGGGCCTGGCCGACGGCGACCGCCTCGACCCCGTGCAGGAGGCGTTCGTCGAGTGCGGCGCCGTCCAGTGCGGATTCTGCACACCAGGGCTGATCGTGCAGGCGCACGACCTCATCGGCAGAGTGCCCGATCCGTCCGACGCGGAGATCCGCGAGGCGCTCGCGGGCAACCTGTGCCGCTGCACGGGCTACGAGAAGATCCTCGACGCGGTACGGCTGGCCGCGTCGCGAAAGGCCGCCACCCCATGATCATCGAGAACGTCTACATCGCGCCGGTCACCGGCCCGGAGATCCCGTCCGGATATATCAGGATCGAGGGAGACCGGATCACGGAGGTCGGCTCCGGCGCCGTCCAGGCGAACCCGGGCGAGACCCGCATCGACGGCACCGGCTGCCTGGCCACGCCCGGCCTGGTCAACACCCACCACCACCTCTACCAGTGGGCCTCGCAGGGCCTGGCCCAGGACGCCACCCTGTTCGAGTGGCTGGTCGCCAGCTACCAGGTGTGGGCCGCCATGGACGCCGAGGTCGTCAAGGGCGCCGCCGCCGCCGGGCTCGGCTACCTGGCGCTGTCGGGCTGCACGCTCTCCAGCGACCACCACTACGTCTTCCCGAAGGGCCGCGGCGACCTGTTCGCCGCCGAGATCGAGGCCGCACGGGAGCTCGGCATCCGCTTCCACCCCGCCCGCGGCTCCATGGACCGCGGTCAGTCGCAGGGCGGCCTGCCGCCGGACGTGGTGGTCGAGGACCGCGACACCGTCCTGGCCGCCACCTCCGAGGCCATCGACGCCTACCACGACCCGTCGTTCTCCTCGAAGCTGCGCGTCGCGGTCGCGCCCTGCTCGCCGTTCTCGGTCACCGCCGAGCTGATGACCGACGCCGCCGAGCTGGCCAGGGCCAAGGGCGTACGCCTGCACACCCACCTGGCCGAGACGCTCGACGAGGACGAGCACTGCGTCGAGGCGTTCGGCGTGCGGCCGGTCGACTACATGGAGAAGCTCGGCTGGCTCGGCCCCGACGTGTGGTTCGCCCACACCGTGCACCTGAGCGACGCCGACATCGACAAGTTCGCCGCCACCGGCACCGGCGCCGCCCACTGCCCCTCCTCCAACGGCCGCCTCGGCGCCGGGATCGCCCGCGTCTCCGAGATGCTGCGGCGCGGGGCCAACGTCGGGCTCGGCGTCGACGGCAACGCCTCCTCCGAGCTGACCACGCTGTCCGGCGAGATGCGCCAGGCGCTGCTGTTCCAGCGCGCCGCGCACGGGCCCACCGCGCTCACCGCCCGCCAGGCGCTGGAGATGGCCACCATGGGCGGCGCGCGCAACCTCGGCCGCGCCGGCGAACTGGGCTCGCTGGAGGCGGGCAAGCTCGCCGACATCGCGCTGTGGCGCGTCGACGGCGCCTTCGCCGGCGCCGTCCAGGACCCCGTCTGCCAGCTCGTGTTCGCCACCCGGCAGCCGCCGCTGGCCCGCCTGCTCGTCGGCGGCGAGAGCGTCGTCGAGAACGACGAGTTGAAGACCGTGGACCAGGACGCGTCGGGACGCGCGGGCGCCGAGGCGCACCGCCGCCTGATGCGGCTGGCGCGGGAGCAGGGATTCTCCGTCGCCAAGGAGGTACACACGTGACACTCCCGCTGCGCGCGCCGCACGAGATCGCCGCCCCCGGCATCGGGGGAGTGGGCGAGAGCACGTTGCGGCCCGACGGGACGCTCAAGGTCAAGGGCGAGTTCGCCTACGCCTCGGACCTGTGGGCGGAGGGGATGCTGTGGGGCGCGACGCTCCGCAGTCCCCATCCGCGCGCCCGCATCGTCTCGATCGACGTCGCCGCCGCCCTCGCCCATCCGGGGGTGCGCGCCGTACTCACGCATGAGGACGTGCCCGGCCGCAAGCACTACGGGCTCGACCTCACCTGGGACCAGCCCGTGCTGGCCATCGGCGAGGTACGCCACCAGGGCGAGGCGATCGCGCTCGTCGCGGCCGACCACCCCGAGACCGCCCGCCGCGCGCTCGACAAGATCGCGATCGAGTGGGAGATCCTGGAGCCGCTGACCGACGCCAGGCGGGCCGCCTTCGACCCTTCCTACCCGCAGGTGCAGGACCGGCCGAACCCGGCCCGCCACCAGCCGGTCAGGGTCGGCGACGTCGAGGCCGTGCGCGCCGCCGCCGAGGTCGTGGTCACCGGCACCTACGAGGTCGGCATCCAGGATCAGGCCTTCCTCGGCCCCGAATCCGGCCTCGCGGTGCCCGCCGAGGACGGCGGCGTCGAGCTGTACGTCGCCACCCAGTGGATGCACAACGACCTCAAGCAGATCGGCCCCTGCCTCGGCCTGCCCGAGGAGCGCATCCGGATGACGCTGTCCGGGGTCGGCGGCGCGTTCGGCGGGCGCGAGGACCTGTCCATGCAGATCCACGCCGCCATGCTCGCCCTGCACACCGGCGCGCCGGTCAAGATGATGTACAACCGGCACGAGTCGTTCTTCGGCCACGTGCACCGGCATCCGGCCCAGATGCGCTACGAGTACGGCGCTTCCAGGGACGGCAAGATCCTCTACGCCGACGTGGAGATCGTCCTGGACGGCGGCGCGTACACCTCTGCCACGCTCAACGTCGTGGGCAACGCCGCTTCGCTCGGCGTCGGCCCCTACGAGATCCCGAACGTCAAGATCGACGCTTATGGCGTCTACACCAACAACCCGCCCTGCGGGGCGATGCGGGGGTTCGGCGCGGTTCAGGCGTGTTTCGCCTACGAGTCCATGATGGACAAGCTGGGTGAAGCCTGCGGGATCGACCCGGTGACCATCAGGCGAACAAACGCCGCCTCCCAAGGGTCCGCGCTGGCCACCGGGCAGATCATCCACGCGCCGCTGCCCATGAAGGACATGCTCGCTCAGGCCCGCGACCTGCCCATGCCCCCTCCGCTCGACAGCTCCGACATCCGCAACCTGCCCGGCGGCGCCTCCCAGACCACCCACGGAGAAGGGGTACGGCGCGGCGTCGGCTACGGCGTCGGCCTCAAGAACATCTGCTTCTCCGAGGGCTTCGACGACTACTCCACCGCCCGGGTGCGCCTGGAGGTCATCGGCGGGGCCGCGACCGCGCTGGTGCACACGGCCGCCGCGGAGGTCGGTCAGGGGCTGGTGACCATCGAGGCCCAGATCGCTCGCACCGAGCTGGGAATCGAGAACGTGGTCATCCATCCGGCCGACAACCAGGTGGGCAGCGCGGGGTCGTCGTCGGCGTCGCGGCAGTCGTACATGACGGGCGGCTCGGTCCAGGCGGCCTGCTGGGCCGTACGCGATCGCCTGCTCGCCCTGGTAGACGGGTTCTATGACGATTTGTCGCTCGTCGGGGGAAAAATCATCTCAGCCTCGCGAGGGGTGATCGCGACCATCGAGGACGTGCTGGGTGACCAGGTCATCGAGGAGACCCGCGAGTACCACCACCACCCCACCACCGGCATGGACCCGGTCACCGGACAGGGCGACACCCACACCCAGGTCGCGCTCTGTGTGCACCGGGCCGTCGTCGACGTCGACGTCGAGCTCGGCCTGGTGAAGGTGGTCGAACTGGCCGCCATCCAGGACGTCGGCAAGATCCTCAACCGCCTCTCCCTGGAAGGCCAGATCCACGGCGGCACCGCCCAGGGCCTCGGCCTCGCCGTGATGGAGGAGATCGTGGTCAGCGACGGCAAGGTACGCAACCCGTCCTTCACCGACTACCTCATCCCCACCATCCTCGACATGCCGCCCATGCGGCTGGAAATCCTCGAGAACGCCGACCCGCGTGCCCCATACGGGCTGCGTGGCGCCGGAGAGCCACCCACGCTCTCCTCCACCCCGGCCATCGTCGCGGCCATCCGCGACGCCACGGGGCTCGCACTCCACCGAGTGCCTGTGCGTCCGGAGCACATCACGGGATGAACCACTCCGGGTGAGTTGATCAACAGGGGCAGCCCGCACCCCCCATGTCAGCGGGACAGACTCCACAACCGCACCCAGCGGCAGCGCAGCCGCAGGTCGACCACGCCCGAGGAGGGCCCCGACCATGACCCAACTCCAGACAAAACCCCCAACCGGAGCGCTGGACCGGTTCTTCGACCTGTCGGGCCGGGGGAGCACCGTGGGCAGGGAGGTGCGCGGCGGCATCACCACGTTCGTGGCCGTCGCCTACATCATCCTGCTCATCCCGATCATCCTCAGCGGCGCCAAGGACGTCACCGGAGCCCAGCTCACCATCCCGCAGCTGACCACCGCGGTCGCGCTGTCGGCCGCGCTCACCACCATCCTGATGGGCCTGGTGGGCAACGCCCCGTTCGCGCTGGCCTCCGGGCTCGGCGTGGCACCGGTGGTGGCCTTCCAGGCGGCGCCGTTCATGACCTGGGACCAGGCCATGGGCCTGGTCGTGCTCGAAGGCGTCGTGATCGTCGTCTTCGCCCTCACCGGCATCAGGCAGCTCATCATGGACGCCATCCCCACCGGCCTGAAACACGCCATCGGGGTCGGCATCGGCATGTTCATCGCGCTCATCGGCCTCGTGGACGCCGGATTCGTCGGCAGGGGCGAGGGCACGCCCATCACCCTCGGCACCGGCGGCCACCTCCAGGGCTGGCCCGTGGTCGTCTTCTGCGCCGGGTTGCTGCTCATGCTCGGCCTGTACGTGCGCCGCGTGCCCGGAGCCATCCTCATCAGCATCGTCGCCGCGACCGCGCTGGCCATCGTCATCAACGCCGCCGTCGACGGGCTGAAGTGGGGCGTCGTCACCCCGGCCATGCCCAAGGACATCGTCGCCACCCCCGACTTCGGGCTGCTCGGCTCCGTCGACCTGTTCGGCGGCTTCGGCCAGGCCGGGATCCTGACCGCCACCGTGGTGCTGTTCACGCTGGTGCTGTCGGGCTTCTTCGACGCGATGGGCACCATCATCGGCGTCGGCGAGGAAGCCGGGCTGTCCGATGACAAGGGGCAGATCAAGGGCATCGGCAAGATCCTCACCATCGACGGCTTCGGCGCCATCATCGGCGGCGGCACCGGAGCCTCGGCCAACACGGTCGTCGTGGAGTCGGCGGCGGGAGTCGGGGAGGGCGCTCGCACCGGCCTCGCCAGCCTCGTCACCGGCGGGTTGTTCGCGGGGGCCATGTTCCTCACCCCGCTGGCCGCGGTCGTGCCCGCCCAGGCGGCGGCGCCCGCGCTGGTGCTGGTGGGGGCGCTCATGATGACGGCCGCCCGCAAGATCTCCTGGGACGACCTGGAGCTGGCCGTTCCGGCCTTCCTCACGATCTCCCTGATGCCGTTCACCTACTCGATCACCAACGGGGTCGGGGCGGGGATCGTCGCCTACACCGTGATCAAGGCGGCGCGCGGCAGGTTCTCCGAGATCCACTGGCTGCTGTGGCTGATCACGGCCATTTTCGTGGCCTATTTCGGGATCTCGTTCATCGAGGGGCTGTTCGGCTAGGCCCCTTCTGCCCGGGGGAACGCCCGGTGGCGTTCCCCCGCCTACAGCTCAAGGAGACACCATGCGTGATCTCGTCGACGACCTCCTGGCCTGGACCGGGGAGGGCCGGCGGTTCGCTGTCGCCTCCGTCGTCGGGGTCAGCGGCAGCGCGCCCCGCGAGCCGGGAGCCGCGCTGGCCGTGGCAGAGGACGGCACCGCCGTCGGCAGCGTCTCCGGCGGTTGCGTCGAAGGCGCGGTGTACGAGCTGTGCCTGCGCTCCCTCGAAGAGAACCGGCCCGTGCTGCAGACGTTCGGCTACAGCGACGACGAGGCGTTCGCGGTCGGGCTGACCTGCGGCGGCATCATCGAGATCCTCGTCTGGCCGAACACCACGGAGCCCGCCTTCCGCGCCTACCTGCGGGCGCTGGCCGCCGGTGAGCCGGCCGCCCTGGCCCGGATCCTGCCTCCGGCCAGCGGCGGCCCCTCCACCCCGACCCTTGAGGCCTCCCCGGCCCTTGCGGCTTTCCCGACTCTTGGGGCTTTCCCGGCTCTTGGGGCATCCCCGGCCCTTGAGGCCTCCCTGGCCTCTGAGCCATCCCTGACGCTTGGGGCTTCTCTGACGCTTGAGGCCGATGGGGGAACCACCGGCACGGCCGGCGACCCGGTCGTCGACCGCCTGGTGGCGGCGGAGGCGGCGGCCATGCTGGACACCGGCCTGACCGGCGTCAGGGAGGTGGGATGCGACGGCCTGCGGATGTTCGTGGAGACCTACGCGCCCCCGCCCCGGCTGCTGGTGTTCGGCGCCGTCGACTTCGCCGCCGCCCTCACCCGGGCCGGCCGCTTCCTCGGCTACCACGTCACCGTCTGCGACGCCCGCCCGGTCTTCGCCACCCGCAAGCGTTTCCCCGACGCCCACGAGGTGGTCGTCGACTGGCCGCACCGCTACCTGGAGCACACCCCCGTGGACGCCCGCACCGCCATCGCCGTGCTGACCCACGACCCGAAGTTCGACATCCCCCTGCTGGAACGGGCCCTGCGCACCGATGCCGGTTACGTGGGCGCGATGGGCTCGCGCCGTACCCACGACGAGAGGTCGCGCCGTCTGCGCGAGGCGGGCCTGTCCGAGGCGGAACTGTCGCGCCTGCGCTCCCCGATCGGCCTCGACCTCGGCGCCCGCACCCCGGAGGAGGTCGCAGTCTCCATCGCCGCCGAACTCGTGGCCACCCGCCGCGGCGGCACCTGCCGGCCGCTGACCACCACCTCCGGCCCCGTCCACGCCCTCACCCGCTAGGCGCGCCTGCGCTCCCGGTAGGCGCGGACCTTCGCGATGCTCCCGCACCCCCGTGAATCCGAACCACCCGGGCTCATCACGCACCACCGGCGGCTGCCGTTGCGGCTGTGGTCGTAGAAGACCCACGAGCAGTCGGGACAGGCCTTGAGCCGCGCCCACTGGCCGGCCCGCACCGCCTCAGCCACCACCGCCAGAACCCGGCCCGCCGCCGTGCCGTCCTCGGGGGTCAGCACGAGCGGCGGGCTCCCGGGGTCGGACGAGAGCTCGGCCCGCAGCGGGTGCCGCTCCAGCCATGACGCCAGTACGGCCGGCCGCTCGACCCCCAGCGCCGCCCGCAACGCCGTCCTGAGCTCCGACATCTCACCGAGGTCGGCCGGATCGGCCAGCGTCTCTGGCAGCCTGTCCTCGGCCACCCGCGTGTCGTTGGGCACCCACCACGTGTTGAGGAACGTCCGCACCTGCTCAAGCGCGCCCGGCGCCACACTCTCCGTCATGTAACCAGTTTACACGATAGCCGGTAACTGTTACCGTCTATAAGTATGACCGGTAAACAGTATGTGACAGTACTGCGTTCGCCGGGGGTCGGGGTCTGGTTCGCCGTCCTGGTCTGCCAGCGGTTCCCGGTGGCCGCCGCGCCACTCGCGCTGGTCTTCCTCGGGCACGCCGTCACCGGCTCCTACGCCGTCGGCGCCCTCCTGGGCGGTGGCCACGCGCTCGCCGAGGCGGTCGCGGCGGGCCCCCTGGGCCGGCGCTTCGACCGCCGCCCCGCCCGCTCCGAGACCGCCCTGGTCCTGGGCGTGGAGGCCGCGGCCTTCGCCCTGCTGGCCCTGCTCGCCACCGCTTCGCCCCGCGCCGAGTGGTGGACGCCCGCGGGAATGCTCGCCCTGGCCGGGCTCGGCGGCGCGATCTCCGCGGGCGCCCACGGCGGCCTGCGCGCCCTCCTGGTACGGCTGGCGCCACCCGAGCGACGCGTGCCCGCGCTCAGCCTCGAATCCGCGGCAAGCACGACCGTCTGGACCGTCGCCCCCGCGGTGGTGGCGCTCCTGGCCGTCGTGGACGCCCGCCTCCCGATCCTCCTCATGGCCGCAGTGGCGGCGGCCGGAGCGCTGGCCGGACGCCGCCTCCTCGACCCGCCCAGGACCACCACCGCCCACCGCGCCCGCCTGTGGCGGATCAGCTGGCCCGCGATGGCGTACGACGGGGCGATGATGTTCGCCTTCGGCGCCGTCAGCCTGGCCCTGCCGGTCCTCCTGGCCACGCACGACGCCGGCGCCGCCCTGGCCGGCCCGGTCCTGACCGCGTACACGCTGGCCGGCATCGGCGGCGGCCTCCTGTACGGCGCCCGCGCCTGGCCGGGCACCCCGCTGGCCCAGGCGGCACTGCTGTCGGCCGGCATCGGTCTCGCGCTGGGCGCGGCCGCGCTGGTCCCGGTGCTCGGCCTGGTCGTGGCCCTGTTCGCGGTCGCCGGCCTTCTGCAGACGCCCGCCCTGACCGCCCGCGCGGTGTCCCTGCAGGACCGGCTGCCGGAGTCGCAGTGGGCCGTGGGCTTCTCCGGCATGTACGCCGCCGGCGGACTCGGCTACGGCGCCGCCGGCATGACCGTGGCCTGGCTCGTGGAGCGCGTCGGCGCCCAGCCCGCCATCGGCCTGTGCGTGGCCCTGAGCACGCTGGTCGCCCTGGGCTCCTCCGTCGCCGAACGCCGCCAGCTCGTCACGGACGCGGCGATGGCCTGAGGCCGCTCACGCCGGGTTGCCGTGCAGGCGCCTCACGCCAGGTTGCCGTGCGGGTGGCTCACGCCAGGTTGCCGTGCAGGCGGATCCTGGCCAGGCCGCCGTCCGGGTAGATGTCGGCCCGCACGTGGGTGACGGGCCGGGCCTCCTCGACCCGGAAGCGGTGCGGGGTGTCGGGCTGCAGGCCGGTCCGGGGGAGCAGGTCGAACCAGTCGCCCTCGCCGTCCCTGCCCCGCAGCCGGATCGCGCCCGGCGCGTTGAACAGCAGGTTCGTCGTGTCGATCTCGGCCAGCCTGACGACGCCCCGTCCGGCCAGGCGCACCACGATCCAGTCGTTGCCGTCGTCGCGCCGCCGCGCCGTCTCCCAGCCCTCCGCCTGGTGCCTGCCCAGGCCGGGGGCGATGGCGTTGTGGGGCGCGGAGTAGAACTCGTCCGAGCACCCGGTCACCACCGCGCCGTTGGCCAGCGCGGCCAGGTCGAGGCTCAGCCCGTCATACAGCGACAGGTCCGGGCGTACCTCGCCGTGCACGCGCAGCCGGGCGATCCCCCCGTCGGGGTACATGTTCAGCCGCACATGGGTGTAGCGCCGCTCGTCGCGCACCTCGAAGTGATGCTCGGCATCGCCCTTGAGGTCGGCGCGCGGCACGATCTCCACCCACGCGGCCGTCGCCAGCTCCTCCGGCGACGGGGTCCCGGCCACCTCGCACGCCTCCACCGAGGCGTGCGGCGGGAAGTTCCCCTTGAACCACGCCGTGTCGATCACCACGCCGCGCACCGTGCCGGGCAGCCCCAGCCGGATGATCGCCCAGTCGTGGCCGGGCGTGCGGCGACGGCGGGTCTCCCAGCCGTCGTACACCTGTCCCTTGTTGCCGAACGTCTCCGCCTGGAAGGCCGGCCTGCCCGGCCGGACGAGCGCCTCCTTCTCGGCGAACGACTCATCGCTCGCGGCGATGACGGCGCCGCCGTACCCGCGCAGGGCGAGGTCGGGAAGTCTGGTGAAGGCGGGCATTCAGTGTGCTCCCAACTGCAGAAAGGTTCCGTACGGCGCCGCCGCGACGTCGACGCGCCGGCCGCGGAGCCAGGTGGTGCGGACGACGCCCCGCAGGGCGCGCCCGTGGTAAGGGGTGACGGGGTTCTTGTGGTGGAGTGCCTGGGCGTCGACCCGGTGACCGGCCTCGGGGTCGAAGGCGACCAGGTCGGCGTCGTACCCGGGGCGGATGGCGCCCTTGCCGGCCACGCGGGCCAGGCGGGCCGGGTTCTCCGACATCCAGCGGGTGACGTCGGCCAGGCCGTACCCGCGTCGCGATCCTTCGGTCCAGACGGCGCTCAGCCCGAGCTGCAGCGAGGCGATGCCGCCCCAGGCGGCGGCGAAGTCGGGCACCTTCAGGTCCGCGGGTGACGGCGAGTGGTCGGAGACGACGCAGGTCAGCACGCCGTCGGCGAGTCCCTGCCAGAGCAGGTCGCGGTTGGCGGCCGAGCGGATGGGCGGGCAGCACTTGAACGCGGTCGCGCCCTCGGGCACCTGCTCTGCGGCGATGGTCAGGTAGTGCGGGCAGGTCTCGGCGCTGATCGGCAGGCCCTCGGCCCGCGCGGCGCGCAGCGGCTCCAGACAGTCGGCGCTGGAGACGTGCAGGACGTGCGTGCGGGCGCCGGTCTCCCGGGTCAGCCTGATCACCTGCTCGACGGCGCTGCGCTCGGCCGAGCCGGGGCGCGAGCCGAGGAACTCGGGGTAGCCCGGGCCGGCCGGGTCGGTCAGCAGCGCGGGATCCTCGGCGTGCACGATCATCAGGCCGTCGAAGGCGGCGATCTCGGCCAGCGCGCGGCGTACCTCGTCGAGTGACAGCGGCGGGAACTCCTCCACGCCCGACGGCGACAGGAAGCACTTGAAGCCGAACACGCCCCGTTCGTGCAGCGGCCGCAACTCCTTGACGTTGCCGGGCACCGCCCCGCCCCAGAACCCGACGTCCACGAAGCACTGCCCGGTGGCGGCGGCCCGCTTGGCCGCGAGCGCGGCGGGCGTCACGGTCGGCGGCAGCGAATTGAGCGGCATGTCCACGATCGTGGTGACGCCGCCCGCCGCCGCCGCGCGCGTCGCCGAGGCGAACCCCTCCCAGTGCGTGCGGCCCGGCTCGTTGACGTGCACGTGGGTGTCGACCAGGCCGGGCAGCAGCGCCACCTCGCCGAGGTCGAGCTCGGCGGCCGCGGGCGTGCGCGCCTCGTGCGGGCGCACCGCCGCGATCTTCCCCTCCCGTACGGCCACCGCCGCCGCGCGCACCCCCTCCGGGGTCACCACGCGCCGCGACCGGATCACCAGGTCGTCGTCCATCTCACCTCCATTCGGCGGCGATGCGCGCCGCCAGCCGTTCGAGCAGCGGGCCGGCTTCGGCCATGCAGCGGTCCAGGTCGGGCTCGATGTCGCTGAGCGCGTAGGCGGCGCGGATCCCGGCGGCGTTCAGCTGCTCGTCGGTGAGTGTGCGCCGCCCGCAGACGGCCACGACCGGCACACCCGCCCTGGCCGCGGCCCTGGCGACGCCCACGGGTGCCTTGCCGCGCAGCGACTGCTCGTCGAGCGAGCCCTCGCCGGTGACGACGAGGTGGGCGCCGCGTACCTGCTCGCCGAAGCCGAGCAGGTCGAGCAGGTACTCGATGCCCGGCTGGATCTCGGCCTTCAGGAAGGCGAGGGCGGCGAACCCGACCCCGCCAGCGGCTCCGGCCCCCGGCGCGCCCGCGACGCCCATGGGCCGGGGCGTGCCGTCGTGTTCCACCGCCCCGACCAGGCCGTGAGTGGCCGCCGCACGGGCCGCCAGCCGGGCCAGCCCGGCCTCAAGCACTTGGACGTCCGCGGGCGAGGCGCCCTTCTGCGGCCCGTAGACGGCCGCGGCGCCGTGCGGGCCGAGCAGCGGGTTGTCGACATCGCTGGCGACCACCACCTCGACCCCGGAAAGGTCGATAAAGGCGGACATGTCGATCTTCGCCAGGTTCCGCAGCGTCGCCCCGCCCTCGGGCAGCTCCGCACCCGCCTCGTCCAGGAACCGGGCGCCCAGCGCCCGCGCCATCCCGGCGCCTCCGTCGGTGGAGGCACTGCCGCCGATGCCCAGCACGATGCGCGTGGCGCCCCGCTTGACCGCGTCCGCGATCAGCTCGCCGGTGCCGTAGCTGGTGGCGCCGAGCGCGTCCGGCGCGCCGGGCAGCCTGCGCAGCCCGGACGCCTCGGCCATCTCGACGACGGCGACCGGCGCCCGCCAGGCGTACGCGGCCTCGACGGGCTCGCCGGTGGGACCGGTGACGGTCAGGGGCACGCGCTCGAAACCGCAGGCCACGGCGGCATCGACGGTTCCGTCGCCACCGTCGGCCACGGGCAGCTCGACCGTCGCGACACCCAGGCCGGCGCTGACCCGGGAGGCCACTTCGGCCGCCGTGAGCGACCCCTTGAACTTGTCGGGGGCAACAAGCACGTGCTCCACCACTACGAACTCCTCGCGAGCTGTTACAGAATGGCCGGACGCGCCTTCCTGCCCGGTGCGAGCGGGCAGGAAGGCGTGCCTATCATCACACCTGCTCCGGAAGGGGTTCGAACTCCCGCACCGCGTCGATGGACGACAGGCTGTGCGGGGTGTTGGCCTCACGCTCGATCATGATCTCGACCAGCACGGGCCGCGAGGTCCGCCCGGCCTCCTTCGTGGCCCATTCCAGCGAGGAACGGATCTGGGCCGGGTCGAAGACGCGCGTGCCGGCGCAGCCGTACGCCTCCATGATCTTGACGTTGTCCGAGCCGAACTCGTCGTAGTGGATGTTCACCTCGTAGTTCATGTCGTAGCCGATCGAGGCCTGCCGGATCAGCCCCAGGTACTCGTTGTTGAGCATCACCAGCACGAACGGCACGTTGTACTGCGCCGCCACCGCCAGTTCCTCGACCAGGAACTGGAAACCGTAGTCGCCCACGACTCCCACGACGGTGGCCTCCGGCCTGGCCTTCTTCACGCCGATGGCCGCCGGGATCTCCCAGCCGAGCGGCCCGGCCTGCCCGCACACCTGGTAGCGGCGCGGCTTGCCGGCCTTCTGGTGCTGGCCGCCCCAGATCTGGTAGAGGCCGATCGCGGTGACGAAGTACGTCTCGTCGTCGAAGTACTCGTTGATCTCCTTGTAGACCCGCGGCGCCTTGATCGGCACGTCGTCGAAGTCCTCGCGGCGGGTGAGCGTGCGCTTGAGCTCCCGCACGCGCGCCACCCACGCCCCCGGCGTACGGCTCACGCCGCGCTCGCGCGCCAGCGCGATGACCGCCCGCAGGAACAGCCGGGTGTCGGAGACGACGCCCAGGTCGGGACCGAAGACCCGGCCGAGCTGCGTCGGCTCGATGTCCACGTGGATGAACTTGCGCGAGCCCCGGTAGACGTCGAGCGTGCCGGTGTGCCGGTCGCCGAACCGGGCGCCGAGCGCCAGCACCAGGTCCGACTCCAGGAAGGAGGCGTTGCCGTACCGCTGGGAGGTCTGGATGCCGGTCATGCCGCAGTACAGCGGGTGGTCCTCGTCGATGGAGCCCTTGCCCATGAGCGTGGCCTGCACCGGGATCTGCAGCAGCTCGGCCAGCTCGGCCAGTTCCCGCGAGGCGTCGGCGAGGATGACGCCGCCGCCGGACAGGATGATCGGCCGCTCGGCGGCCAGCAGCATGTCCAGGGCGCGCTCGACCCGCGGCGGGTGCGGGTGCGCCTGGGTGACGGGCAGCGGCGCGTCGATGACCGGGTCGTACTCGATCTCCTGCTTGGCGATGTCCACCGGGATGTCGATCAGGACCGGCCCCGGGCGGCCCGATCGCGCGATGCGGAAGGCCTCGCGGAAGATCCAGGGGGCCTGGGCGGCCTCCTTGATCTGCACGGCCCACTTGGTGACGGGCTTGGCGATCTCCACGATGTCGACCGCCTGGAACGCCTCCTGGTGCAGCTTCGTCGAGGCGGCCTGGCCGGTGATGCAGATCATCGGGATCGAGTCGGCGATCGCGGTGTACAGGCCGGTGATCATGTTGGTGCCGGCCGGGCCCGAGGTGCCGATGGCGACGCCGACCCGGCCGTTGGTGCGCGCCCAGCCGTCGGCCATGTGGGTGGCGCCCTCTTCGTGCCTGACGATGAGGTGCTCGATGCCGCCGAGCCGTTCCATGGCCTTGTACAGGGGCAGGATGGCCGCGCCCGGGCAGCCGAAGGCGACGTCGACGCCCTCCGACCGCAGGACGTGGACGACGGCCTCCATCGCTGGCATCTTCATCGGCTGAGCCCTTCGACGACCTTGAGCAGGGCGGAGTGGTCGAGGCCGCCGTGCCCCTGTGCCCGCGCGGCGGCGACGAGCTGCGCGGTCAGCGCGCCCATCGGGATGGCCACCTCGGCGCCGCGGGCGGCGTCGAGGATGATGCCCATGTCCTTGTGGTGCAGGTCGATGCGGAAGCCCGGCCGGAAGTCGCGGGCCAGCATCGAGGCGCGCTTGAGCTCCAGGATGCGGCTGCCGGCCAGGCCGCCGGCGAGCACGTCCAGGCCCGCGGCGGCGTCCACCCCCGCCGCCTCCATCAGCACGATCGCCTCGGCGACGAGCGCGTAGGTGCCGCCGACGACGAGCTGGTTGGCGGCCTTCACGTACTGGCCGGCCCCCGGGCCGCCGACCAGCTTGTACGTCGTGCCGACGGCCTCGAAGACCGGCCTCGCGGCCTCGAAGTCGTCCGCCGAACCGCCCACCATGATCGACAGGACCGCGTCGACCGCGCCCTTCTCCCCGCCGGAGACCGGGGCGTCGAGGCTGCGCTTCCACTGCTGGGCGACCTTCAGCGAGGTCTGCGGGGTGATGGTGGAGAAGTCGATGTACAGGGCGTCCGGCCGGGCGTTCGCCGAGATCTCCGGGAAAACGGCCTCGACCTGCGGGTCGGCGGGCAGCATGGTGATCACCACGTCCGCCCCGCTCACCGCCTCGGCCACGCCGCCCGCGAGGGCGCCCCCGAACTCCACGGGGTTCAGGTCGTAGCCGGTCACCTCGTGTCCCGCCTTGACCAGATGCCCGGCCATGGGCCTGCCCATGATCCCGAGCCCGATGAAACCGATCTTCACTAGCTGAACTCCTTGATCCAGTCGAAGTCGAGGCCGGGGTCCTTGTACTCCAGCCCCACCCAGCCGTCGTAGCCGTCCAGGAGGCGCTTGAGCGGGATCTCCCCGGTCCCCGGACGGCCGCGGCCCGGCGCGTCGGCGATCTGGACGTGGCCGACCAGCGGATGTGCGAGAGCCGCGGTCAGGTCCTCGCCCATGCGGGCCAGGTGGTACAGGTCGCACAGGAAGCGCACGTTCGGCTCCCCGACGTTCTCGATCACGTCGATCGCGCCCTTCACCGACACCAGCGGATAGGACGGCGACTCGTAGCTGTTGAGCGCCTCGACCAGCACCACCGCGCCGATCGCCGCCGCCTTGCGCGCGGCCAGCGCCAGGTTCTCCAGCGCCAGCACGTCCTGCTGCCGCTCCTGGCCGGCGACGCGGTTGCCGTACAGGGCGTTGAGCGCCGTGCATCCCAGCCGCTGCGCGATGCCGACCGCGACGTCGAGGTTGTCGCGCAGCCGCGCCCGGTCGGCGGGCCGCGAGAACAGCCCGCGCCCGCCCTCGGCGATGTCGTCGGCGAAGTTCAGCCCGACCAGCCGCACCCCCGCGTCCTCGACCGCGGCGACGAACGCGTCCACCTCATGGTCATCCGGTACGGCGGCCGCGAACGGCCACCAGAACTCCACCCCCTCGAACCCGGCGGCCTTGGCCGCGGCCGGCCTCTCCAGCAGGGGGAGGCCGGTGAACAGGATGGAGCAGTTGACGTCGAACCTCACGCTCTCTCCTTGTAGGTCGTCCAGGAACCGAAGTCGGTGATGTCGGCCAGCTCGGCGTGCGAGGTGTTCGGCCGGCGCAGCAGCATGGCCAGCGCCGACCTGCCGTCGGCCAGCTCGATCACCCCCAGCTCCAGCTCCGGCGGCTCGGCCGGCAGGACCTGGTCACGCAGCCGGTCCAGGTCCAGGTCGTACAGCTCGCCGTCGATCTCGGCGCCGCCGTGCGAGACCGGGTACAGCGCGGGGCATCGGCCGCCGACGGAGTAGAAGCGGTACTTGGCCGCCGTACGGGTCTCGGCCACGAGTGGCGCGTCGCCGAGCAGGTGGTGCAGCGGTCCGCCCCGCATGGCGCCGCCGTTCAGGAACATCAGGGTCATGCAGGCTCCTTCGCTGTGGACGGGGCCCGTAGGTCTGCCCGGTGGCGGGCAGCGCGGTGCCTGAGTGCCGTTTCAGTACACCCAGCGGCCTCGTGGCCGGTCTAGCCGCCAGACGTCCGAAGCTGGCGGGTGCCGTACGCGATCAGCTTGTGCGTTGTGCCAAGCCGGTGCGGCTGAAGAGCGCGTTGTGTGCGATGGTGGCCTCGGCCAAAAGGATGGAGGCACTCGTGGAGCGGATCACCGCGCGGCAGCGGCGCGCCCGCCTGGGCGTACGGCACGCGCTGGCGCGCAAGGCGGCCGGCGTCGAGCAGGCCGTGGAGTCGGTCGTGGCACTGCACGCGACCGATCCCGCGACGGTGTTCCTGTCGGCGGGCGCCCGCCTCGCCCTGCCCACGGTCTCGGCGGTGGAGAAGGCGCTCTACGCCGACCGGACCCTCGTGCGGATGACCAGCATGCGGCGCACCGTCTTCGTCGTGCCCGAGGCGCTCGTCCCCGTCGTGCACCACTCCTCGACCGTGGCCATCGCCGCCAGGGAACGCCGGGTGCTGGTCAAGCACTTCGCCGAGGGCGGGCCGTACGACGAGGAGTGGATCGCCGCCGCGGAGGCCGCGGTGGTCACGGCGCTGGGCGAGCTCGGCGAGGCCGCCGCCACCGAACTCGGCGCCGTCGTGCCCGAACTGCGCCGGCAGATCGTGTACGCCCCCGGCACCCGCCAGGAGACCCGCCAGGGAGTGGCCACGCGCCTGCTGACGTTGATGGCCATGGACGGCACGGTGGTGCGCCGCGGCCGCCCGGCGGGCTCGTGGATCAGCGGCCAGCACAAATGGGCCCTGGCCGGCCCGATGCCGGGCCTGCCGGTGGAGCAGGCCCAGTCCGCGCTCGTGGAGCGGTGGCTGCGCGCCTTCGGCCCGGGGACCGAGGCCGACATCAAGTGGTGGACCGGCTGGACGCTGGGCGACACCCGCCGCGCGCTGAAGGCGCTGGACGCGACAGAGGTCGAGCTGGACGAGGGCACCGGCTATGTCCTCCCCGGCGACCCCGAACCCCCGGAACCCGAGCCGTGGGCGGCCCTGCTGCCCGCGCTGGACCCGACCCCGATGGGCTGGCAGGGGCGCGACTGGTACCTCCCCCGGGAGTACCGCGCCGACCTGTTCGACCGCAGCGGCAACGTGGGCCCGACCGTCTGGTGGAACGGCCAGGTGGTGGGCGGCTGGGCCACCCGGGCGGACGGCGAGATCGTCTGGCGCCTGCTGTCCGACGTGGGTTCCGAGGCCCGCTCCGCCATCGAGTCGGAGGCGGCCGGCCTGGCCACCTGGCTGGCCGGAGCCAAGGTCACCCCCCGCTTCCGCACCCCTTTGGAACGCGCGCTCACCGCCTGATTTATCGGGACTTAGCACCACTGGCCCTACAAAGATCCTCGGCGTGAGGGACACCTCCTCGTGCCGCCGGACGTTGAAGGGACCATTGTGGGGAAACGTATGACCGCGGGACTGGCCGGTGCCGTACTCGCGCTGGGCCTGGCCCAGCCCGCCACCGCCCGGGTGGACCCCGGCACGGACGACGTACGGCGGGCCATCGCCGGACTGGCCGACGCGAACGGCGTGCTGGGGGCGATCGGCGAGCTGTACGTGGACGGCAGGCGCGTGGGCCGCAGCAGCGCCGGGTCGCGGCTGCTCGGCGGGAAGGGCGGGAAGATCCCGACGGACGCGCGCTACCGGATCGGCTCCCAGACCAAGGGGATGACCGCCACCGTGATCCTCCAGCTCGTCAAGGAGGGCAGGCTCGGCCTCGACGACAAGCTCGCCGACGTGCTGCCGGTCGTGGCCGAGAAGGACCTGGTCGAACGGGCCGCCGAGATCACCGTGCGGCAGCTGATCAGGCACACCTCCGGCGTACCGGAGTGGTTCAGGCCGGACCTCGTCGACGTCTTCGACTTCACCACCTACTACCGCCCGGCCGACCTGCTCAAGGTTTCGCGGGCGCAGGCGCGTACCGGCGAGCCGGGGGAGAAGTACTCCTACTCCAGCGCCAACTACACGCTGCTCACCATGATCATCGAGCGGATCACGGGCAGGAGCCTGGCGACCGAGTTCGAGCGGCGGTTCTTCCGGCCGCTGGGGATGAGCGGGACCTACCTGCCGATCCGGCCCCCGCAGGCCATCAAGGGCCCGCACGGCCACGGCTACGCGCCCGGCCCCGACGGCAGGCTCCACGACATGGACCGCCTGAACGCCAGCTGGGGACACGGCGCCGGCGGCGTCATCTCCACCGCCCGCGACATGAGCACCTACCGGCGGGCCTTCCTCCAGGGCAGGCTCCTGCCGGCCGACCTCCAGCGAGTGATCACCGACCCGCCGGAGGGCGGGCCTCCGCTGCCGCCACCGCCGTGCGGCGGGAAGATCGTGCAGACCAACGGCGGCGCCCCCGGCTTCACCTCGGCGACCGTCAGCACCCGCGACGGACGCAAGCACTTCGCGATCTCCACCACGCTGGACGCCGAGCCAAGCCTGAACGTGGTCAGGGCCATCTCCAAGGCGGCGGAGTCGGTCCTCTGCCCGAACACCCCGGGCAGCCCGCAGAGCGGGGGGAGCCAGGGATAGCGGGGAAGCGGTCAGCGCGGGGCGAGGACGGCGACTTCGCCCCGCGCGACCGGCAGCCGCTTCACCCGCACCGCACCCTCGCCCGGCCGCCAGTCCACCACCATCGACGCGTAGTCCGGCTCGGCCGGATACACCTTGTCCGTCATCACGTAGTCCCCCGTCAGCACCAGCCGCCCGTCCGGGGTCCACGCCATGGACGTGGTCTTGATCGAGGCGGGCACCGGCATCGACGGCAGCCGGGTCCACCGGAGCGTCCCGATGTCCAGCACCCACACGTCCAGGTACTGCCGGGGCCCGGGAAACGCCGGATCCACGAAACGGACGGCCAGCAGCCGCCCGTCCGGGCCGGGCACCGCCTCCGCGGCACGCCCTTCCGTGGCCGGAAACGGCACCGGGGTGACCCGGCGGGTGGCGGGATCCAGCAGCCCGAGCGACTCACTCCCGGAAGCCCCGAGCGAGCGCACCAGCGCCCGCGCCTGCCGCCGCGTGGTCCCCAGCACCTGCCACCCGGGCTCACCCCTGGACACGCTCAACGGCCGCCCGCTGTCGCGAGAGAGCACGGCCATGGTCCCGTCGTTCCGGTTGGCCAGCAGGCCGAGCACGGAGTCGGCGAAGGGCGCCTCGTCACAATCGACCGGGAACCCGGGCCGCGAAGCCGTACCGGTGAAGGAGAACTCGCGCAGCTCGCACCGGGACCCGGCGGGCCGCGTCACCCACACCCCGCGCCCGTCGCGCGAGGCGAACGCCCACACCCCATCCGCCAGCGCCCGTGCCCGCACACCGTCGAGCACGTAGACCCGCCCGGGATCGCGCCGGCCTGGCCTGACCGCGGCCACCACCACGGTCCGCCCCGCCGCGAACCCCCAGTACTCCCGGCCGGGCGGCAGCCCCTTGACGGCCGTCCGCCGCCCGGAGTCCACCTCCAGCAGGTACACATGAACACCGGTCACCAGCACCCTCAGCCCGCTGCCGGTCAGCGGCTCGCCTGCCAGCGGCGCCATGGGCCGATCGCCCCGGGCGAAAGCGGTGGGAGGAGGCGCGGCCGTACCCGATGACGTGCACCCCGCCACGACCGCCACAGCGGCCAGTACCACAGCGACTCTCATGAACCTCATACCGCGCGAGACGGCGAAAGGTTCACCGCCAGAGGTACACCAGCGCGCCCGGCGGACGCTCGCTGTTCGGCGTGGGCCGCTGGTAGCGCACCACATCCCCGCCCAACAGGCTGCGCACCCTGACCTTGAACCCCTGCGCCGACAGCTCGCTCCTGGCGTCGTTCACGGTCTTGCCGATCACCTGCGGCACGATCCGGAACTCGGCGTCGTCACGGGCCTCGTCGTCGTCGCCCCGGAACCAGTCGAAGAAGTCGCGGCAGCGCGAGATCGTGAGCTGCGCGGGCGTGCCCTTGTCCACCTCGGACTTGGCCTTGGGGCTCTGCGCGATGACCGTGCACGGCTCGGCGTCGTCGTCGACCTCGTTGACCTGCACCCCGAGCCCGCGCTCGCCCAGGTAGGCGGCGGCCTCGTCCTTGGGCATGCCGCCGACGTCCGGCATGATCAGCCCGGCGCTGACGAACAGCCCGATCTTCGAGCCCTCCTTGACCTGCTCGCCCACGTCGGGCGAGGAGCGGATGACGGTGCTGCGGGGCACCTGGAGGTTCTCGATCCGCCGCACGTTGCCGACCTGCAGCCCCGCCGCGGCGATCGCGGCGCGCGCGTCGGCCTCCGACATGCCCTGGGTCTTGGGTACGGCCACGCGCTTCGGCCCCAGCGACGGCACGATCGTCAGCGTCGAGCCCTCCGCCAGCTCGGACCCGGCGACGGGATCGGTGCTGAGCACGAGCCCCTTGCCGTACTTCTCGTCGTGGCGGCCCTCGGCGGGCTTGACGACGAAGCCCATCCCCTGGGCGTTCTTGATGGCGACGTCGACGTTCTCCCCGATCAGGGTGGGCACCTTGACGTAGCGGGTCTGCGCGAAGTACGCGCCGGTCATCGCGATCGCGGCGACCATCACGGTGGCCAGCCCGATGAGGAACCAGCTGGGCTTGAACCCCTTGCCACTGCCACGCGACCGGCGCGGCGGCGCCGGCGGGGCGGTGTGGAGGTCGGCGCGCGGCTGGATGAGCGTGTGGCTGGGCGGCGGCACGTGCTGCGGGCCCGACATGCGGGCGTGCGCCCCGCTGTGGGGCGAGGTGTGCGGCGGGGTGCTCTGCCTCGGCAGCATCCGGTGGGCGTCGACGGCGGCGACCAGCATCGCGGTGGCGTCGGCCGGCCGGTCCTGCGGGTCGCGGGCGGTGGCGTGGGTGACGAGCGTGTCGATGAGCGGCGGCGTCTCATGCACCAGCGACGACGGCGGCGGCACGCTGTCGTGCACGTGCCGGTAGGCCACCGACATGGGCGTCTCGCCGTCGTAGGGCTGCTGCCCGGTGACCAGCTCGAACAGCATGATCCCCGCGGCGTAGACGTCACTGCGCACGTCGGCGCCGCCGGTCGTCACCTGCTCGGGCGACATGTAGCCGATCGTGCCGATCATCACGCCGGTACGGGTCTGGTTCGTGGCCTCGATGGCGCGGGCCAGGCCGAAGTCCACGACCTTGACCCGGCCGTCGTCGGTCAGCAGGACGTTCTCCGGCTTGACGTCGCGGTGGACCATCCCGCTCTGGTGGGCGGCGCCGAGCGCGGCGAGCACCGGGATCATGATCTCCAGGGCCTCGCGGGCGGGCAGCCTGACCCGCTCGCGCAGGATGTCGCGCAGCGTCTTGCCCGGCACGTACTCCATCGACAGGTAGACGATGTCGCCGTCGGTGCCCTGGTCGAAGACGTGCACGACGTTGGGATGGGAGAGGCTGGCCACGGACTTGGCCTCGCCGATGAACCGGCGCACGAACGCGGGGTCCTCGGCCAGCGAGCGGTGCATGACCTTCAGCGCTACCGTGCGGTCGAGCCTGACGTCGAGCGCGAGGTAGACGGTCGCCATCCCGCCCCGGGCGATCCGGGACTCGATGCGATAGCGCCCGTCGAGCAGTCGCCCGACGAGAGGGTCCGCGGTCGTCGTGTCCACGTGGCCGAGTTTACGGTCGTTTTGCCACTGGAGGGGCCTGACCATCCGAAACCGATGCCATTACGTGGCACTCCGTCGTCACTAAGGGTGCATGGGCGAGGACGCTTCAGCATAGCGGCGGCGGGGGATGCGCCCGGCCCGGCGCGCCATCAGGCCGGCCTGAACGGCCTGCTTCATCGCCGCGGCCATGAGCTCGGGCCGCTGCGCCCTGGTCACCGCGGTGGCCAGGAGCACCGCGTCACAGCCCAGCTCCATGGCGAGTGCGGCGTCGCTGGCGGTGCCGATCCCGGCGTCCAGGATGACCGGCACGGAGGCGGCCTCGACGATGAGCTCGATGTTGTGCGGGTTGCGGATGCCGAGCCCGGAGCCGATGGGCGCGCCGAGCGGCATGACCGCCGCGCATCCGGCCTGCTCCAGGCGGCGGGCCAGAGCGGGGTCGTCGCCGATGTAGGGCAGCACCACGAACCCGTCGGCCACCAGCCGCTCCGCCGCGTCGAACGTCTCGATCGGGTCGGGCAGCAGCGTGCGCTCGTCGGCGATGACTTCGAGCTTGACCCAGTTGGTGCCGAGCGCCTCGCGGGCCAGCCGGGCGGTCAGGACCGCCTCGCCCGCGGTGAAGCACCCCGCGGTGTTGGGCAGCACCTTGATGCCGCGCTCGCGCAGCACGTCGAGCACGGAACCGGGCGCCGACGGGTCGAGCCGCCGCATCGCCACCGTGGTCAGCTCGGTGCCCGAGGCGGCCAGCGCCTGGTCGAGCACCTCCAGCGAGGGGGCGCCGCCGGTGCCCATGATGAGGCGGGAGGCGAACTTCTCCCCGCCGATGATCAGCTCATCCACCCTGCACCGCCGTCAGCACCTCGACCCGGTCGCGGTCGGCCAGCGCCGTGGTCTCCCACGAGCTGCGCGTGACCACCTCGTCGTTCACGGCCACCGCGACGCCCTTGGTGGCTTCGGTCAGCGTCCGTACGGCCTGCGCCACCGTCGTCCCGCGGGGCACCTCATGCGCGGCCCCATTGATCGTCACATTCATGAAATATCCCCCTTCGGGATGAAAATTCGGGTTGGTTCTGGAGGCGGTGGACCTAGGGCGTGAACCGGGCGGGCGAGCACAAGGACGACAGCTCGCGCTCCTCGCCCATGAGGACGGCGGCCGTGAGCGGGGCCAGCAGCACCCCGCCCCGGTGATGCCCGGTGGCCACCAGCAGCCCCGGCTCAGCACCCGGCCCGATGAGCGGCAGGTTGTCCGGCGTGCCGGGCCGCAGCCCCGCCACCACCTCCGCCAGCTCCAGCTCGGTCACCCCCGGCACCAGCTCGCGGGCGTCGCGCAGCAGCTCGTACACCCCGCCCGCGGTCACCCGGGTGTCGAACCCCAGCTCCTCCTGCGTGGCCCCCACGACCAGCTCGCCGTCGCCGCGCGGCACCAGGTAGACGGGCAGCCCGTGCACCGTGCCCCGCACGCACCTGCCCAGGAGCGGCCGCGGCGAGCGCAGGCGCAGGATCTGCCCCTTCACCGGCCGCACCGGCACCGGGGCCAGCGCGCCGCTCCACGCCCCCGCCGCCAGCACCACCCGCTCGGCGCGCAGCTCCTCCCGATCCGGCTCTGGGTACGGCTCGCCGCCGGAGTCACCCGGGCTCAGCCGTACACCCTGGACGCCCTCATCGCCGCGCAGCAGCTCGCGCACCCGCGCCCGCACGATCGGGACCCCGAGGCGCTCCAAGGCGGCCAGCAGCGCGCCGGCGACCCTGCGCGGGTCCACCCAGGCGTCGCCGGGCGCCAGGAGGCCGCCGCGCACCGACGGCGCGAGCATGGGCTCCAGGCGGCGGCACTCGCGCCCGCTGAGCCGTTCGACCCGCAGGCCCAGCTTCTCCATGAAGCCCGCGGTCTCCTCCAGGACGGCCAGGTCGTCGGCGCCGAAGGCCACGTCGAGCGTGCCGTCGGCGCGGTAGTCGAGCGCCCCGGGGCCGAGGCCCGCGTCGGCGGTCAGCTCGGCGGCGAAGGCGGGCCAGCGCGCCAGCGAGGCCGCGCCCAGGCGCAGCAACGGCTCCTCGGTGAACGTGACCTCGCTCACCGGCGCGAGCATCCCCGCCGCGGCGTGGGTGGCGCCCGAGGCGGGCGCGGGGTCGACGACGGTGACGGGCCGTCCTGAGCGGGCCAGGCGCCAGGCCACGCTGAGCCCGACGACGCCGCCGCCCACGATCACGTGCATGTCCGCTCCCTACGCCGGCATGATCCGGATCAGGTGTCTTGCGGTCGAAGGCCCGATGAAGCCTTCCTCTCAGTCCGGTTAAGGCCGGACTCCCGCGCGTCTTACGGTCCCAGCCTACGGCCTCGGCAGGCACTCCCACGAATGACCCCGGTATGGTCGGAACCGTGGATCACGTGGTGGTGGTGGGAGCCGGCCTGGCCGGAGTACGCAGCGTCGAATCGCTGCGCGGGCGCGGGTTCGAAGGAAGGATCACTCTCCTCGGCGAGGAGCGGCACCGGCCCTACGACCGTCCACCCCTGTCGAAGGCGGTGCTGCTGGGCACGAGCGACGACAGCTTCGTCGACACCGACCTGGCCGCCCTGCGGGCCGACTTCCGGCCGGGCGTGGCCGCGAAGAGCCTGCGTGAGGGCGTGGTGGAGACCACCGAGGGCGAGCTGCCCTACGACGGCCTGGTGATCGCGACGGGTTCCGAGCCGATCCGGCTGCCGGGCGAGGGCCCCCAGCTGGTGCTGCGTACGCTCGACGACGCCCACGTGCTGCGGGCCGCCCTGGTGCCCGGCGCGCGGGTGGCCGTGGTGGGCGCGGGCTGGATCGGCGCCGAGGTGGCGACCGCGGCGCGCAAGGCGGGCTGCGTGGTCACCGTGATCGAGGCGGCCGGCACGCCGCTGTCGCACGCGATCGGCGAGATGGGCGCGCGCACGCTGCCCTGGTACGAGGGCGTCGACCTGCGGCTCGACACGATGGTCAGCGAGGTCGTCGAAGGCGGCGTGGAGCTGGTCGGCGGCGAGTTCGTGCCCGCGCACGTCGTGGTCTCCGGCATCGGAGCCCGCCCGGTGCTCGAATGGCTCGCCGACGCCGACATCGACCTGCACAACGGCGTCGTCACCGACGAGCACCTGCGTACCTCCCTGCCCGGCGTGGTGGCCGTCGGCGACTGCGCCAGCTGGTGGTCGCGCCGGTTCCAGACCCGGATGCGCGTCGAACACTGGGACACCGCGCTCAACTCTCCCGACGTGGCCGCCGCCACGCTGCTGGGCGAGAAGGCGGTCTACGACCCGGTGCCGTACTTCTGGTCGGAGCAGTTCGGCCACATGCTGCAATACGCCGGATATCACCCCGCGGGCGGCCGGGTCGTGTACCGCGAGGGGGAGAAGTGGTCGGCGGTGTGGCTGACCGCGGAAGATCGGATCACCGCCGTGCTGGCCGCCGACCGGCCCCGCGACCTCGTCCAGGGCCGCCGTCTCATCGAGGCTGGCGCCCGTCTTGATGTGGAACGCCTGGTAGATCCGGATGTGACCCTACGAGATTGTGTTGTTTGAGCAAGCACTCCATGTGGTAGTTGTGGTTTCGTGACGCTTTCTGTTGCACAGATCGACCGGGAGACCGACCAGCTCGTCAGCGAGTGGCTCACTCTCCCCGAAGTGGCCGCGCGCCTGGATCTCACGATCGGGCGGGCCAAGCAACTCCTCAAAGACCACAAGCTCCTCGGCGTACGGCGAGGCAGCGGCGGGCCCCAAGTGCCCGCGGTCTTCCTCGACGGAAAGGAAGTGATGAAGGGCCTGCCAGGCACGCTCACCGTGCTGCAGGACGCCGGCTACGACGAAGCCGAAGCCCTGCGCTGGCTCTTCACCCCAGATGACTCACTGCCAGGATCGCCCGTTGACGCGATCAAGGCCGGTCGGCACACAGAGGTCAAGCGGCGTGCCCAGGCCCTCGGTTTCTGAGGCCCGCCTCTACCTCTGCACCGACGGGCGGCGAGGACGCGGCGACCTGGCCGACTTCCTCGACGCCGTGCTGGCCAACGGCGTGGACATCGTCCAGTTGCGGGAGAAGGGACTCGAGGCGCGCGAAGAGCTCGCGCTGCTCGAGGTCTTCCGCGACGCCTGCGACCGGCACGGCAAACTGCTCGCCGTCAACGACCGGGCCGACATCGCCTACGCGGCCCGCCCAGACGTGCTCCACCTGGGGCAGGACGACCTTCCAGTGACGGTCGCACGAGAGATCCTCGGCGACGACATCGTCATCGGACGGTCCACCCACTCCGCCGCGGAGGCTTCCGCCGCCGCGGTGGAGCCGGGCGTCGACTACTACTGCTGCGGCCCGATCTGGCCGACGCCGACCAAGCCCGGACGCCACGCGCCCGGACCCGCGCTGCTGAGGCACGCGGCGGCGCTCGGCACGGACCGGCCGTGGTTCGGCATCGGCGGCATCGACCTGGACAACCTCGACGAGGTGCTCTCCTACGGAGTGCGCCGCGCCGTGGTCGTCCGTGCCATCACCGAGGCGGCCGACCCCGGCGCCGCGGCGGCCGAGTTCGCCAAGCGCCTGTCCTCCTGATGCGGTAGGCGTCCGGGGCCGTGCGTCGGTCAGACGTGCGGCCCCGCCGCTCGGCCGGGTCAGGACTTGCGGGACGTGGCGGCGACGGCCAGGCCGTCCAGCGCCGCCCGCGCCTCCTCCGTGATCGGCGCCCTGGCCAGCGCCGCGAGCGCCTCGTCCAGGTAGGACGCGATCAGGTCCTCGCACTCCTGCAGCGCCCCGGTGTCGGCGATGATGCCGCGCAGCGTCGCCACCCCCTGCTCGTCGAGCGCCGGATCGCCCAGCAGGCGGCGCACGATCTGGGCGTCGTCGGAGGAGGCGGCCGCCAGCGTCTTGGCCACCAGCATCGTCCGCTTGCCCTCGCGCAGGTCGTCCCCGGCCGGCTTGCCCGTCTGCGCCGGGTCGCCGAACACGCCCAGGATGTCGTCGCGTAGCTGGAAGGCGATGCCGACGCGCCGGCCGTACTCCACGCAGAGCTCGTCGATCCACGGCTCCGCGCTGCGGGCCGCGAGCACGAGCCCGAGCCGCAGCGGCTGCTCCACCGAGTACTTGCCGCTCTTGTACAGCGCCACGCGCAGCGCCGAGTCGAAGGAGTTCTCGCCGTGGGCCTGCTCCAGCAGGTCAAGATACTGGCCGCACATCAGCTCGGTGCGCATGTGGTCGTGCAACGGCTGCGCGGCCGCCAGCGACTCCGGCGGCAGCGCGCTGGTGCGCCACATCTCGCCCGACCAGATGAGCAGCAGGTTGCCCAGCAGGATCGCGGCGCCCTCGCCGAACTGCTCGGCCGCGCCGTGCCAGCCGGCCTTTTCGTGCAGCGCCTGGAAACGGCGGTGCGCGGACGGCATGCCGCGGCGCAGATCGCTCTTGTCCATGACGTCGTCGTGTACAAGAGCGCTGGCCTGCAGCAGCTCCAGCGAGGCCGCCGCGGCGAAGATGCCGGGCCCGTCCTCGCCGCCCGCGCCGCGCCAGCCCCAGTAGCAGAACGCCGGGCGCAGCCGCTTGCCACCCGACAGCAGGTCGTTCGCCGCCGCCAGCAGCGGCTCCAGGTCGGGATCGCCGAGGGCAGGCTCCTGCCGCCCGACGAACTGCCTGAGCGAACGGTCCACCTGCTGGCGCAGGGCGTCAGTGGTCATGCTCATGAGACTAACGGGCGGTGGACCAGGCTACGATCTCCGCTCGATCCGCGGGCGGTAACCTTGGTGCATGGCGCTTGGTCGACCCTCCATCCTGCCCGATCGTGTTCCCACCGTGCGCGAGCTGCTCGCCTCCGGTGGACGGTCGTTCTCCTTCGAGTTCTTCCCGCCGAAGACCGACGAAGGCGAGCGGCAGCTGTGGCGAGCCATCCGCGAGCTGGAGTCGCTCCGCCCCACCTTCGTCTCCGTGACGTACGGCGCGGGCGGCACCACCCGCGACCGCACCGTCGACATCGTCGAACGCGTCGCCCACGAGACCACGCTCACCCCGGTGGCGCACTTCACCGCCGTCAACCACTCCATCCGTGAACTTCGTCACCTGGTGGGCCGCTTCGCCGACGCCGGCGTACGCAACATCCTGGCCGTGCGCGGCGACCCTCCCGGCGACCCGGGCGCCGAGTGGGTCCAGCACCCGGAAGGCGTCCTCTACGCCGAGGAACTGGTCCGGCTGATCCGCCAGGCCGGCGACTTCTGCGTGGGCGTGGCCGCCTTCCCCTACAAGCACCCCCGCTCGCCGTCGATCGAATCGGACACCGACTACTTCGTACAGAAGTGCCGCGCGGGGGCCGACTACGCGATCACCCAGATGTTCTTCCAGGCCGAGGACTACCTGCGGCTGCGCGACCGGGTGGCGGCCAAGGGCTGCGCCACCCCGATCATCCCGTGCATCATGCCCGTCACCCAGATGAGCACGATCGCCCGTTCCGAGCAGTTGTCCGGGGCGCCGTTCCCGCCGGACGTGGCCGCGCGCTTCGAGGCCGTGGCCGACGATCCGGCGGCGGTGCGGCGGCTGGGCATCGACCACGGCGCCGAGCTGTGCCAGCGGCTGCTCGACGAGGGCGCGCCGGGCATCCACTTCATCACGTTCAACCGCTCCAGCGCCTCCGCGGAGGTCTTCGCGCGGCTCAACCACTCGGCGGTGGCGGTCTGAGCTGAGGCCCGCCGTACCCGCTCAGAATCCGCACAGCGTGCGGATGTCGCGGCAGGCGCCCACCACGCGGTCCACGTCCTGGTCGGACAGGGCCGCGTGCAGGGCCAGGCGCACCAGGCCGCGCTCGTGCGAGCCGGACGGCGGGAAGCAGACCGAGCCGTAGACGCCGCGCTGTTCCAGCAGGTCGCGGGCGAGCAGGACGTCGGTCCTGCTGCGCGCGCCCAGCGCGAGGATGTGGGCGTGGCCGGGCTCCGGGGCGTAGCCGAGCGTGGTGATCTCCTGGCGCAGGCGGCGGGTGATCTCGCGCAGCCGGGTACGCCGCCAGTCCTCCTCGCGCACCAGCGCCAGCGCCGCGGCCAGGCCCGCGATGTCGTGCGGTTGCAGCGGCGAGCTGAACATCGCGGGAAAGGCCTCGGCCCGGAAGTACGGCACGAACTCCGGGCGGTCGCAGACGATCAGTCCCGCCCGCCCCGGGATCGCCTTGGCCAGGCTGGCCGTCCTGAAGTCGGCGCCCACCCGCGCGGCCAGCCCCTCGCCGTGCGGCCCGTGCGTGCCGAGCGCGTGCGACTCGTCCACCACCAGCAGGCTCTCGTACTCCCGCGCCGTCGCGGCCATCTCCGCCAGCGGGCAGACCGCGCCGTCGACGCCGTAGACCGCGTCCACGGCGATCACCCCCGAGCCGTTCCTGCGCAGGCGGCCGCGCAGGTGGTCGGGATCGTTGTGGCGGAACCACACCACCGGCGCGCGGGCCGCGTGCGCGCCCTCCCGCAGCGAGCGATGCGCGCGCTCGTCCAGGTAGACGGGCAGGTGCGGGTCGGCGATCAGCTGGATCAGCCCGGTGTTCGCCGCCCACCCCGACGGGCACAGCACCGCCGCGGACGCGCCGAGGAAGGCGGCGAACTCCGCCTCCAGACGATCCTGCTTCTCCGGTACGGCCGCCGCCTCCATCGCCCGCGCCATGGCCGAGACGATGCGCGGATGCCGGGCGATCGCCAGGCAGTCGCTGCCGGTCAGGATGATCGCGTCGGGGTCCGGCGGCCGGCTGGCGAGCACGAGCGGCCCGGCCCAGGTGCCCGAGATCCGCGCCAGGTGGAAGGCGTTGAGCCGCTCGTCGAGGCGGTCCGGGGCGCTGGGCATGGCAACCCCTTCAGGGAGTCAATAAACGATTACGTTATGTGATCGAATGGATGCCCGGAGTGCCGGCGGTCAAACACCGCCGAGGGTCAAGAAAGGGGGAGGGGCCGGCCGACGATCGCATACTCCTCGTAGCCGCCGGGGAAGACGAAGTGCGTCAGCAGGTCGGTGAAGCCGAGTGCCGCGTACAGGTGGCGGGCGGCCGTCGGGCGGTCGTGCGTGGACAGCACGCCGGAACGCTCCTTCCTGCCCGCGCACAACGTGTTGATCATCGCCCGGCCGATGCCCTTGCCCTGGAAGTCCGGGTGCACATGGATCTCGGCCAGCTCGAACGCGTCGCCGAGCCAGGCGTCGGCGGCCTCGCCGCCCGACTTCTCGGCCAGCGCCCGGGTGACCACGTCGTGCCACCACTGGCCGATCGCGCCGTGGAAACCGTAGGCGAAGCCGACCACCTGGTGCTCATCCGCCGCCGCACCGGCCGGACCGAGGTCCACGGCGCCCGCGCGGACCGCGGGCACCTGCCGGAGCTCGGCGAAATAGCACTGGAACAGCGGGTACGTGCTGTGGTTGTGCATGATGCCCTTGCGACCGGTGACCTGCTCCACCGGCGGGCGCATGGCGGCCGTGTAGACGTCGATCACGGTGTCCAGCCGCTCGACGAACTCCGCCGGTCCCGCGCCGCGAAACTCGATCACCCGGTGCACGCTACTCCACGTCCGCGGGGGTGCCGCCGGTCATCCGGACCAGTTCGTCGAACGAGGTGGGGAAGACCGTGTGCGGATGGCCGCCGGCCGCCCACACCACCTCGTGCTTGCCGAGCCAGGTGTCGACCAGCGTACGGACCGGGGCGGGATGGCCGACCGGGGCGACGCCGCCGATGGGCTGGCCGGTCGCCTCCCTGACGAACTCGGGCGAGGCCCGGCGTACCTTCCGGACTCCCACGAGGCTCGCGATCAGCTCCACGTCGACCCGGTGGGCGCCGCTCGTCAGCACCAGCAGCGGGGCGCCGTCGGCGTCGAAGATGAGGCTGTTGGCGATGGCGCCGACCTCGCAGCCGAGCTGGGCCGCGGCGGTGGCGGCCGTCGGTGCTATCTCCGGCAATATCACGATCTCACCCGTCGCTCCGAGTCCGCGCAGGACATCGGCCACATGGACGGCGTTGGCAGGCAACTTCTCCGGCATGCCGACACTCTAAACAGATTGACCCGTGGATTACCTCGACATGGTGGTGGTGTAGGGTCCCTTGATTCGATTGTTAGTGATATGAGGGGTGATGTACGTGGGGGGACCTCGTCGGCGCGGGGCGCTCGGCTTTGCCGCTCTGGTGACGGTGGGGGCCGTCGCGTTCACGGGAGTGGGTACGGCCGGGGCTGAGGCCGTACCGGCCGCAAGCCAGATGGCAACAGACACGCGCACACAGGCGGCGCTGAGCACGAGCGGCACGGCCGCGAGCGCTGGAGGCGCGAGCACGTTCGCCGCCCCGAAGAAGAAGCTGAAACTCGGAGCCAAGGGCAAGACGGTCGTCCTGCTCCAGAAGCGGCTGGCGGAGCTGGGCTACCGCCCCGGCAAGGCCGACGGCCGCTACGGCGGCTCGACACTGACCGCCATCTGGGCCTTCCAGAAGGTCAACGGCATCAGGCCGACCAGCACGATCAGCAGCAGGACCTGGAACGCTCTGGAGACCCCGAAACTCCCCAAGGTCCTCGTCAAGAACGGCAAGCCGACCAGGGCCGAGGTGAACCTCAGCACCCAGATCATGGTCATGTACGTGAAGGGCGAGCCCAAGCTGATCACCCACATCTCGTCCGGCAGCGGCATCCCCTACTGCGAGACGACGACGTGGCAGGGCAAGAGCCAGCGCTTCTGCGGCTCGGCCCGCACCCCGACCGGCAACTTCCGGACCACGTGGCGCAGGAGCGGCTGGCACAAGAGCTACCTGGGCCAGCTGTACAACCCGATCTTCTTCAACGGCGGCATCGCGTTCCACGGAGCGCTGTCGGTCCCGCTGTCCCCGGCATCGCACGGCTGCGTACGTCTGCCGATGAACGTGGCACAGACGTTGCCCGGCATGCTCGGCAAGGGCGTCCCGGTCCACGTACGCGGCGCCTTCAAGCGCTGACCCCAAAGGCACGGTCCTCCCCATGGGCGCGCTTCGCGCGTCCGGGGGAGGGCTGGCCTCACGGGGGAGCCCAGTTCCCCCGAACCCCCTCGCCGGTGGCCTGCCGGCCCCCGGTCCCCCGGACGCGACCCCGGGCACCGTGGAAAAGCCCTGACCGCGGATCAGAATGCCGGGGATTTCTAGTACCTCCGGCCCCGTCTCAGGCGAATCGCCGCGTGGCGGGCGTTGTAGTCGAAACAAGTGATCATGCCCCTGACATCCGGCTCTTGTCTCCGAAACGGACCGCTGCCAGTCATGGGCTCGACCTCTCGGTGCTGCTGGCGGACACGCCGCCCCTTGTTACGGGGGCGGCGTGATGCTGGGCCTCACGCCGCCGTTACGGGTCTTGTTGCCGAAACCCGCCGTCACGTGTTGCCGACCGTCGCCGCGCACGCGATCGCTTCACGGCAGCGATCGAGAGCCGCTCGATGAGTGTGACTGAGGCCATGCCGGCGGGGATGCCGACTGCGGCGCCACCAAGCAGGGCGAAGAGGGTCATGAGCGCATTCTCTCCTGCAGATTCCAAACCCGTGGCCGCCACGTGCGCCGGGCACAACACCCACGCTCGTCACTCCGACGGGCGCAACGCGAAACGTATCCGCTGGGGCCGGAGCGGAATGGCGCCGGTGATTCTGCTCGTGCCTATCGTTGGCCGGTCGATGCGGGAATACGCAACTGCTCTATTCGCCCGGGGCCACGCCACAGCCAGGTTCCGCGGAATCGGCTGGTAGGCCGCGAAGTCTCTCCAGTGCGGCCGCGACCTCACTTACCTGCTCCGGTTCCCGGACGCACCAGTCGGAGACATTGTTGAACCACCTGTTCCAGATGGTGCCGACAGCGTCGGAGGTGATCTCTTCTCCGCCGCGGATGAGAGCGACGAGATCACGCACTTCGGGGTCGTATTCGTCGTCAGGAGCCCCCATGCCCAGCAACCCTTCGGGGTCATGAGCCTTGATCAAGGCACGGACGGCAGCCATCTGATCATCAGTCATGACTCCAGCATGTACCCCACCGCACCGAGCCCGCGAATTCGTTATGGCGATGGACAGGAGATCTGATCTTCGCGCATGGATGCCGCACAATCGAGAGAACGGCACGCCGATCGAATACGAGAGGGAGCCAGCAGCATGAGATTCCCGTGCCGCACCCTGTTCACCGCCCTGGCCTTATCCGTGGCACTCGGCGTAACCGCGTGCGGCGGCGATCCCGGTGCCGCTCCCAACCCGAGCGGCCCCGGAAAAGACCGGGCTGAAAGTAGACCCTCCCCATCATCGACAACGCCGCCCTTTATGTGGCCCTGAAAAACGGCCTGTTCGAAAAGGAAGGGCTCAAGGTAGCCCCGGTCCCCATCCAGGCGGGCCCGCAGGGCGTTCCCATGCTTCTCAACGGCGAAGCCGACATCATCTTCGCCAACTACGTCTCCACGGCCAAGCTGGGCGCCCGCAAGATCCTCGACCCCGCCTCCGGCCCGGCCGCCGAGTTCCCGATCTCCGGCTACGTCACCACGCGGGACTGGTTCGCCAGGAACCCCGCCGCCTCGGCCGCCTTCCGGCGGGCCGTCCAGGCGGCCGGGCGGCTCATGGCCGACCGCACGTCCGTGACCTCGGTGCTGCCCGAGTTCACGCAGGTCGACCGGGCCACGGCGGAGCGGGTCACGCTGCCGTTCTTCCCGGTTGAGGACGAACCCGTCCGGCTGCAACGCGTCGCCGACTGGATGAGCCAGGCCGGGTGGTTGTCCAAGCCGCTGGACGTCACGTCCCTCATGCAGTGAACGTTCAAGCTCTCGAAAGCGGAGCTTCTGACCCGGGTGGTCCTGCCCGCCGCGCTGCCGAAGGTCTTCGCCGGGCTCCGGCTCGCCCTGTCGCTCGCGCTGATCGTCACCGTCTTCGCCGAACTGCTGCCGGGCACCCGCGACGGCATCGGCTTCCACCTGACCGAGTCGTACGCCCGCTTCGACCTGCCCGGGATGTGGGCCGGCATCGCCCTGTTCGGATCCGCCTTTAACGAGCTTTTCGTGCTCGCCGAACGCCGCGCTCTCGGCCGGCGGAGCTGAAGGTCACCATTGCCAGTCGCAGATCGCGGCGTTTCTGGAATAGAGCCATTGTTTGTCGAGGAAATGCTCCACGAGCTGGGCGGCCGCGGCCTCGTCCTGGACGATGAATCCGTGATCCTGGGTCGTGTCGGGATACACGTTCCTGGAGCCGACGTAGAACGCCGTGTCGTCCACGCAGACCACTTTGCTGTGCAGCCGGTATTTGTAGCCGCCCGGCCAGGTCTGCTCGTTCGACACGCGCAACGGCGCCAGCTGCAGGCCGTGTCTCAGCACCCGATGCGCCTCCGCGTCATACGTGGTCTTGAGCCTGACCCGCTGGTACAACGATTTGTAGGCCACGTCCACGCTGCTGATGTTGGAGTAGTCCGGGCTCCCGGGATTGCTGATGACGATCCGGACCTTGACGCCGTCCATCATCTTCTTGGCGAGAACGTCCAGCAGCCTGACGTCGAACAGCGCGTGCATCAACGGCAGGCCGGTGAATCCGTTGATGTCCTGCTGGGACAGGATGATGCTGGTTTTCGCGTGGGCGACCAGAGCCCGGATGGCGTTCGCGTCGGGATTGACCGTCATGAAAGCGCTGTCGAGGTTGGTCTCGTTGTTCAGGTAGCTCGCGGCCTGCTCTTCTCGTTCGGCGTACGGCCGTTCGTAGCCGGAGTCCTTGTCGCGGTCCAGGATGCCGTATCCGAGGCTGCCGACGGAGATCACCTGAAGGTCGCCCGGGGTATAGGGCTCTTCGTCGGCCTCGTCGTACAACGACCATCCCTCGGCCGGCGGACTGGGCTTTTCCACGGCGATCCAGGCCGGATACTGCTTGCGGTTCTTGATCCAGCCTGACTTGACCCAGCCCGCGTGAGTGCGGGCCCACTCCCACAACATGTCCAGGAACTTGCCGGCCGACAGGGCCGCCGGGCCGCGCAGGGCGATGTCGAGGTCGGTCACCGGCGCCGTGTCGCCGAATCCCCGGCTGAACAACGGGCCTTCCTCGATGTAGTAGTTCGTCATCCAGTTGATGCCGCCGTGAATGACGGACCGGCCGTCCACGATCACGAACTTGGTGTGGTTGTAGGAGGACACACCGCGCGTCGTCATCGAGCAGACCCGCAGGTCGACCTCGCGGGCCAGCGTGCCGAGCCGCTTGATCAGCGCCTCGCGGAACACCCACGGATCGGCCGTGCGGTCCACGCCCACCACACCGGTCATGAACCGCACGATCAACCGGTCATCGCCTTCGTCACGGCGTCCGACGGCTTCCTTGATTCCGTCGAACATGGCGTCGAGGAAATTGCCGTCCGGAAATGGCCCGGCGGGGGAACCTATCATGTCCGGCGGCCCGAAACCGGTGATGTCCACGGTTCTGCTCGCCTGGGCGAGATTGTGCCGCAGCCGGTTCAGGAGCTTCTTGATGCCAGGTTTTTCGGCGCCTGCCGGGATGCCTTTGGAGGCGGTCCATCCCCAGCAGTCGGGAACCTGCAATATCCAGGAAGCGGCGTCATCGCCAATCGTGTCGAATTTGTTGCCCGGCGTGCGGCTCCACAGCTTCCCTTCCATGCCGGGCGAGACGGACTTCAATTCAGCTTCGACCGCGTTCAGATATTCCATGTCCGCATCGTCGCACCGGATTCGCGGACCGCCCAGGCCCATGGCCGGACCCCCATTCTGGGTGTTCAGGGCGCGCCGGCCACTCCGCCCTGCTCACAGCCCGGGCCTCGTGGCCGTTACGCCTGCCGCGTGTCCGCATTCGGCCGATAAAAGCTCCGCCGCCGGGTGGCGTCAGTGATTCCTGGGTTTGAAGTAATGCTTGACCATATAGGCGGTTACCTGCTTGCCGATCTTGGCGCCTTCGACGTCGGCGGTGCGGGTGTGGATTCCACCCCAGATGCGGGCATTGGTGACCTCCTCCAGAGCCTGGGAGAAGCTGCGGAAGTGGCGGGTCGTGCCCGAGTCGTTGCTGTAGCCGCTGAAGGAGATGTCGTCGCGGCCGAAGAAGTGCGCGAGCGCCGACATGCTCGCCCCGGTGAAGCAGGTGTGGCCGGAGGTGTAGTCGGGATGCGGCGGGGTGACCAGGAGCGGGGTCCAGTCCGGATCCTCGGCGGTCCTTGGGTTGCCGTCGGTGCCGGCCAGGCGGATGGCGGTGATGGGACGCCAGAAGTTCCAGGCGGCCTTCTCGTTGTAACAGGCGGTCGTGGCGTCGGCCTCCGCGAGGTCGACCATCGCGAACATGCGGGACGTCTGCAGCGGGGTCAGGCGCTGCTCGACGGCGAGCTGGCGCTTGATCTCCCATTCGGCCAGGTGCCGGTCGTGCCACCAGATGGCGGCCTGGGTCTGGTCCGGGGTCCTGACCGTGCTGGTGGCCGAGCCGACGGTCTTGACCTCGTTGAAGTCGCGGGCGTACCGGCTGCCGGTCAGGGCCGGCGGGCCGGCGGTGCGGAACATCGACGCCCTCGCCAGCATGAACGGCTTCAGGTAGGCGACCCAGGCGCCGTCCGTGCTCGGCACGGGCGGGGTCGGCCGCCACTGGCCCGGCTCGGTGCCGACGGGCCAGGTCTGGTCGCCGAACGCGCCGTCGTTCTCCCGCGCGGCGATCATCGCGGCGGCGGCCTGCCCGCCGACGGCGATACCGCGCCGCTTCGAAGTGCTGTCGGGAATCGTGGCGAGCGACTCGTCGTACTGCGTCCGCAGCCTTTCCCGCTGCGCCGGGAAAAGCGAGCGCAGAACGTGGAAAGCCGCGGTCGCGACGGCGGCCTGCGTCGATTCACTTCCGTCGGCGCGGGGCGCGCGAAGATAGGGCTGGTACGGCCGGCCGGCGATCGCGTTGACCGCGTCGTAAACGGCACCGTGCACCATGGCGAAACTACGGGCCTGGACCTGCGGCTGCTGCCGGGCGATTTCCCAGATCGCCGTTTCGGCGTTCCTGTCCCAGACGATGATGGCATTCGGCGGTGAATCCGCAGCGTACGCGGGCGGCGAACCGAGCGCGACAACTCCCGCGACCACGGCTAACACAACGGGCTTACGCCGGAGGAATGCTGGTGATCTAGGCATGCCAGCAAACTACTATGCGGTTCCTTTTCAGGGGCGCCAGGAATCAATGATGTCGCGTGGCGTCCACACGAGGTCCACGGAATGGGGATCGACATCCGGCGCCGCCCCCGAGAGCGAGGCGACGACGAGCGTGGTGGCCGCCGGGTCGTAGCCGGGAACCTGGACGACGGACCGGCGTACCGTGGCGAGGTCGTGGGAGTCGAAAGGGGACGCCAGCCATTTGATCGACCCGGCGAAGAGAACACGTCCGGCGACGGGCGCGCGGTCGGCTCCGACCAGGTCGACCTCGGGATCGAACCGGCGATTCCACCAGCCGCCCACCGCCTCCACCTCGGGCCAGGGCAGGCTCCCTGACAGCGCGGCGAGTTCGAGCGACTGCCTGACGAGAGGTTCGACGGCCCGGCCCCGCCAGGCGGTCCAACGCCGCTCGACCAGGCGGAACCCCGCCTCGGGGCGCCCCCGGCGAGCCTGCTCCTGGACCGCGCGGAGCACGCCGAGATAGAGCCGCAGATTGCTGTCGGCGACCCGGTACAGGCCCGGTTTCCCCGGCCTGGCCGACAGCGGCTCGTCCAAGGCGAGCACACGCTTCTCCGCCGTCAGCTTCCGCAGCAGCGGCGACAAGGTACCGGATGGCAGCGCCCCGTCGCGGCTGCCCGCCGTCGCGGCGATGTTGGCGTGGGTACGGTCCCCGGCGCCGATGGCCTCCAGCACTCTGCGAGAGACGTCTGGATTCGGAAACCCGGCCATCAGCACCGCTTCGGGGACGCTGAAGACTGCCGCGCCGGGATCCTCGGCCTCCTGGCGCAGAAACTCCAGCGCGGGCAGACCACGAGGCCAGGTCCTGATGATCCCGGGCAGGCCTCCGGTGATCAGGTGGGCGTCGATCGCATGGTCCGCGTCGAGGCCGAGGGCGTCGGCGACGTCACCGGGATGGAGCGGACCGAGGACCAGGTTGTCCGCACGCCCGAAGAACGGCCGGTCGTAGGCGGTCAGCCGCTCCATCATGTGGAGATCGCTGCCGAGGAGAAGCAGCAGCACGGGCCGGGTGGCGAGCAGGCGGTCCCATGCCGTCTGCAGCGCGCCCTCGAACAGCCCGTCCTGCTCCGACAGCCACGGCACCTCATCCAGGACGACCACGCAGGGCCGCGACGGCAGAGCCGTGGTCAGCGCACGGAAGGCATCAGGCCAGTTCCCCCCGACCGCGGTCGGAATCAGAGCGGGATCCTCAGGAAGTTCCGATTCCCGCAGATCCGCGAGGAAGGCCCCGACGGCCTCCACGGGAGAGGCCCCCTTGGTCGCGGTGGTGAACAGATAGGGCACGCCCGCACGGTCGCAGAACTCCTGGACCAGCCTGGACTTGCCCACCTGCCGACGGCCGCGCAGGGTCACGGCGACCCCCGCACCCGTCTGCCGTACCCGCCTGAGCCGCTTCGTGAGCAACGACAGCTCCGCGGTCCTGCCGATGAAGCCGCTCAAGCTGGCCTCCATTTATGTAGATGACATCTACGTAGATGAAGTCTACCTAATCCTTCGATCAGGAAGACGGCTACATCACCAATAAGGGAAACTCATCCCTCTGAGGCGACTGTTCGGAGATAGTCGAGCGTGCGCAGGATTGGCCGGTCGACAAGTGAGGGGACGCCGTGCTCGAGCGACGGAACCACCAGGGCAAGTTCGCCGAAGACTATGTACGGGCCCTCGCCTCTGCGGCCGGGCTCCTGGTCTACAAGGATGACCTTGACCATGACGGGATCGATCTCGGCTTCCGCTATCCGGGAAGGACCGGATACATCGCGTCGCCCGCGATCGAGGTACAGGTCAAGTCCTGGTCAGCCCCCGTGTGCAAGGGTCCGGACCTGCACTTTCGAGGCTTGAACGAGGTGCAGTACAACAAGCTTGTCGCCGGGCCGTTCCTCGTGCCCCGGTATCTGTTCATCGTGGTGGTCCCTCCGGACATCGATCGTTACGCGCGAGTGGAAACCGAGGGGCTGACCCTGAGCAGGCTCTGCTACTACCGGGGCTTCGAGGGCGACGAGCCCATCGCGTCCGCGAGCACGAAGCGGTACCCGGCCGTCGGGGTGCCACTCGGCAACGTCCTCACCGTTCGTGCCCTGCGCGAGCTCGTCGGCGCACCCGCCGGGCCGGCCGCGTGACCACTGACCTCTCGATCGCCGACATCGGCAGCTATCTCGCCGCGGCCGGCTGGGCACGCCAGGCGCAGGTGTGGCGGGGTGCAACCGTCTGGGTGCACGAAGGCGATCACGAGATACTGCTGCCGGGCGCGGACGGCCTCGGCGACGGGGCGCGGCGGATCAGGGAGATCCTCAACCTGCTGGCTCGCGTGGAAGGCCGCGCCCGCGAGGAAATCGCATCCGACATCGCCGCACCCATGGCCGACGTCCAGTGGTACCGGGCTCCCGTTGTGCCCTTGGACGGGCAATTCGCCCTGCTGGACGCGGTGACGGCGCTCACAGGCGCCCAATCGGTCTTGAGCGCGGCGGCGCGGGCCGCACTCACGGGTCCTCGGCCGGTGTTCGAGGGCGCGGCGCCCAAGGAGGTCCGGGACCTGCTGGCCCGGGTCAGAGTCGGGCCGATCGTCCCGACGGGCGATCTTCTCACGGTCCGCATCCCTCTGGACGGCTACGAGACCGGTGATCCCTTGCTGGCCCGCCGTACCTTGTTCCTGCTCCAACGCGCGGCGGTGCTCCTGCAGGAGGCCGCGGCCACCGTGCGCAGGAACGGCGACATCAGCGTCTTCGACGATCTGGTGCGTGACGGGGTGTCGGCGGACCTCTGCCTCGCGCTCGCGCGCTTCGCGGGCACCGACCCCGGAACCAGATTCGAGGTCGGGTTCCGATGGGCGCGTGCGGTGCCCTCGGAGGTGCCCGCGCGCACCGTGGTCTTCGAAGCCGAGACCGGGACATTGCTCCGCCGGGTCGCGCACCGGCTGAGACGCCTGCGTCGCGACACCGCCTCGGTCACCGGCCTCATCGGCACGCTGTTCGACAACGGAGGGCAGGACCGGTTCCGCGTGCACGTCCACGGCGAGGTGACGATCCAGCACGGTGATCCCCGCCGATCGATATGGGTGCGCCTGCCCGACGAGGCGGCCTACGACGTGGCCGTCGAGGCCCACAGGAACAGAACACCTGTGCGTGCTCACGGCACGCTCATGGAGGTCAATGGCCGTCTCGAACTGAAGGCGACCAGCTTCACCCAACTGGCCAACACCCCATTCGAGGAGAGCTGATCATGGAGAACGCCGTTTCCCGAGCCCAGGAGCGTGCCCTGCTTCTTGGCCTGATGACGCTGGGTGGGTCGGCGTCCAACCCCGAACTGCGGGACCACGTCGGAAACGCGCTCGACGGCGAATCCCGGCGCCGCCTGAACAAGCTCGAGCTGGTGGAGAGCGAGAAGCTGGGCAGGGCTTACCATCACACACTCACCGAAGACGGGTGGGCGTGGTGTGTCGCGGAGCTGGCCGGCTCAGCCCCGGCACGCGGCGGTCCGCTGGGTCGTACGCTCTACGGCGTTCTCGCCACCATCAAGGGGTACCTGGACGCGACGGACCTGAGCCTCGCGGAGTTCGTCGTCACGGCCAGGCCGGACGCTTCGTCCGCGGACGACCTGGGCGGGGCGATCCGGAGCGCGTACCGGCAGCTTGCCCGCGAGCCACAGGACTGGGTGTTGCTCAGCCGGCTGCGGCCGCTCCTCGGTGACGCGCCTCGTGACAACGTCGACGCGGCGTTGCGCGAGCTGGAACGCCTCCCGGGTGTCCATCTGGTCCCGGAAGCTGATCAGAAGACCCTCACCGACGAGGACAGGGAAGCGGCCGTCCTCGTGGGTGGTGTGAGCAAGCACCTGCTGGCGATCGAGGCGCCATGAGCGAAGCCGAGATGCGGGCGCTGCACGCCGTCTCCAGCGTCCTCGACTGGGCGGCCACGGCCGAGCACGCCTGGAACCCGCCGCCGTTCCACGTCGACGGCATGCATCCGCGAGCGGAGCGCCTGATCCTCGACGGTATCGACGACGCGTCGATCTCCTCGGGGACGAGCCCGCTCGGCGTGGTGATCCAAGGAGAGGGCGGCGCCGGCAAGACCCACCTCCTCGGTTGGGTCCGGGGCCGGATCGCGCAGGCGGGCGGCTACTTCTTCCTGGTCGACTTCAGCGCGGGAGAGGACTTCTGGCGCCAGACGACAAGGGCGATGGTCGAGGACCTAGGCCGCTCCGCAGGCGGCCGGGGAGCTCCGGTACAGGCGATGGTGGCGCTCCGTGCCCTGTCCACCCTCGCCGGGGCCGACATGCGGATGCGGACTGCGCTCGACGGTGAAGCGCCTCTGACGCGCGCAGACCTCGACGTGCTCGTGGATGGCCTGGTCGCCAAGGAACGCCGGTTGCTGCGGTGCCGGGACACGATCCGCGCGATGGCGCTCTACGCGGTCGCGTCAGGCCAGGCTCTGGACGTCGGCCACGATCATCTGATGTCCGCCGCGGAGGCGGAAGAAGGAGATCGCCAAGCATGGGGGATGAGCAGGCAGGTCAAGAGCCCGCACGACATCGCCATCGAACTGTCGATGATCCTCGCCCTCACCGGCCCTACCGTCATCGCGGTCGATCAGATCGACGCCCTCCTCGAGCACTCGCGAACGAGCGAGGGGGCGGAGATCGCGACCACGTCGCCGGGCGGGGAGCCGCGCAAGGACGTGATCGACCAGATCGCGGGCGGTCTCATGGCGCTGCGGCACGCCACCCAGCGAACGCTTTGCTTGGTGGCCTGCCTCCCGTCGTCGTGGACCTTGATCAAAGACCGGGCCATCGGAACGGCGCAGGACAGGTTCCGCACCTCGCTGATCCTCACCACGATCGCCAGCCCGGAGATTGCCACGAGCCTGGTCGAACGCCGGCTGGCCGAGGCCTTCGCGAAGTCCGGGTTCACACCGCCTCACCCGCTCTGGCCGATCGTTCCGTCGGCGTTCGACACCGCGCCCGGTAACACGCCCAGAACGCTGCTGCGCCGTATCAGCGAGCATGTCGAGGCATGCCGGGCTGAAGGCGTGGTCGGCCTGTTGGAGCGTTTCGACCAGGACGAACCGGGTCATACAAGCCCACTCCCCGCAGACGCCGAACCTGTCGTCCCCGAGAGCCACCTCGCACGACTCGACACCCGGTTCGCCGAACTGCGTGCCACGGCTGACGTGTCGGACGCGTTCGATCCCGAGCATGAGGACGAACTCGCGCCTCCGCTGCTGGGCGCCGGCCTTAATGCCTGGATCACGGAGCAGGGCGAGGCAGGCCGCGTCTTCTCCGTCGATCCTCTGCCCGGTCGTAGACCGAACCTGCACGCGCGATTGCGTCAGGCGCTGGACCCGGAGTCGGAGGAGCAGCGGCACTGGACGTTCCGGGTGATCGGCGCACGGCACCACATCGCCGCGCTCAAACGGCTCACCGATGGCATCGAGGCATCCGGGCTCAGCCCGGAGACCCCCGATCGGTGTTTCGTCGTCCTGCGCAACCAGGCCTGGTCGGACGGCCCGACCACCAGGGCGCGGCTGGCGCGGCTCGAGGAGTGCGGCGGGCGGTCACTGCCCTTGCGCGCTGACGACCTACGGGTCTTCGACGCCCTGAGGCAGATGGAGGGTGATCGAGATCCGGCCTTCGACGCGTGGTTGCGTGCCCGGCGCCCGGCGAGCGGTACCGAACTCCTGGGCGGCCTCCTCGAAGCAGCGGTCCAGGAACTGCCCGAGGAACCAGAGCCGGAAGCAACGGCACTGCCCACGGCCGCCGCCGGAATCACCGTCGGCAGGCGGCTGGACACCGGCACCGATCTCGTGGTGCAGCTCAGCACCCTGACGCGCCACACGGCGGTCTTCGCCGGATCCGGATCCGGCAAGACCGTGTTCCTGCGCAGGCTCGTGGAGGAATGCGCGCTGCACGGCGTGTCGTCCATCGTGCTTGATCCGAACAACGACCTCGCCAGGCTCGGTGAGCCCTGGCCTGCCACACCGCCGGGATGGAGTGAGAACGACGCGGCCAAGGCCGCCCGCTACTTCACCGAGGCAGAGATCGTGGTGTGGACGCCTGGCCGTTCACAGGGTCGGCCGCTGAGCTTCCAGCCGCTGCCGGACTTCGCTGCCGTCCTCGACGACCGCGACGAGCTGAACTCGGCGCTCGGCCTGGCCGTGGAGACGCTCGCTCCCCGGGCGAACGCCGAGGGGGCGAGCGCCAAGGCACGCAAGGCGAAGGCGGTGCTCCGCCAGGCACTCGAGCATTTCGCGCGTTCCGGCGGTGCCGACTTCACCGCCTTCCTCGGCATGCTCGCCTCGCTGCCGTTCGAGGCCAGCCAGATCGACAAAGCGGATCAGATCGCAGCCGAGCTGGGACAGCTCCTGACCGCGGCGATGATCAACGATCCGCTGTTCGCGGGCGGGGGTGAGGCCGTGGATCCCGCGCGCTTGCTCACGCCGTCGACGGGCAAGCGGGCGCGTGTCTCGGTCATCAGCTTCATCGGTCTCAACGACGACGCGAGGCCGGGATTCGTCAGCGGGCTCCAGAACTCCCTGTTCACCTGGATCAAGCGGAATCCCGCCCGCGGCCGTCCCCTGATCGGTCTCTACGTCATGGACGAGGCGCAGTCCCTCGTGCCCGCCGGATCCAAGACCGAGGCGCTGGCCAGCACCCTGACCTTGGCGTCACAGGCGAGAAAGTACGGCCTCGGCCTCGTCTTCGCCACCCAGATGCCGCGTGGCCTGCACAACCAGATCGCGGGCAACGCCACCACCCAGTTCATCGGCAGGATGAACAGTCCCACGCAGATCGCGGTGGTCAGGTCGCTGGCACAGGCCCGCGGCGGCCGAGCCGACCGGGTCGGGCGCCTGGAGGCCGGACAGTTTTACGCGGCGAGTACAGGCATCCCTGAAGCTCTGATCCGTGCACCGCACTGCCTGAGCCATCACCCGGCCGATCCACTCACCGAGCGGGAGATCATGCAGCGCGCGGCCGGCTGACTCACGCCTCCTCGTCCCCCTCACGCGGGGGCGAGGAGGTTCCAGAGCTGGTAGGGTGGACGGTCGAAATGGAGAGACGGAGAGAAAGGGAGGTGAGTTGATGACCGCGCCAGGGGCCACTGTCGTGCGCAGCGTCCGGAGCATCCTCACGTCCCGGACGATGGCCTGATCCGCGCCGTTCTGACCGGCCGGGTGCGTGAGCCCGCCGGAGGACATCGTCAACTCATCACGAAACGGATCTTCATCCATCATGTCTTCACCTTCTGAGTGGATCACGCGCGCCGAGACCACCGCTGACGTCCCCGTTGTCCGGGAGATCGTTCTGGGGGCGTTCGAGACCCCGCTGGAAGCGGATCTCCTCGACGCGCTCCGCACCGACTCCGCCTGGATCGACGGGCTGTCCGTCGTCGCGGTCGACGGTGACGACCGGCCGGTCGGCCACGCGCTGCTCACCCGGTGCCACATCGGGGACACGCCGGCGCTGTGCCTGGGGCCGGTCTCGGTGCGGCCCGACCGGCAGAAGACCGGCGCCGGGTCGGCCGCCACGCGGGCCGTGCTGCGGGCCGCGGCCGCCATGGGCGAGCGGTTCGTCGTCGTCCTCGGGCATCCGGAGTACTACCCGAGGTTCGGGTTCGGGCGCGCGTCCGAGCACGGGATCGGGGTCACGTTCGAGGTGCCCGACGAGGCGCTGATGGCGATGGCGCTCGTGCCCGGTGAGGGGCTGCCGTCCGGAACCATCCGGTACGCGGCGCCGTTCGGGCTCTAGCACCAGCCGTTCAAGGCTGAGCATCGCTGACGCCCCGTCCGGAGCGTGAATCGCCCCGTCCCGGGGCGTGAACCGCTCCGGGACGGGGCGTCCTACGACAGGCTGGTACGGGTGGGCTCGGCCAGCAGGGTCGTGGTCGCCTCGTCGGCCGGGACGTAGACGATCAGGCGCTGGTCGTCGGTGCCCGCCAGCGTGAGGGTCTCGTAGGCGAGCAGGAGTTCGCCTTCCGGGTGCGCCCATCGTTCGGTGCCGATGCGGGCGGGGAGCATCACGTTCGCGTAGGGCCGGGTGAAGGTGGCTCCGGCCGTCAGGGACAGTTCGCCGGCCAGGTGCGCCGCGTGCTGGTCGCCCAGCGCGGCGCTGGCGCGCAGGTCGGCGGCGTGTTCGGCGGCCACCTCCGTCCAGCCGGGGAAGGCGTCGCGGGCGCGGGGGTCGGTGAACAGGTAGCGGGCCAGGTTCGGCGGGTCGTCGTCGAGCAGGCCGAAGGGGCCGAGCAGGCGGGCGTACGCGGGAGTGTGGGCCAGGATCTCGGTGAGCTGGTTGACGACGACGGCGGGGGTGTGGGCCAGGCGGGCCAGCATCGCCTCCACCGTGGGGCGCAGCGTGCGGGAGAGCGGCGGGGCGCCCGCGCAGACGCCGCCGGCATCCGCTTTGTGCAGCCGGTGCAGGTGGATGCGTTCGTCGGGCGAGAGTGACAGCGCGTCGGCGAGCGCGGTGAGGATCTCGGTGGACGGGCGCCGGTCGCGGCCCTGTTCGAGACGCGTGAGGTAGTCGACGCTGACACCCGCGACCGTGGCCAGTTCGGCGCGGCGCAGGCCGGGGGTGCGGCGGCGCGTTCCCGACGGGAATCCGACCGCCTCGGGTGGCACCGCCTCGCGCCGGGCGCGCAGGAACGCCCCCAGCTCGTTGTTACCCATGGCCCGAGTGTAGAGGGTGGCCCTGCGGGAGCCAGGCTTGCGGCGGTCTCCCTCTCCCGTGTACGGCCCGGCAGTCTCGTCCCCATGAGCGCATTCACACCGGGCGAGATCGCCTACCTGACCAGCCAGCCCCTCGGCCGCCTGGCCACGACCGGAGCCGACGGCAGGCCGTCGGTGCGCCCCGTCGGGGTGATCTACGATCCCAGCTCGGGCGGGCTGATCGTGGGCGGCGTCGCGGGCTCGGGCATGGCTCGCAGCAAGAAGTTCCGCGACGCCCGGCGGCACCCGGACGTCGCGTTCGTGGTGGACGACCTGGCTTCGGTCGAGCCGTGGTCTCCGCGGGGCATCGAGATCAGGGGCGTGGCGCGGACCTTCGACGAGGGCGGCGTGGAAGTGGGGGAGCGGCTCGCGGCGCCGTTCCCGTTCGAGGAGGCGTGGATGCTGATCCTGCCGCGGCGGATCCTCGCCTGGGGCATCGAGGGCGACTTCGCCGCCAGGGAGGTGGCTGCCTAATGCTTCTGTCAAGCTGCGGTGCGGATCTGGTGCCCGGGGTCGTAGGGCTTGCGGGTGCGCAAGATGGCGTGCAGGACGTTGATGCGGCGGCGGGCCAGGGCGATGAGTGCCTGGTGGTGCCGCTTGCCCTCGGCGCGTTTGCGCTCGTAGAAAGCGCGGCTGGCCGGGTCGCAGGAGATGGCGACGAAGG